>JAGRLC010000103.1 GCA_020441995.1 Rhodobiaceae bacterium
GAATTGAGGTGGCGAAGGTTGATCTTTTCGGCCTTCAGATAGCTCTCCCAGGCGGCCAAATCATCGAAAATTGCGTTGGAAGTTTCTCCTTCCAAGCGCGCCAATAATTTCAATTGCTTAGAAGAGTTTTTCGGATTGGCTAGGTTAGCCTGGCAACCAATTAGCAACCACGACCGCAGTTTTTTGCTTCCTCACTCGGGAGGTCTTGGCGCCAATCAAAGGGATGGTTTCTGTCATAGGGCACTCCCCATCGCCCCTCTCTTTCGAGCAGAACCTTTGTCACAGTCCGCCAACGCTGATTTCCGTATCGTTGCTTAATGTCTGCGACTATTCTGCCAGAAAAGCTGCCCTCCTCGACGTTTTCAATGTAGACCCACGACCCAACTGGAAAGCGTGTTTCAATCGCGCTCTTGGCTTCCGCAGCGATCTTGCGTTCCCAATCGCAATTGGCAAGTCGTAGCTCAGGGGAGTCCACACCCCTTGGCCTTACGTCGACCGTGTATTCAAGTTCGTGGCCGACATCGGCGCCCTTGAGACAGAAATCCGGACCGCAGATATCGGCGGCAGTGAAGACGATCAAGGGCCTTCGCCGCGCGACGCGCAAGCACCACTCGGCAGAGGACAAAATCCATATCGTGCTGGAGGGCCTTCGTGGCGAGGAAAGCATTGCCGCAATCTGCCGCCGCGAAGCAGGCAAGACGCGTCTTGCCGGTGACGACAAGTGTTTTACCACTCAGGTTTGACATCCAGAGTTTCCTTTGGTCTCTCCGGGCACCCAAATTGGGTTTTCAAGGAAAAAGTCAGTCTGAATAAGTGACTTCCACCGGCTGGGGGTTTGCGATCACGGTCCCGTCGCAAATGCCAAACCCGATCCTGAAACCATCCCCTTTGGCGGCGCCCCGGAAGGTGACCCGGTCTCCGTCTTCAAGAAAGCTGCGTGTCTGGCCGCTCTCTAGCGTGATCGGTTCCTTTCCACCCCACGTGATTTCCAGAAGCGATCCGCGGTTCTGTTTTTCGGGACCCGAGATGGTCCCCGATCCCAACAAATCTCCGCTGCGCATCGGACAGCCGCAGGTCGTATGGTGTGCCAGCTGTTGCGCGGCCGAGTAGTACATCGTGTTGTAGTTCGTCTGGGCAATGACCTCTTCCCGCCCATCGTTTGGGCTCAGGGTGACCTGCAAAGTGATGTCGTAAAGCATCGGACGGGTGTCCCGAAGATGCGGCAGAAGCTCGAACTCTCGCTCAGGGGTCTCACAGCGAAACGGCTCGAGCGCGGCCTTGGTGACGATCCACGGACTGATCGTGGTGGCCGTCGCCTTGCTCTGGAACGGGCCGAGCGGCTGGTACTCCCAGGCCTGGATATCACGGGCGGACCAATCGTTCAGAAGCACATAGCCGAAGATATTCGCGTCGGCCTGATCGACGCTGATCGGGCCTTGCGACGGGGTGCCGACGATGGCTCCGATTTCGAGCTCGATGTCGAAACGTCGTGAAAGCGCGAAACGGGGCAGCGCGTCGTCCGGGCCTTTGACTTGCCCCCAGGGACGTACGACATCCGTTCCCGAAACAACGACCGAAGAGGCGCGTCCGTTATATCCAATCGGGATGTGGAGCCAGTTTGGCGGCAGCGCGTTTTCAGCGCCTCTGAACATCGTGCCCACGTTGAACGCGTGGTCACGGCTGGCGTAGAAATCCGTGTATTCGGTTACAGCAAACGGCAGGTGCAGCTCGACTTCATGCATGGAATACAAGTGTTGCGCGACCGAAGCTGCTTCTGAATATCCTTCCGCCAAAACACGAGAGATCGCTGCCCGAAACTGCTCCCATGCTTCGGGGCCGGCTTCCATCAGCCCGTTCCAGCCGCGCTGATCGCTCAGCCACGGACAGGCGAATGGCAGATGTTCGTCGGCGATTGCGGCAACATCCAGAACTTTTTCACCAATTGCCACGCCCAACCTGCGGGGATTGCTGCCTTGGGAGAAGACCCCGTAGGCCAGGTTGTTGAGCGGGAAATCTGTTGCCTCGGAATTTGCGCTGGCGACCCAGCTTCTTCGCAACGTCATGCGATACCTTTCTTAGCTGGACGGATGGCCAAAGGCGCGTCGGGCTGGTTTTCCGGCATGGCGGCATCGATTGCCGGATTGGCTCGGCATAGCGCATCGATCTCGACCAACCGTGAGAAGGGGTCCAGATCGACTTCCCATCTTCGGGCATTGACCATCTGGCTGACCAGGCAGATATCCGCCAGCCCCAGACGCTCTCCAAAGGCAAACGGGGTGTCGTCCCGGACCATTGTCTGAAAGGCCATCAGTCCTTCGAACAGCCAATGGCGAACAAAGGTGGCAACTTTTTCCGGGGGCTGACCAAGCGGGTCGCGCAGATAGTTCAGCACCCGCAGGTTGTTCACCGGATGTACGTCCATCGCGACGCTAAAAACAGCCGCCATTTCGCGTGCACGTTCCAGTGGATCGGCGGACAGAATGGGCGGGCCAGGGCGAATGTTGTCGAGATATTCGATAATCGCGTGGCTCTGAGCCAGATGGGTTCCATCGCTCAGTTCCAGGACCGGAACGCCGCGCGAGGGGTTCATCCGTGCGAAGCTGCCACTCCTGTGTTCCGACCTAAGCAGGTTCACGGGCACGATGTCGTAGTCAAACCCCTTCACGTTCAATACCGCGCGAACCCGGAGTGACGTGGTCGAGCGCCAGTAAGAATACAGTTTCATTTCTTGCCCGGTGTGCCGTTGAATTTTTTCTCCAGGCTGTCCCAGCAGTCGATGTAGTCATCCTGAAGCGGCGCCTCGCGCCCGGCAAAGGCGGTCAGGTGTTGTGGAAAACGGGTCTCGAACATGAAGGACATGGTGTTGTCCAGCTTGTCCGGACCGAGATTGGCGTTGGAGGCCTTTTCGAAGGCATCGCGGTCGGGGCCGTGGGGCAGCATCATGTTGTGCAGGCTGATCCCGCCGGGGACGAAGCCCTGCGGCTTGGCGTCGTACTGGCCATAGATATTGCCCATAAGCTCGGACATGATGTTCTTGTGGTACCAGGGGGGACGGAAGGTGTTTTCGGCCACCAGCCAGCGTTCTCTGAACAGCACGAAGTCGATGTTTGCCGTGCCCGGCACGCCCGAAGGTGCGGTCAGCACTGTAAAGATCGAGGGGTCGGGATGGTCGAACAGGATCGCCCCCACCGGGCAGTAATTGCGCAGGTCGTATTTATAGGGCGCGTAATTGCCGTGCCAGGCCACCACATCCAGCGGTGACTGCCCGATCTCGGTGCGGTGGAACTGCCCGCACCATTTGATCGTGACAGTGGATGGTGCCTCTCGATCCTCGTAGGCCGCGACCGGTGCCTTGAAATCGCGCGGGTTGGCCATGCAGTTCGCGCCAATCGGGCCGCGACCCGGAAGATCGAACTTCTGGCCATAGTTTTCGCAGACAAATCCGCGGCATGGGCCATCGATCACCTCGACACGATAGAGCAAACCGCGCGGCAGAATGGCGATTTCCTTGGGTTCCAGGTCGATGACACCGAGCTCGGTCGCAAAGCGCAGGCGGCCTTCTTGTGGCACAACCAGCAATTCGCTATCGGCAGAGAAGAAATATTCGTCCTCCATCGACGAAGTGACCAGATAAACGTGGGCTGCCATACCGACTTGCGTGTTGACATCGCCGGCCGTCGTCATTGTGCGCATGCCGGTGATCCAGTTCAGGCCCGGGGAGGTTGGAAGCGGATCCCACCGGTACTGGCCCAATGAGGTGACATCCGGTTCGATATTCGGAGCCGATTTCCAAAGAGGAACGTCAATCCGCGTGTAACGGGCGGAATGCTTGACCGAGGGCCGGATCCGGTAACACCAGGTCCGCTCCGGGCGCACATCGGTAAAGGCAGTGCCGGAAAGCTGTTCGCCGTATAGCCCATAGTTGCATTTCTGGGGGCTGTTCATGCCTTGTGGCAGTGCGCCTGGCAGCGCCTCGGTTTCGAAGTCATTTCCAAAACCAGGCACATAGCCAGCATTAGGGCCGGGCAGCGACGGGGCGATACTGAGGGAATTATCGTTCATGGTTTCAGGACCCTAATAGTACGAGGGAAAGGGCGGGAAAGGCGATGAGCGTGGCCAGCCGGAAGATGTCCGAGACCCAGAACGGCATGATGCCGCGAAACATCGTGGTAATTGGCACGTCCTTGAGAACGCTGCGCAGAACGAAGACGTTCAGGCCGACTGGCGGAGAAATCAGGCTGATTTCCGTCACGACAACGACCAGTATGCCGAACCAGATGGCGACGTTGTCCGGCTGTCCCAGCCACCCGTCGCCAAAGTCCAGAGACATCACCAGCGGAAAGAAGATCGGTACGGTCAAAAAGATCATCGACAGGCTTTCCAGCACTGCACCCAGTACGATGTAGACCAGCATGAGGGTGATGATGACCATGAATGGCCCGACATTCAGACCGGTCACCCAAGCCAGGATTGCGTCCGGCAGACCCGCATAGCTGACAAAGTTCGAAAAGACCTCGGCGCCGATGATAAGGGCGAAGATCATCGCGCTGGTCTTGGCCGTGTTGATGCAGCTATCGAGCAGGCGCCTGATCGTCAGACCGCCGCGCATCCAGGCGATAATAAGGGAAAAAATCGCGCCAATGGCGGCGGCTTCGGACGGGGTGAAAAACCCGCCATAGATACCGATCATGATGACGGCAAAGAGCCCAATAACAGCGGCAACACCGCCGACGTCGCCACCAGATACCGGCAGTTCATCGCTTCCATCAGGGGCGAGCGAGGGCTTCACCCGTACGGCAATCGCCACGGCGAGCATGTAAAACAGCACTCCCATCAGCCCCGGCAGTACACCTGCGATGAACAGCTTGCCGATATCCGCCTCGGTTATCAGTCCATAGATGATCATCACCACCGATGGTGGAATGAGAATTCCGAGCGTTCCGCCAGCCGCGATCGACCCTGTCGCCAGGCTGTCGGCATAGCCGGTTTTTCGCATCGTGGGCATGGCCACCTTGGACATGGTTGCCGCCGTTGCCAGAGACGACCCGCAGACGGCCGAAAACCCGCCGCAGGCCACCACCGTCGCCATGGCGAGCCCTCCACGCAGCCGGTAGAGTGCGCGATGGGCTGTCGAGAAGAGCGCGTCGGAGACACCCGATGACGTCAGCAGGTTTCCCATCAGAATAAAGAGCGGGATGACGGACAGGGTGAAGGAAAAAACGGTATCGAAGGCCGCGTTTCCCGTCAGGCGCAGGCTTGCCTCCCAGTTACGCAAGAGGGCGAAACCCACCGTGCCGACGATGATCATCGCAAAGGCGATAGGCACCCGCAGGAACACGAGGCCGAACAAGGCGATGAAGGCGAATAGGGACTCGATCATGACGGGCCTCAGAATTTCCGCATGGCACCCAGGATGACCGCCAGTGCGCTTAAAGCACAGCAGATGGCGGCGACCATGGCGATGTAGGACAGCGGGATACCAAGCGAGTTGGTCACCGAGCCGTATTTGGCCAACCGCGTGGCGTGATCGGTCAGCTGCAAGGCCAATGCGCCGAAGACCGCGAGGCCGGCCGCGATCGCAAGCAAATGGCGTAGACCCATGCCCACGCGCGAAGTGGGTTCCCAAAGCGCCACCTCGACATGCCACGACTCGCGCGTCGTCAAAGGCATGGCGCAAAAGACGAGGCAGACCAGCAGAACCTCTGTGAGCTCGAATGCCCCGCGGATCGGCGCGTTGAAGACATAGCGCGCGACAACATCCAAGCCGGTTAGGAACATCATGGTCAGGAGGATCACCGCACACAGGAGACCGACGCCGCGCTCAAATGCCAGCCAGGCCTTTACGACCTGGCTGGGCTGTTTGGAGGCGGGCGTTGCTTGCCCGGTGCCCGTCATTTTTTGGCCTGCTTCCGTATCGCCGCCAGAGCGGCCGCGCCGTCAAAGCCCTGAGCCGCAACTTTTTCAGCCCATTCCGCTTCCTTTGCAGACGCAATTTCGGAGATCCGGGCAAGCACGGCATCATTGGCAGACTGAATGTTCAGGCTGTGCTCTTTTGCATCTGCCATTCCAGCAGCATCCGCGGCGTCCCAGGCCTTCCCGGCAGTCGCCGCCAAGGCGGCGCCGGAGATGGCTTCAATCGCTGTGCGATCTGCTTGGGAAATGCCATCCCATTTCTCCTCGTTCATCACGAGGAACCAACTGGTGTTGTAAAATCCCCCGGGGACAGTCAGCACATCGCTGAGATGCTGTGAAAGGTTGAATGATTTCAACGCTTCCGCAGGGAAGGTGACGCCATCAATGACCCGGGTCGAAAGTTTTTCGAACACGTCGCCCGGCCCCATGAACTGCGTGGTCACACCCAGCTCTTCCATGAGTTCGGCGATATAGCCGCCCGGAACACGAATCTTGAGCCCCTCGAAGTCTTGAGGAGTGTCGATGGGCCGTTGATTGTTGTGGAACATGCCCGGACCATGAACGAACAGCCCCAGAAGTTTGGTGCCCTCATGTTCGGCCTGCGCATCGAGATCCCCGCCATATACATTCCAGTAGGCCATGGATGTAGCTTCCGCGGTATCGCCCAGGAACGAGAACTGACCCAGACGCGACCGTAGAAAGCGGTCATCCGTCGTGAAGGAGTGCAGACCGTAGGTCAGGTCGGCGATTCCGTCCGCCGCCAGGTCGAAATGAGCGGGCGGTGGGCCGAGCGGGCTTGGCAGAATGCGAACCGTCACGCGGCCTTCGGTCACGTCAGCGACCTGTTTTGCCCAGGGGGTGATCACGCCGGTAACGATCGGATGCGCCGGAGGCAGCCAGGACGACATGACCAGCTCTTCCGCGGACGCGACCGTGGCGCTGAATGTGGCGGCAAGTGCAGCCACCGAGCCTGCCCGGATTGCCCGAGACAGTACGGACCGAAGTGCAACATAGGACATTGTTTTCTCCCTTGGATAGCGCTTGAGCTTTTAGATCTCGCGGCCGATTTTCTTGTCGATCGAATATGCCCCGGCGCCTTTGATCGCGAAGAATGCGGCAGCCAGACCCCAAAGGATGGGGTATTCGTACCCGCGAGCGGTCCAGAAAAATCCGTTGCCGAGATGGAAGCTGACGGCAAAAGCCATAAAGACTGCCGTTGCTGCGGCTGCAGGGCGGGTCAGCAGGCCGAAGGCAATCAGCAGCCCTCCGACAAACTCAACCAGCCCGATCAGCAGGGCCAACACAGTCGGAGCCTGGTAGCCGACGGATTCGAGCCACCCGGCCGTCCCGGCAATCCCGCCTCCGCCGAACCAACCAAAAAGCTTTTGCGCGCCATGCGGCACCAAAAGCAAACCAGTGGCGACGCGCAGCGCCAAGAATGCAAGCGGGTCGAGCCTTTCATACACAGGCGCCAGAAACGGCAGATAGAGCCCGCGATCCTTTGCGGGTTGTTCTGTTTGGACGCTCATTTTTCCCTCCCAAGTGTTTTTGGATGCACGGACTTCGTTGTTGGTTTCAAACCGTGTCCACCCAAAAAGTTTCAGATGTTACTTGTTTTAGTATCTAGTGAAACTTTGTCAATATTTAATTTCAGTTGAAACCGGTTTGGCTTTGCGCTATGTGATTGTCACAATGATTTCAACTGCTAAGGTCGAAATTCAGCCATGTCGGGGACGAAGCGAACCAAACGATCCGAAGATGACCCACTGACCAATAGCTTCAAGCTATCGGGATATTTTCCTTACAAAGCGCGATTATTTTACACGCATGTGGTGGGGCAAATATCGCAAGTCTATGAAACCGCTTATGGCATGAGAGCCTTTGAATGGCGAACGATGGCAATTCTGGCCGAAAACCAGCCGCTCACAGCCGCAGAAGTCGTTGAAAAGTCAAGCATGGTCAAGGTAACGGTCAGCCGCGCGATCGCCCGGCTCCGTAAGCGAGGGTGGCTGATCGAGCGCACCAATCGAAATGACGGAAGAAGCAAGATTCTCCGGCTCTCGAGCGCTGGGTGGAGGGTCTATGAAGATTTGACCCCCAAAATGCTTGATGCGGAACGGGCTGTGTTGTCGCCGCTAACACCAAGTGAGACAGAGGAACTGGTCCGGCTCATGGAAAAATTGCGAACGGGTGGAAACGGATCCACTGGTGCCGCTGCGTAACCGCTTGAGCGTGGCCGGCTTGTTGTTGAACGCCGCGAGAAATTCATACGGGAACTCTTCGGCATCGAATGGCTGCTCGGCCAATTTGCTGACGGCCTGTTCGATCTCAACAGCATTCATTTCTCACCTCATGGAATGCTGTCGTCATGACTTGCCCCCGATGCAAGTGCCAACCGAATCTACATCGTGCTCTTTCCACCCTATACCTAAGAAGTTTTGCCGCTGAACCCCACAAAACTTCTCCTATTTCATACAGGCGGTGAAGCCATTCTTGATGGCGAGCATCTGACCAGATAGCCAAAATTAGAAAAACCCTAGGTGCCAAACAGCTTCAAGATCGGAGTTTGGTGGCCCGCCCGCTATACGCTTTGTGCCTGTTTGGCGCCCTGAAAATGTAGTGCAATGCCATTCGCGGCCGGTGGAGCGATGCAACGGGTTGCAGAGCCGCGCTTCACGCCGACCCCAGTCGCTTGTCCGTGAGGACAGGCTTGAAGCCTGTCGCATTAAGCGCGCACCGATCTGACCGGAACTTGCGATGGCCGCGCCGGACCGGTCTTTCAGGCCGCCGGATAGTCCTTGAGCG
Source organism: Rhodobiaceae bacterium (assembly GCA_020441995.1). Taxonomy (GTDB): domain Bacteria; phylum Pseudomonadota; class Alphaproteobacteria; order Rhizobiales; family Tepidamorphaceae; genus JACKJK01. The sequence continues at coordinate 8,719 of JAGRLC010000103.1, forward strand.
TGTTTGCGAGTTGCATGGCGAACCGGGCGGACGCCACGGGCAGGGTGCGCCCGCGCATCTGCCCCAGGATAAGACTGCCCGGCGACAGGTCGCGCGAGGAGACCGGCCGATGGACGATACCGGCCTCCGAGCTTTTCAGGCCGATGGGAATCTGGAAGCCGATCAGCTTCTCGTGCAGCACATAATGGCGAATGAGTTCGAAGCTCTCGGTCTCCACCACCGGTGACACACGCCGCGAGCTGCGCCGCGCGGCGAAGTCCAGCAGGTAGCGCACCCCATATTGCGCCGATGGCGCCACATGGGGTGTGTCGAGGCAGTCGCGCAGACGGATTTCCTTTTTCTTCGCCAGAGGATGATCGGCCGCCATGACGACATGGACTTCCTGCGGGATGACGTGGATCACCTCGAAATCCACCAGATAGACAGGCTCGAAAACCAGTGCGAGATCGCTGGCATAGCTGGCCAGTTCCTGTTCGGCTTCGGTGCGGTCGCGCACATTGACGCTGAACGTGACGCCGGGATGCTCGGTGCGATAACGGGCGATCTGCTCGGGCAGGAAATAGGGCAGCATTCCCTGCGAACAGGCAATCGAGACATGGCCGCGGCGAACGCCGGCAAGATCGGCGACCTGTCCCTGTACCCGCGCAAGGTCGGACAATGTCGCGCGGTAGTGATGCAGCAGCAATTCGCCGGCGGGATTGAGGCGTACGCCGCCGGGGAGGCGTTCGAACACCTTTGCCCCGAATTCCTGTTCGAAACGCTGGATTCGCCGCGTCAGGGCCGAGCCGGTGAGGTTCATATCCTCCGCGGCCTTGCGCATCGAGCCGGCGCGGGCCACCGCTTCGATCAGTTTGAATGTGTATAAGTGCCTCATTTCAAACACCTAATAAGAAAGCGATGAATTTTTTGCATCGCTTTGATGAAATCATAGCAATTTTGAGAAACACGAAACAGGCGCAAGCTCCGGGAAGTCGTTCACTTCTGTCCGAAAGGTTGCGAAAATGTCGTTCAACAGACGCAATTTCCTCAAAGCCAGTGCCGCGCTCGCCGGAACCCTGCCTTTTGCGCGCGTTATCGAAGCCTATGCCGCATCGGGCGACACGCTTGTCGCGGTCAGCGGCCAGACCATCAACAGTCTCGACCTGCACCGCACGGGCACGAACCGCGCCAGCTATCAGGTCGCGGTGAACTGTTACGACCGGCTGGTAACCTTCGGCACCAAGGAGGCGCCTGGCGGCGGGCTCTCCTACGATTACTCGACCATCGAGCCCGAACTCGCCGAAAGCTGGACCATCTCCGAAGACGGTCTCGCCATGACCTTCAAACTGAAGCCGGATGCGGTGTTCGCGGACGGATCGAAGGTTACGGCTGAAGACGTCAAATGGTCTTTCGACCGTGCCGTCAGTGTTGGCGGCTTCCCATCGGTGCAGATGAAGGCCGGTGGTTTCACCAAGCCGGAACAATTCGAGGCGGTGGATGAGGAAACCTTCGTCATCAAGCTCGACCGCCCCTCCAAACTGTCGCTGCCCGATCTCGCTGTTCCCGTGCCCTTCATCATCAACGCCAAGGTCGCCAAGGAACACGCGACCGCCGAAGATCCGTGGGCGATGGAGTACCTGCACAAGAACACCGTGGGTTCCGGCGCTTATACGGTTGCGCGCTGGGATGCCGGCCAGCAACTCGTCTACGAACGCAATGACAAATGGACCGGCGGACCGCTGCCGCAGGTCAAGCGCATCATCGTTCGCGAAGTGCCGTCATCGGCGACGCGGCGCGCGCTGATTGAGCGAGGCGATGTCCAGGTCTCCTTCGGCATCCCCGACAAGGACGCCGCCGAACTGGACGGCAAGGTCACGGTTCGCTCGACCCCGATCGAAAACTGTATTCACGCGCTTTGCCTGAACGCGAATTTCGAGCCGTTCCAGGACCCGGACGTGCGTAAGGCGGTCGCCTACGCGGTTCCCTATGAAGCGATCTTCCAGAACGCGGCCTATGGACGCGGCGCGGAGCTGTGGGGCGGCGAAGCCGAAATCACCGACATCGCATGGCCGCGCAAATCGCCCTACATGACCGACCTCGACAAGGCCAGGGAACACATGGCGAAGTCGAAATTCGCCGATGGCTTCGAGACGACGCTGTCGATCTCCACCGATCTGTCCTCCTGGATGGAGCCCGCGGCCCTGCTGATCCAGGAAGCGGTCGGCAAGATCGGCATCAAGGTTGAAATCGAAAAGATCCCCGGGGCCAACTGGCGCACGGCCGCGCTGGTCGAAAAACGTCTGCCGTTCCATCTGGAAAACTTCGGCGGCTGGCTTAACACGCCCGATTATTACTTCTTCTGGGCCTATCTCGAAGGCCATTTGTTCAACTCCTCCAACTACTCAAATCCGGAAGTTCAGACGCTCGTCAACGAAGCGCTGCACATGCCCATGGACGCGCCCGACTACGCGCCGAAAATCAAGCGCCTGTTCGAGATCGCTTTCGAGGACCTGCCGCGCATCCCGCTCTATCAGCCGGCGCTGAACGTCGCGCTCAACGGCGCGGACGGTTACGAGTTCTGGTTCCACCGCCAGCTCGATGTGCGGCCCCTCAAGACGGTTGCGAGTTAGGAATCAGAGCCATGTCCGGGCGGGGCGCAGCAATTTTCAACCGCATCGCACAGGCGATCCCCGTGGTGATCGGGGTGGTGGTGATCAGTTTCGTTCTGACCCGCGCCTTGCCCGGCGATCCGGCGGTCCAGTTCGCCGGCGCCGCGGCAACGCCGGAATCGATCGAGCAGGTCCGCCAGAGCCTGGGCCTCGACAAGCCCCTGCCGCAGCAGTTCATGATCTATGTCGGACAGCTGTTGCGGGGCGATCTCGGGCAGTCGGTTTCGACCGGGCGTTCGGTTGCGGAGGATCTGGCGGCACGCCTGCCCGCCTCGCTGGAATTGACGCTGACCGCGCTGATCATGTCGTGTCTGATCGCCATACCCCTTGGCGTGCTCGCGGCTACCAGGCCCGGCAGCTGGGTTGACCAGCTTTGCCGGATCCTGGTGACCGCGGGCGTTTCGCTGCCGACCTTCTTCACCGGCATCGTGCTGATCTATGTCTTCTACTACCTGCTCGGTATCGCGCCCTCGCCGCTCGGCCGGCTCGACTTCATCTATCTCGATCCGCCCCGCGTCACCGGCTTCTTCCTGATCGATGCGGCGATCGCCGGCGATTGGGAAACCTGGTTCGGCGCGCTGAAACAGCTCGTCCTGCCGGCCATCACGCTGGCGCTGTTCACCCTTGCGCCCATCGCCCGCATGACGCGCGCGGCGATGCTGTCGGCCCTTTCGGCCGACTATGTCCGCACGGCGCGCGCAGCCGGTCTGGGCCCGCAGAAGGTGCTCTACGGCTATGCCTTCCGCAACGCGCTGCTGCCGGTGATCACCACGCTTGGCATGGTGTTTTCCTTTGTGCTCGGCGCCAACGTACTGGTCGAGAAGGTCTTCGCCTGGCCCGGCATCGGCTCCTACGCGGTCGAGGCGCTGGTGGTTTCCGACTACGCCGCCGTGCAGGGCTTCGTGCTCGCCATGGCGCTGCTCTTCGTTCTTCTCAACCTCATCATCGATCTGACTTACTCCGTCATTGATCCGCGCTTCGGGACATCGGCAAAATGAGCGACGCGACCATTCCCTCGGCGGCCGTGCCTGCCGCGAAGCCTTCCAGGTCGGGAACCTTCGCGCACATCCTCTATGTGCTGCGTGAAAACCCCGTCACCGCAATCTCCTTCGCCATGTTCGCATTCCTGATCGGCTCGGCGGTGCTGGGTCCGAGCCTGGTGCCCTACGATCCGCTGGCAACGGACTCCGTAAATGCCCTGCAGCCGCCATCGTTTGCGCACTGGTTCGGCACCGACAATCTGGGCCGCGACATCTTTTCCCGCGTCATCGTCGCGACAAGGCTCGACCTGATCATCTCGGTCGCAGCCGTCGCCATGTCCTTCGTCATCGGTTCGGTGCTGGGCGCGATCGCCGGGTACCGGGGTGGCTGGATCGACATCATTCTCAACCGTATCCTCGACACGATCATGGCCTTCCCGCTTTTCGTGCTCGCCATGGGCATCGTCGCGGCGCTGGGAAATTCGGTCGCCAACATCATTTACGCAACCGCGATCATCAACATCCCGTTCTACGCCAGGCTGGTGCGCGCCGAAGTCAACATCCGCAGTGAGGCGGGCTTCACGCTGGCCGCCAAGCTCGCCGGCAATTCCGATGCCCGCGTGCTCGCATTCCACATCTTTCCCAACGCCCTGCCGCCAATGATGGTGCAGGTCTCGCTCAACCTCGGCTGGGCGATCCTCAACGCGGCGGGCCTCTCCTTCATCGGTCTGGGCGTGCGCCCGCCGACGCCGGAATGGGGCATCATGGTTGCCGAGGGCGCCAACTTCATCGTGTCGGGCGAATGGTGGATCGCGCTCTTCCCCGGTCTCTGGCTGATGCTCGCGGTCTTCACCTTCAACCTCATGGGCGACGGCCTGCGCGACATCGTCGACCCGCGCCGCAGAACTTGAGAGAGACCACGGCCATGCTTTCAATCAAGGATCTGAACGTTGCCTTCAGGACGCGCCGGGGCGAGGTCAACGCGGTCAAGGGGATCAGCTTCGACCTGAAGAAGGGCGAGCGTCTCGGCATCGTCGGCGAGAGCGGTTCCGGCAAGTCGGTAACCTCCTACGCGCTGATGCGCATCCTCGATGCGGGCGGGCGCATCAAGGCCGGCGAGGCGGTCTATGCCGGCGTCGATCTGAAGCGCGCCGCCGAGCGCGACATGCGCGACATCCGCGGCCGGGAAATCTCGATGATCTTCCAGAATCCGCGCGCCGCCCTGAACCCGATCCGCAAGGTCGGCCATCAGATCGAGGACGTGCTGCGCCAGCATGGCCGCGCCACCCGTCATGATGCGAGGAAGAAAGCCATCGAGGCGCTGGAAGCGGTGAAGATCCACGACGCGGAAGCGCGTTACGAGGCCTATCCGTTCGAACTCTCCGGCGGCATGTGCCAGCGGGTCGTCATTGCCATCGCGCTTGCCTGCGATCCCAAGCTGCTGATCGCGGATGAGCCGACCACCGGCCTCGACATCACCACACAGAAAGCGGTGATGGACCTCGTCGATGACCTCGTCCGCGCCCGCGATATGTCGTCGATCCTGATCACCCATGATCTCGGTCTGGCGTCGCAATATTGCGACCGTATCGTGGTCATGAAGGACGGCAATATCGTCGAAGAAGGCAAGCCGGCGAAGCTCTTTGCCAGCCCGAAGCACGCCTATACCCGCAAGCTGGTGGACGCCACGCCCCGGCGCGGCGCGTCGATCCGCTCGCTGCTGCCGGAAGAGGACCGCAAGCCGCTCAAGCAATACAAGATCGCGAAAACGCCGCTGCTCGAAGTCAAGGACCTGGTGAAGACATATCAGGGCAAGTCCGGCCCTGTGCATGCGGTCAAGGGTGTGTCCTTCACCATTCGCGAGGGCCAGAGCGTCGGTCTCGTCGGCGAGTCCGGCTGCGGCAAGTCGACGACCTCCTCGATGCTGGTGCGGCTGCTGGATTCAACCTCCGGCCAGATCCTGTTCCGGGGCGAGGACCTGGCGCAAATTCCGTCGGCAACATTCGCGCGCAATCCGCTGCGCACGAAAATCCAGATGGTGTTTCAGGACGCAACCGACAGCCTCAACCCGCGCCACAGCGCACGCCAGTCCATTGCCGAGCCGCTGCGCCGCATGGCCGGCCTGAAGGGCGCGAAGCTGAACGGGCGCGTCGAGGAACTGGCGCATCTCACCGGTCTTCCGGAACATCTGCTCGACCGTTTCCCGCATCAGCTTTCCGGAGGTCAGAAGGCCCGCGTCGGCATTGCGCGCGCCATCGCACCGGACCCGGATTTCCTGATCCTCGACGAGCCGACGGCGGCGCTCGACGTTTCTATTCAGGCCGTCGTGCTGAACCTGCTGGCCGACCTGCGCATCAAGCTCGGCATGAGCTACCTCTTCGTCAGCCACGACCTCAACGTGGTGCGCCTTCTGTGCGACCACGTCATCGTCATGAAGGGCGGCGAGATCGTCGAGGCCGGCTCCGCCGGGAGCGTCATGGACAATCCGAAAAACCCCTACACGCGCGAACTGCTGTCTGCCGCGCCACAGGCGCCGGCCAGAAAGACCGCGGCTTAAGAATAACAAGAGGCCCGAATGCTCGCTGATCTTCCCTTCACGCTCGCCTCGTTGCGCAAGGCCTATGCCGGAGGCGTGTCTCCCGAAGCCGTCATCGCGGAGGCGTTCCGGCGCCTTGAAGCCATCGATGATCCCGGCATCTTCATCCACGAAGCGCGTGAAGCCGCACGTGCCGAAGCGAAAGCCTTGGGCAAACCGGACGGGCGCCCGCTTTGGGGCATTCCTTATGCCGTGAAGGACAACATCGATGTCGCCGGCATGCCGACCACGGCCGCCTGTCCGGATTTCGCTTATGACGCAGATGAGGACGCCTTCGTCGTCGCGCAGTTGCGGGCCGCAGGCGCGATCTGCGTCGGCAAGGCCAATCTCGACCAGTTCGCCACCGGCCTTGTCGGCGTGCGCACGCCTTATCCCGTCCCGCGCAACGCCATCGATCCGGAAATCGTACCCGGCGGTTCCTCGTCTGGTTCGGCGGTCGCGGTTGCGCGGGGGATCGTCTGCTTTTCGCTCGGCACCGATACGGCGGGCTCGGGCCGCGTACCGGCGGCGCTGAATTCCATCGTCGGGCTGAAACCCACGCTCGGCCTGCTGTCGTCCGCAGGCATGGTGCCGGCGTGCCGTACGCTGGACACGATCTCGATCTTCTCGCTGACCGCCGCCGATGCCTGGGAGGTTCTGGAGGCCTGCGCTGAATACGACCCCGCCGACGTTTGGTCACGGAAACTCGCCGCGCCGAAACGGTCTCCGCTGCCGCCGTTCTTGCAGATCGCAGTACCCGATGCCGCAAGCCTGGAAACCTTCGGCGACACCGCGCAGGAAGAGCACTTCCGCAGCACGATCGCCAACTTGCGCACGCGCGGCGCCGTCGTGCACGAGATTGATTTCACGCCGTTCTACGATGCCGCGAAGATGCTCTATGAGGGCGCATGGGTGGCGGAGCGCACCGCTGCCGTCGGCAGCCGCCTTGCCGAAGCGCCGGAGACGTTGCACCCGACAACGCGCGCCATCGTCGAGCCGGGGCAGGTGCTTTCAGCGGTCGATGCTTTCGAGGGAATTTACCGGCTGAAAGAGTTGCGCCGCGACTGCGAGGCCTTGCTGGCGGGCATCGATCTCATCTGCGTGCCCACGGTTCCGTGCTTCGTGACGATGGAGGAGATCGAAGCCGATCCGATCGGTCCGAACTCGCGGCTCGGCACCTATACCAATTTCGTCAACCTGCTCGACCTGTGCGGCATTGCTGTGCCGACCGGCGCGCGCTTCGATAAGCGCCCCGGCAGCCTGACGATCCTGGCGCGCGCCGGGGACGATGCCCGCGCGGCGGCGCTGGCGGCTTGCGTCGAACAGGGACCGCTCGGTGCGACCGGCTGGCCTCGGCCGGCTGCGCCATCGCCGGAGAGCGAAGCCGGCAGAGATGAGATCGCGGTCGCCGTCTGCGGCGCGCATATGTCGGGCCTGCCGCTCAACCATGAACTGACTTCGCGCGGCGCACGCTTCCTTAAAAGCAGCCGCACCGCAGCGGATTATCGCTTCTACGCCCTTGCCGGCGGTCCGCCCGAACGCCCCGGTCTCGTTTGCACCGGCGACGGGAGCGGCGCATCGATCGGCGTGGAGATATGGGCGATGCCGCGCGACACCTTCGGCGGCTTCATGGCCGGCATTCCCGAACCACTGTGCATCGGCACGCTGACGCTTGAGGATGGCAGCACGGTGAAGGGGTTCCTGTGCGAGGCCCGTGCGGCCGGCAACGCCGCCGAAATCACGAAGCTCGGCTCCTGGCGGAATTACCTGAAGGACCGCGAGAAAGCAGGAAACGACGCCGGACTGGGCGAAGCCGCGGAGTAGCGCCAGCAGACCGGAAAGAGCTGAGGCGCAGACAGCGGCCCTGAGCGAACAAGCCGGTTTCCATCGATGATGCTCTGGCGGCTACCAGCATGTTGTTTGACCTCGCTCATGGCCAGTCCGGGCGCCGCTGATCCATACTGAATCGTCAGGCGGATGGGGACGCACATGGGCCTTCTCGATATTCTTTCCAAACTCGGCATCCTGCGCTTCGGCGCCAGGAAAGGCGTCTATCATTCCGGCAAGGACATGCCGCCCGAGTTTCTGATGGACGATGTGTTTGACGCAGGGCGCGATCTGACGACCAAGGAGGACCTGCGAAAGGCGAAAAACCGGCTCACCGGTGAGGACAGCGATACAAAGCAGACAGGTACGGGAAAGTTCTGCACCGGCTGTGGAGCGGAGCTCAAGACGGGCGCAAAGTTCTGTTCAGGCTGCGGCAAGCACGTATGAGGCACAGTCTGCCGCGAACCCGGCTCATAGGCGGCTTGCCGGATGGCCGTAAGGTACCGGTAAACCCGGTCTAATCCGGTGAAACAATGCCGCAGATGGCAGCAAAGCCACGCTTGAGAATTTTTTTCTTTGAAACCGATCAATCTGCGAAGAACCGCTGCAATTCCGTTTGCGGAGACACGTCGAAACATCATAATTTCCCGAAAGATTCCCGCTCCGGGACTGTCTGCTTATCCAATTTCATGTTCATGAGGAAATAATGGGCGAATCCAGCACCTTCACGATGAAAATCGGCGCTTTGATCGCATCCGGCCTGTGCGGCATTCTTGCTGTGTCGATCGCGGGAAATGCGCTTGCCGCTGGCAATGGGTCAGAGAAGAGCGGGACGCAATATTGCGTGACCTGCTTCGGTGAGACCATGGACATGTCGTCCAAGCGCACATGCTACGAGATCACGGCGCCGACGCAGATTCACATGCGCGCATTCGGCGTACGCCAGTGCACCGCGACGACCGGCAATCTCTGGTACAATTTTGCCACCGGCTCCTGTAAGGGAAAACGGTACTGCTCAACGGTTGTAAAGCGCTGAGCGCGCGCTGAAGGCTTCGGGCCTGGCCATCCGGTCAGGCCATGGACCATGGACATTTCCCATGAATGCCTCTTCAGGGCCTTACGCTGGTGAAATGACCGGCAGCGACGAGGTTCGCGGTCTCACGGATGCCGGTGATGTTCTTCGCCGACATGGCCGCCCGATGATGGCGCGGGTTCTTGCGCTTGCATCGCGGCAACGTATCTTGGCCGCCACCATGCGATGGTGACCGGCACGAGCACGTTCAGGACGAAAGCGGTTGCCATCAGCGTGTAGAACGCTTCGATGCTGAGAATGTCATTCTGCACATAGGCGATGTTCATGACGACGAAGGCCAGTTCGGCGCGTCCGAGCATGCCGAACCCGATCATCATGCTGCTCGGCCAGTCCATTCCCCCGGTGTAGCGCGCCGCAAGCGCGGCGGTTGCGGTCTGGATCGTGAAAACCGCCGTCGTCATGACGATGACGTGGGGAATGATCGAAACGAGAATGCTCCAGTCGAAAAGCAGGTGGCTGCCAAGTTCGACGAAGAAGACGGGGCCGATCCAGGAAAAGGCGACATTGTCGACGATCCGCTTGGTATCGGAAAAAGATCCCCTGTCATTCTGGATCTGGAAATACTCCTCCTTCAGGATCAGTCCGGCCATGTAGGCGCCGACTGCCGGATGGAATCCCAGTTCGTGCGCCAAGAGGCCGACCAGAAGGGCAAGCAGCAGAACCGTCAATGTGGAATGGCGGCCGAAAGCAAGCAGGTGCTGAATGCCATAGGTCCTGACGAATGGCACCCGCTTGAGCCATCCACGCACGTCGTGGGGAAACAGCCAGGCGCCAAGCACGCTGACGATGATGAAGAAAGCCACGGCCTTTGCGGCGATGAAGACGATGCTGGCGGCGCTCACCGTGCTGTCGCCAACCGCGACGGGAACGAGAATGGCAACCAGCGCAAGCGAGGCGATGTCGTCGAGCACGGCGGATGTCATGATCCGGGTCGCGACAGGCGAGTTTTGCAGCCCTTCCGACTGAAGCGAAACCATGGTCAGCGACACGGCGGTTGCGGTCATGGTCAGTCCGCACATCAGGGAGATGCTGAAGGTGTCCCAGAAAAAATCGGCGACGGCATAGGCGGCCAGAAACGGTCCGGCGGCACCGAAGAAGGCTATGCCCCAGCTCTTCTTCACGCTGTGGAGAAAGTTGTCGGTCTTTTCCTCGAACCCGAGCGCGAACATGATCAGGATGATGCCGAGCATCGCCAGACTGGGAATGAAGTCGTCCGATGTTTCAGGCGTGATCCCCGTGTTGGACAGCAGCGCGCCCATGGCAAGGAACCAGACGACCGGCGTCAGCCTGGTTTTACGGGCCAGAATATTGGCGGCGAAAACAGCAACCCAAATCCAGGCCAGGTGAAATAGAGGTTCCATGTAATCCCGCTTCTCGCGTCAGGGTTTAACGGAATACCGGAGCGCTCATGATGCGCGCGCGGTCTGGCAATTCAAGACATACCCGTGCGGCGTGCCCCGGATCCCGTCGTCGCGGCAAGCGATAAACAATCCGGTTCGCGATCTCAATGGCCGGCGTGCCGGGGACAAAAAACCCTTCTGGGAAAGCGGGATGGGGATAATAACGCATCCGAATCATTTGGTTTGGTTAACCGTGCGTAAGTGAATCCAATCTACGCTGCGGGCCAAGTGGAGTGTCATGCGCGCATGAGGCTTGTCCGTATTTCTTTGGAAATGCGGGCCTGTTTCGCAGCCGATTCAATTGGCTGGCGTGCCCGGTCGCAGGTTGTGTGAATGGCGAAAACCGAAGAAGGCAAGCCTGAAGGCGCCGGCGCGGCAGCCTCTTCGCAGCCTGTTGGCGCCAACCCTGCTGCACAGGGCGGGGGAGCGCGTGACCAGACGCGGCTGGCTCTGGCCGGGGTTGCGTCCAACGGCCTCGCCGCCGGCGACGCCCTGCTTGTCGAGCGGCCGGATGCCGGCAAGTTCGCCATCTACGATATGGATGGCAAGACGGCGCTGCGCTTTGCCTTCAATCTCGCCGATTGCAAGATCATTGTTCTCGATGTCGATGTCGTTCTCGTCTTTTCCGATGACAGCAAGATCATCCTGCCCGGCCTTGCGCTGCAACTCGTCATGGCCGAGCCGGTTTCCTTCGAGTTTGCCGACAAGGCTGTGGATGCGCAGGATTTCCTGAGCCTCATCGGCGATGTGAAGCTGGCCGAGGACCTGCCGCTGCTTCAGTTGTCGAACGCGGATCTGGAAACCGCGCCCGATGACCAGAACCAGCAAACCGTAGAGGTGATTGTCCAGCAGCGCACCGAAGCACCGTTTGTGCCTCCGCCCCCGGATCGCAGCGAAGAGGACGATTCCGATAATCTGCTCCGGTCATTCGAGGATGCGGACAAGATAACCGCAACCTCGTCGCCGGCCACGCCGCCCCCCGAAGATGTTCCGGATCTTCCAACGGGTACCGGCACATTCAATGGCACGCCTGCTGCGGGCCTGACTTTCACACTGCTGGGCGATGACACGAGCTCGTCGGCGGCGCTTGCCGGAGGCGGGTTGGAAATACGCGGCGCGGCGTCAACCACGCCGGCAACGACCGACCCCGATTACGCCGTACAGTCAGCATCCGAGATGCTGGCCGGAACGGCATTTGCCGACATCATCTATGCCGATGATCCGACCCTGATGCCGCAGGGCACGACGGTGCGCGCATTCGACATAGATGTTGAACTTCCCAAGCCGGACTGGGTCGCGGTCAGCGCCCGCATCTACGACCTTCCCACGGGGTTCTCGGTTGTCAATGGACTGCAATCGGGCAATGATTTCCATGTCGCCATGGATGCGGTCAATCCGCTAAATTACAATCAGCTTGATCTGCTCTACCGCTACGCGATCCCGGACGACTCGATCGCGCCCGATGCCAACGGTTTCTACCAGACCTTCACGTTCTCGGTTGAATTCCTCGTCGACATCGGCGGTTCCTACACACTGGTCAACGGTACCGCCCGGCTGGCGATCGGCGATGCCGCGAGCGCCGCGAACATCACCTATGAAAATCCCGCCAACGGCAACATCACCTACGTTCTGCCAAAGGTGCCTGCCGGCAACATCATCGATGCAGGCGGCGGCGACGACATCATTTACGGCGGCGCGGGCAGCGATACGATCACTGGCGGCGCGGGGACCGACCTCGTCAGCTACCTCTATTCCCAGAGCGGCGTAGCGGCGAACCTTGCAACCGCCACTTACGCTGGCGGCTACGCAACCGGCGATACGCTCACCGGTGTGGAAGGGCTTGAGGGCTCGTCCCATAACGATGCGCTCACCGGCGATGCCGGCGACAACCTGCTGATCGGCGGCCTAGGCGCGGATTTGCTCGACGGCGGGGCCGGTTTCGATACCGCCAGCTTCGAGAATGCGGCGTCCGCCGTGTCCGTCGACCTTGGTGCGGGGATAGGCAGCGCGGGCGAGGCCGCGGGCGATACCTATGTCAATATCGAGCGGGTTGTCGGTTCGATCTTCAATGACACGCTGACCGGCGACGCGGCGGCCAACACGCTTGAAGGCAACGATGGCGACGATGTCCTGTCCGGTGCCGGCGGCGATGATACCCTCGACGGTGGTACGGGTGACGACACGCTTATCGGCGGGTTCGGCGCCGACCAGTTCATCGGCGGCACGGGAACCGACACGGTTGACTATTCCACCGCTGCGGCTGGCGTCACGGCCAATCTGCAGACCGATACAGCCTCCGGCGGCGAGGCCGCGGGCGACACGTTCTCCGGTATCGAACGGGTTGTCGGCTCGGCCTTCGATGACAATCTGACCGGCGGCGCAACCGCAACGACCCTGGAGGGCGGCGCTGGCGCGGATACGCTCATCGGCGGAGCCGCCAACGATACGCTGCTTGGCGGCGCCGGCGACGATGTCCTGTCCGGTGGCGGCGGCGCCGACAGTCTCGATGGCGGCGCCGGATTTGACGCGATCGATTATTCCTCGTCCTCCTCAGCCGTGATCATCGACATGGCGACCGGCGTCGGTGTCGGTGGCGATGCCCAGGGTGATACTTTCAGCAATATCGAGCGCGTCATCGGTTCCGCTGATGGCGACGTTCTGATCGGCACATCTGCTGCCAACACACTCGAAGGCGGCGCCGGTGATGATACGCTCGATGGCCGTGGCGGCGCCGATACACTGATTGGCGGCGCGGGCGTCGATACCGCCGATTACAGCTATTCCGGTTCAGGCGTCACCATCGACTTCGCCGCGGGCACCGGCACCGGGGGCGATGCCGAGGGCGATACGCTGTCGCAGATCGAGCGCATCGTCGGTTCCGCCTATGACGACACCTTCATCGGCTCCACCGGCGACGACGTGTTTCTCGGCAATGGCGGCAACGACATGTTTATCGGCGGTGCTGGCGCCGACATCCTGGCCGGCGGCTCGGGCAGCGACACGGCGGATTATTCCGCCTCCACCGCGATCAACATCAACCTGACCACCGGCCTCGCCACCGGCGGCGACGCGACGGGCGACAATCTCGCCAGCATCGAAAACATCATCGCGACCGATTTCGATGACGTGATCGTCGGCGACGGATCGGACAACGCTTTCTACGGCGGTGCCGGAAACGACAGCCTGACGGGCGGCGCCGGGGCGGACCATCTCGATGGCGGCACGGGAACCGATACCGCCTATTACACCTCTTCCGCATCCGCCGTGACGGTCGATCTTGGAACGGGCACCGGTTCCGGGGGCGATGCAGCGGGCGATACGCTGACCGGCGTCGAGAACGTCACGGGCTCTTCCCTGGGCGATACGCTCATTGGCGATGCGGGCGACAATATTCTCGACGGTGGCGCGGGCGATGACCGCCTCGAAGGCGGCGCGGGCGCCGATCAGCTGATCGGTGGCGCCGGCCAGGACAGCGCCGACTACACCCAGTCCGCGAGCGCGGTCACCATCAATCTGGCGACCAGTACGGCAACCGGTGGTGATGCCGATGGCGATACGTTCTCCTCCATCGAGCGTGTCGGCGGCTCGGCCTTCGACGACAGCCTGACCGGCGATTCGCAGGCCAACACTCTGGAAGGCAACGCCGGAAACGATATCCTCGACGGTGGTGCCGGCGACGACACGCTGCTCGGCGGTGCTGACGACGATATCCTGATCGGCGGCGCGGGCAGCGATACTCTGACCGGCGGGACGGGCTCGGACACGGCGGATTATTCCGGATCGACACTGGGCGTCTCCGTCAATCTGGGTGCGGGGACGGCATCCGGCGGCGATGCCGACGGCGACATTCTCTCGGAGATCGAGAACCTCACCGGTACGGATCAGGCCGATACGCTGATCGGCAATAGCGGTCAGAACGTGCTCGATGGCGGCGCTGGCGACGACACTCTGGAGGGTGGCGCGGGTGCCGATACGCTGATCGGCGGTGCCGGGACGGATGTCGCCGACTATGTCAATTCCACCAGTGCGGTTACCGTCAGCCTGACAAGCGGCACCGGCATCGGCGGTCACGCCGAAGGCGATACGCTATCCGGCATTGAGGACCTGTCCGGTTCGGCTTTCGGCGACACGCTGACGGGCGACGCCAACGCCAACCTGCTGCGGGGCCAGGCCGGCAACGACATGCTTTCCGGCGGCGCTGGCGACGACACCCTGGAAGGCGGAGCCGATGACGACACGCTGGCAGGCGGGGCGGGCGCCGACAGCCTCGATGGCGGAACAGGTACCGATACGATCGACTATTCGGCGTCCGGCAGCGCGGTCACCATCAACCTGTCGACCAGCAGCGCCAGCGGCGGCGATGCGGCGGGCGACACTTTCACGAACATGGAATCCGTTACGGGGTCCGTGTTCGCCGACAGTCTGACGGGTGATGCCGGAGACAACACCCTGACCGGCGGCGGTGGTGACGATACCCTGATCGGCCTTGCGGGCGCCGATGCGCTGATTGGTGGCGCCGGCACGGACACAGCGGATTACTCCGCCTCCGCCTCCGCCGTTCAGATCGACCTGCTGAACGGCACGGCAACCGGCGGCGATGCGGCGGGCGATACGTTCTCCAGCGTTGAAAATCTCACCGGCTCCGCTGGCAACGACACGCTGACCGGCAACACGGCAGCTAACGTTCTCGATGGCGGCGATGGCGATGACGTGCTCGCCGGCGGGCTCGGCGCGGATACGCTGATTGGCGGCATCGGTAACGACACGGCCGAATACGTCAATTCGAACGCCGCTGTGACCGTCGATCTTTCGACCGGCACCGGCACAGGCGGTCACGCCGAAGGCGACACGTTATCGGGAATCGAAATTCTCTCCGGTTCGCAGTTCAACGACACGCTGACCGGCAGCGCCAACGCCGACACCATCTATGGCAATTCCGGCAACGACGCCATCGACGGTGGCGACGGCGACGACACGTTGAGCGGCGGCGATGGCAACGACACCCTGCGCGGCGGCGCGGGCGCCGACCAGCTCATCGGCGGCAACGATACGGACATCGCCGATTATTCCGGTTCCAGTGTCAGCCTGACCATCAACCTTGCCACGAACTCCGCCAGTGGCGGCGATGCCACCGGGGACACCTTCTCCGGCATCGAAGGCGTGACCGGTGGTACGCAGGCGGACTCGCTGACCGGTGATGCCGGCAACAACATCCTCGACGGTCAGGAAGGCGATGATCTCCTGATCGGCGGTGCGGGCGCCGATACCATCATCGGCGGGACCGGCTTCGATACTGTCGATTTCACGGCTTCGGCCAGTGGCGTCAATGTCGACCTGACAACGGGGACAGGTGCGGGCGGCGACGCCAATGGCGACACCTATTCCGGCATCGAGCGCGTCATCGGTTCGGCTCAGGCCGACACACTTGTTGGCGACACGTCGGACAATACGCTGGAAGGCGCGGCGGGCAACGACATCCTGCGCGGCGGTGCCGGCGACGATACGCTGATCGGCGGCGCGGATGACGATACGCTCGAGGGCGGCGCGGGCGCGGACATCCTGACAGGTGGAACCGGTATCGACGTCGTCGATTACACCGGTTCCGACGCGGCCGTCACCGTGAACCTCGCTACCAGTTCCGCCACCGGCGGCCATGCCAATGGCGACACCTTCACCGGCATCGAGGGTGTAATCGGCTCCGCCTTCAACGACACGATCACCGGCGACACGTCGGACAATACGCTGAGTGGCGGCGGCGGCGATGACATCATCAATGGCGGCGACGGCAACGACACCATCGATGGCGGGGCCGGCAACGACACGATGGACGGCGGCATTGGCGCCGACCACTTTGACGGCGGCACGGGCACCGATACCGTCGACTACGCATCTTCCGCTGCCGGTGTGAATGTCGATCTGGCGCTCGGTTCCGCCACCGGCGGCGAGGCCCAGGGCGACACGTTTGTGGCTGTCGAGAACATCATCGGTTCCGGCTTCGACGACACAATCAGCGGCAACGCCTTCGCCAACACGCTCACGGGCGGCGCCGGCGCAGACACGCTGTCGGGGGCCGCCGGCGACGACACGCTAGATGGCGGCGACAATGACGACATACTGATCGGCGGTTCGGGTGCCGACGCCCTGACCGGCGGCACCGGCACCGACACCGCGTCCTATATCGGTTCGCTCTCCGCCGTGACCGTCGATCTTTCGACGGGAACCGGAACCGGCGGTGATGCCCAGGGCGACACGCTGACCGGCATCGAGAACCTGACCGGCTCGTCCCTCGACGACACGCTGATCGGCGATGGCGGTGACAACACGCTTTCGGGCGACGCGGGCAATGACACGCTGCGCGGCGGGGCCGGCTCAGATACGCTCGAGGGCGGCGCGGGCACGGACCTTGCCGATTACACCGGTTCCGCGTCCGCGGTGACCGTTGATCTGAACGCGGGCACCGCGACCGGCGGCGATGCCGACGGCGATACCCTGAACTCGATCGAAGGCGCCATTGGTTCGGCCAACAACGACTTCCTCTATGGCGATGCCGGCGCGAACGTTCTGCGTGGCGGCGATGGCGACGACCTGCTGGTCGGGCGCGGCGGCGCCGACGAGCTGACCGGCGGTCTTGGCACCGACACCGCCGACTATTCCACCTCCGCCTCTGCCGTCACGGTTGACCTTTTCCTCGGACAGGGCTCCGGTGGCGATGCTCAGGGTGACACGCTGTCGGGCATCGAAAACGTCACCGGGTCGGGCGGCAACGATACGCTGATCGGCGATGCGTCCGGCAACGTTCTCGATGGCGGCGCCGGCAATGACAACCTGACCGGCGGCGCGGGCGCCGACACGCTGACCGGCGGCACCGGCACCGACACCGCGAACTACAGCACGTCTTCCGCCGGCGTAACCGTCAGCCTTGCTTCGGGCACCGGCACCGGTGGCGATGCGCAGGGGGATACGCTGTCCGGCATCGAGAACCTGACCGGCTCGGCCCTGAACGATACGCTGACCGGCGATGGCAACGCCAACACGATCGATGGCGGCGCGGGTGATGATATTCTTGTCGGCGGCGCGGGTGGCGACAGCCTCATCGGCGGCACCGGCAATGACATCGCCGACTACAGCGCCTCGTCTGCCGGCGTGACCATAAATCTCGCCGCGGGCACGGCGTCGGGTGGCGACGCCCAGGGCGACACGCTGACCGGCATCGAGGGCGTGATCGGATCGGCCCAGGCCGACAATCTCACCGGTGACGTTAATGCCAACACATTCGATGGCGGTGGCGGCGACGACGTCATCTCCGCTGGCGATGGCGACGACACGATCGATGGCGGCGCCGGTGCGGATACGATTACGGGCGGGGCGGGCGCCGATGACATCGACGGCGGCGCAGATACCGATACGATCAGTTTTGCCGCGTCGACACAGGCTGTCACGGTCGACCTGGCGTCTGGGACCGGCGCGGGCGGCGATGCCCAGGGCGATACCTACGCCAATATCGAGAACGTGATTGGCTCCAACTTGGGCGATACGCTGATCGGCGATGCGGGCGACAACTCGCTCGATGGCGGCAGCGGCGACGACATCCTGCGTGGCGGCGGCGGCGCGGATGCGCTGATTGGTGGCGCGGGCTCCGATACCGCCGATTACACCGGTTCCGCCTCCGCAGTGACGGTCAATCTCGGTGCGGGAACCGCATCCGGCGGCGACGCTCAGGGCGATACGCTTTCAAGCATCGAAAACATCATCGGCTCGGCCAACAACGACATCCTCACGGGCGATGGCAGCATCAACCGTATCGAGGGCGGTGACGGCAACGACCTGATTTCCGCCGGTGGCGGTAACGACATCATCATCGGCGGCGCTGGCGACGACACCCTGATCGGTGGTGCGGGTGCCGACGATTTTGACGGCGGAACGGGAACCGACACCCTCGACTATTCGGCTTCGGCCAGCGCCGTCACGGTCAATCTGACGGCGGGAACCGGCTCCGGTGGCGACGCCCAGGGCGATACTATGACCGGCGTCGAAAACGTCATCGGGTCCGGCCTCGATGACATACTGACCGGCGATGCCGGCGCTAACGCGCTCGATGGCGGCGCGGGCAACGATACGATTGCCGGCCTCGGCGGCGCCGATACCCTGACCGGCGGCACGGGAACCGACACGCTCGATTACAGCGCCGATATAACCGGCGTGAACGTCAACCTCGCCACCAATGCGGCCTCCGGCGGCGATGCGGCCGGCGACACGATTTCCGGCTTCGAAAACGTCACCGGCGGTTCCGGCAATGACACGCTGACCGGTGAAGCCGGCGTCAACGTGATCGACGGCGGGGCCGGCAACGACACGATCGAAGGCGGTGCGGGTGCCGACACACTGACCGGCAATTCGGGGACAGACACGCTGTCCTACAGTGGCGACACCACCGGCGTGACGGTCAATCTGTCGACGAGCACGGCCTCCGGCGGCGATGCGCAGGGCGACACGATTTCCGGTTTCGAAAACGTCACCGGCGGCTCCGGCAACGACACGCTGACCGGCGACGCGGGCG
>JAGRLC010000104.1 GCA_020441995.1 Rhodobiaceae bacterium
AGGACGGCAACATGGTCTTCGCCGAAAAGGCGCACAAGACCATGCGCGATTCCGATTCCAACATCGAGAAGGTTGTCGATCTCGGCTTCGTCGGCGAGCCGGTCGAGGTTGACCGCACGCTGCTCGACCTGCTGGCGAAGTCGGAGATGATCCCGGTTATCGCCCCTGTTGCGCCCGGCCGCGACGGCGAGACCTACAACATCAACGCCGACACCTTCGCCGGCGCCATTGCCGGCGCGCTCAATGCCGAACGACTTCTGTTCCTGACCGACGTGCCCGGCGTGCTCGATAAGTCCGGCGAACTGATCGATCAGCTCACGGTGGACCAGGCCAGGGCCCTGATTGCCGACGGCACGATCTCCGGCGGCATGATCCCGAAGGTGGAAACCTGCATCGACGCGCTGCAGCGCGGCGTGAAGGGCGTCGTCATCGTCAACGGCAAGGTGGCGCACTCTGTGCTTCTGGAGATCTTCACCGAACACGGCGCGGGCACGCTGATCACGTACTGAGCAAATTCCCGAGAAATTCCGGGTTTTTCGGACGAGAATAAGCGGCAGGAACTTGAGACGATTAATGACCGACTGGCATAGCGATATCGATACCTGGGTGTTCGATCTCGACAACACGCTCTATCCGCCGCGTTCCAATCTGTTCGCGCAGATCGATCAGCGCATGGGCGCGTTCATCGCCGATCTGCTGAACGTCGCGCCGCAGGAAGCCAAGCGCATCCAGAAGGAATATTACCGCGTCCACGGCACCACGCTGCACGGGCTGATGGTCGAGCACGGCGTTGACCCGCATGCGTTCCTCGACTTCGTGCACGACATCGACCATTCGCCGATCGAACCCGACCCCGCGCTTGGTGGAATCCTGAGCGAATTGCCGGGCCGCAAGTTCGTGCTGACCAACGGCTCCGTCGCCCATGCCGGCGCGGTGATGGCGAGGCTCGGTATCGCGGATCATTTCGAGGATGTGTTCGACATCGTTGCCGCAGACTTCAAGCCGAAACCGGACCGTGCGCCCTACGACATGTTCCTGTCGCGTTACGGAATCGAACCCAAGCGCGCCGCCATGTTCGAGGACCTGCCGCGCAACCTCGAGGTGCCGAAGGTGCTGGGCATGGCGACGGTGCTCGTCGTCGATCACGAAAACCCGCAGTCGGGCAGCCGCTCGGCTTGGGAGGTCGCGGGCGCCGACGCCGGGCACATCGACCACATCACCGGCAATCTTGCCGAATTCCTCGCCGACATCGTTGCGCCGCCGGTGAAGGCGATCTAGTTTCCCGCGCGCTTAACAATTCCAGGGACCCAAGTCATGTCGCACGCCGATCTCGCCGCCACGATCGAAGCCGCCTTCGAGGATCGCGAAAACGTCAACTTCGACACCAAGGGCAAGGTCCGCAAGGCGGTCGAGGAAGCGTTGCACCTGCTCGATAGCGGCAAGGCGCGCGTCGCCGAGCGCGGCGGGAATGGCACCTGGACCGTCAACCAGTGGCTGAAGCAGGCGGTGCTGCTGTCCTTCCGGCTCAACGACATGGCGCCGATCTCCGGCGGTCCCGGCGGATCGGACTGGTGGGACAAGGTGCCGTCGAAGTTCGATGGCTGGAAGAAGAAGGACTGGCGCCACGCGGGTTTCCGTGCCGTGCCGAACTGTGTCGTGCGCCGCTCCGCCTATATTGCCAAGGGCGTGGTGCTGATGCCGTCTTTCGTCAATCTCGGCGCCTATGTGGACGAGGGCACCATGGTCGACACATGGGCGACGGTCGGCTCCTGCGCCCAGATCGGCAAGCATGTGCATCTCTCCGGCGGCGTCGGCATCGGTGGTGTTCTGGAACCGCTTCAGGCCGGCCCGACGATCATCGAGGACAATTGTTTCATCGGTGCGCGTTCCGAAGTCGTCGAGGGCTGCATCGTGCGCGAGGGCTCCGTCCTCGGCATGGGCGTTTATATCGGCAAGTCGACCAAGATCATTGACCGCGCCACCGGCGAAGTCTTCATGGGCGAGGTGCCGCCCTATTCGGTGGTGGTCTCCGGCTCCATGCCCGGCAAGCCGCTGCCCGATGGCAATCCCGGCCCGTCGCTCTATTGCGCCGTGATCGTCAAGCGGGTCGACGAGAAGACCCGCTCGAAAACCTCGATCAACGAGCTGCTGCGCGACTAGTCGCATAGCCCCGAAAAGTTGCAGACTTTTCGGATCAGGCTATGCGCCAGCAAATAAGATAGCCCCGAAAAGTTGCAGACTTTTCGGATCAGGCTATGCGCGCAAAAAGAGCTATTTCTTTTTGTCGAGGCCTAGTTTCGACCAAACCGCAGGTCCCGGTTCAACTGCATTTGGATCGAGGCCGAGCGCCGACATGATCGGCGCGTAGACGGAGCGCGTGTCGCCCGGCCCCGGCGTCAGCGACAGCCCGCCATCGACCGTCAGTGTCTGACCGGTGACGAAACTGCCGGCATCGCTGGCGAGATAGGCGACGGCCTCGGCGATGTCGTCGGGCTTGCAGGCGCGCGGCAGCGGCTGCGCCGCCTTCGCCGGATCGTCGAGGCGGCGGGCGAATTTTTCAGACGTCTTTTCCGTAAAGCCCATGGAGCGGGCGAAGATCGCGGTCGGCACGAAGCCGGGGCAGACGCAATTGACCCGGATCATGTCGCGGGCAAGTTCGACGGCCGCGATTTCGGCAAGCTGGATCAGCGACCCCTTGGACAGCGAATAGAGCACCGGCGCATAGCCCTGGCGCATGCCGGAGACCGACGTTGTCAGCACGACAGATCCGCCGCCACGTGCCCGCATATGCGGAACAGCGGCGCGGATCGCCGCAAGTGCTGCCCTTAAATGCATATGCATCATACGGTCGAGGTCATCGTCGCTTGCATCCTCCACCGTGCTCGATGGACCGCTGGCGCCGGCATTGGAAAAGACGATATCGACGCCGCCGAAGGTCTCGGCGCACTGCTGAACCGCGGCCTCGATGTCGGCGGTCTTGAGAACGTCGCAGCGGGCGGCAACGATGCTGCCGTCAGGGTCTTTGCAAAGCGCGGCAAGGCCCTCTTCGTCGATATCGGCGGCAATGACACTTCCGCCCTCGCGCGCGATCAGGCGCGCGGTCGCGGCGCCGATGCCGTGGGCGGCTCCCGTAATCACCGCGCATTTGTTCTCGAAGCGATTTGCCACGCTGACGGCTCCCGAAATGTGCTTGCTGCGCTGAATAGCCGCTTTTGTGCAGCCCCGCCAGTGACGCTCTTGCGTTGACGTAAACGCGGGGGCTGGCTAGGGCTTTGAAACAGGCTTTGAGGAACCGCCGAAACATGACCGATACGCTCGATCCCGTCGCGCTGACGCAGGCGCTGATCCGCTGCCCTTCCGTCACCCCGCATGAGGGCGGCGCGCTGCTGCAGATCGAGGGCTGGCTCGACAAGGCGGGCTTCGATGTCCACCGCGTCACATTTTCCGATGCCGATACGCCGGACGTGGAAAACCTCTACGCCCGCATCGGTTCCGGCGCGCCCGCGCTTTGCTTTGCCGGACACACCGATGTTGTGCCGCCGGGCAATGAGGCGGCATGGACGCACCGGCCCTTCTCCGGCGAGATCGTCAATGGTGAACTCTGGGGGCGTGGCGCGGCCGACATGAAGGGCGGCGTTGCCGCATCCATCGCAGCCGTGCTGCGCCATCTCGAAAAGGCAGGTAAACCGAAGCACGGCTCGATCTCTTTCCTGATCACCGGCGACGAGGAAGGCCCGTCGGTCAACGGCACCGAGAAGCTGTTGAAATGGGCGAAAGATCGCGGCGAGGTGTTCTCTCACTGCATTCTCGGCGAGCCGACCAATCCGGAGAGGCTTGGCGATGTGATCAAGATCGGCCGGCGCGGGTCCGTTTCCGGCGAGATCCACGCCCAGGGCGTTCAGGGCCATTCCGCCTATCCGCATCTGGCGAAGAACCCGGTCGTCGCATTGGCCGAGGCCGTTGCCGCGATCGCCGCGGAGCCACTGGATGAAGGCACCGATCACTTCCAGCCATCGACACTCGCCTTCGTCAATTTCGATACCGGCAACCCGGCGGTAAACGTCATTCCCGGCGCCGCGACCGCGCGCTTCAATATCCGCTTCAACGACCTGCACACGCCGGACAGCCTGAAAGCCCGTATCGATGCGAAACTGGCGCCCATCGCCGAGGCGACCGGCGTTACGCTGACCTCGAAACTGATCCTGAGGGTTTCCGATGTCTTCGTGACCGAGCCGGGCGAACTGGTCGACACGCTGAGCCTCGCCATCCTTGACGAGACGGGCCGCAAGCCGGAACTCTCCACTTCGGGAGGCACCTCCGATGCCCGCTACATCAAGGACTATTGCGAGGTGGTTGAATTCGGTCTCGTCGGCAAGACGATGCACCAGGTCGACGAACGTGTGTCTGTGGAGGATATCGAGACGCTGACCCGCATCTACGAGCGCTTCATCGGCGGCTACTTCGCGGCTTTCGGCTGATGCTGACAATCGCCGACATTCGCGCCGGCCTGAATGGCGCATCCGGCCTGATGCGCGGCGATCGCGACGCTATGCGCGAGTTCGACGTCAGCTTCGAGGGTTTCTGGAAATCCTTCTTCGCAATTCTGGTGATCCTGCCGGTCCTCCTGCTCTACATTCACGGCGAATGGCAGACGCTGGCCATGACGGAGCCCCCTTCCGGCGATCCGCTCGATGTGCCGCAATCCTACCCCGCGTTCGTGCTGAAACGCCTCCTGGTTTCCGCTGTCGACTGGCTGGCCTATCCGCTGATTATTCTGGCAGCGGCAGGGCCGCTGGGGATCGAAAACAGGGTCGTGCCCTATATTGTCGCCCAGAACTGGAGCACCGTTATCGTCTCCGCAGTCGTTGCGGCCCCCGGCATCATGTTCGGTTTCGGGCTGATGTCCGGGACGATCGCCGGCATGATGACGCTGGCGTTGTTCGCCTTTGCCCTGCGCTATTTCTACCTTGTTGCGCGGATCGCGCTGGATGCGCCGGTAAGCCTCGCCATCGGGCTGGTGGCGTTCAATGCCGTTTCAAGCATTTTTCTGAGCCAGCTCGCGATGCGCCTGATCTGATCGGGCAGACTTCAGTAATCCACCTGCACCAGGTAGAGACCGGCGGAGGGCGCGAGAGGCGGGCATTTCGCCCGGTCGCAGGCGTCGAGCGCGGCCTTCAGATCATGCTTCTTCCATTTGCCCTCACCGACGAATTTCAGCGCGCCGGCCAGCGACCGCACCTGGTGATGCAGGAAGGAGCGTGCCGAAGCCTCGATGATGATGGTTTCGCCCGAGCGCCGCACGGTCAGCTTGTCGAGTGTTTTTACCGGCGACTTGGCCTGACAGGCCGCCGCCCGGAAGGTTGTGAAGTCGTGATTGCCGATGAGAACCTGAGCCGCGTCGTGCATGGCATCCGCATCAAGCGCCACATGAACCAGCCAGGCCCGGTTCGCCATTAAGGCCAGGGGAGGCCGCCGGTTGACGATCAGGTAGCGGTAATGCCGCGCGGTCGCCGAGAAACGGGCATCGAATGCTTCATCGGCGATCTCCGCCGAAAGCACCGAGATCGGGTCGGGCCGCAGATGCGCGTTGAGCGCGTCGCGTACCGTGTCGGCGGGCCAGTCCTTTTCAAGGTCCACATGGGCGACCTGCCCCAGCGCATGTACGCCGGTGTCGGTGCGCCCCGCGCCGCCGGGGATCACGTCCTCGCCGCTGAACTTCTTCAGCGCTTCCGCCAACACGCCTTGCACCGTGCGCCCGTCGGCCTGCATCTGCCAGCCGAGGAAGGGCGTGCCATCATATTCGATGTCGAGCCTGTAGCGGGGCATGGCGTTAGCTAAAATTTCTGCCCGGCGGAAACCGCCGCGCCGCGCAGGAAAGCGTCCGCAGCCATCGCGCCTTTTCCCGCCCGCTGCAACTCGACAAGGCGGACAGCTCCGCCGCCGCAGGCGATCGTCAGCGCGTCATCGAGAACGGTTCCAGGCGCGCCGGACCCATCGGCGAGCGCGCTGCGCAGCACCTTGATGCGTTCGGGTTTGCCACCAAGCTCCGCCTCGAACCATGCGCCGGGAAAGGGCGACAGTCCACGGATGTGGTTGTGAACCTCCCGCGCAGGCCTGCTCCAGTCGATACGCGCTTCGGCCTTCTCGATCTTTTTCGCGTAGACCGTCTCGCCTTCCTGTTCATGGAAGGTCAGCGCACCGCGCGACAGGGCGGCGAGCGCGCGGCCCATGAGATCTGCGCCAAGCCGCATCAGCCGGTCATGGAGTTGGCCGGCGGTCTCGTCGGCGCCGATCTCTATCCGCTCGGTCAGGGCGACGGGGCCGGTATCGAGGCCGGGGCCCATGCGCATCACCATGACGCCGGTCTCGTGATCGCCGGCCATGATCGCCCGCTGGATCGGGGCCGCCCCGCGCCAGCGCGGCAGCANNGCGAGGCATGCAGGTTGAGGCAGCCTTCTGCGGGCGTGTCCAGCACCGCCTGCGGCAGCAGCTGCCCATAGGCGACGACGACCGCGACATCGGCGTCATGGGCGGCGAAGGCGGATTGCGTTTCTTCGTCCTTGAAGCTTTGCGGCGTCAGGACAGGCAGGCCGAAGCCGCTAGCCGCCTCATGCACAGGCGAGCGGCGCTCCGCCTGTCCGCGTCCGGCCGGACGCGGCGGCTGGGTATAGACCGCAACGACCTCGTGGCCTTGCCCGATGATTTCCATGAGGGTGGGAACGGCGAAGTCCGGCGTTCCCATGAAGACGACACGCACTGTGCAGTTCCTTCGTCACGAAGTTTGGTCCCGGAGCGTTTCCAGGAAAAGTGGCCCCGGTTTTCCGTCAGGAAGCGCGTTAGCTCAAGTGCGGTTCCAGGAAAAGTGGCCCCGGTTTTCCGCCAGGAAACGCGTTAGCTCAAGTGCGTTTCCAGGAAAAGCGGTTCACGGTGTTCTTCTCCGCAAACGTGACCGCTTGATCAAAGCGCGTGGGTGGCGCGCTGCTTCTCGGCCTTGGCGAATTTCTTGATCACCCGGTCGCGCTTCAGCTTCGACAGGTAGTCGATGAACAGGAGCCCGTTGAGATGGTCGATCTCGTGCTGGACGCAGGTCGCCAGAATGCCGTCGGCCTCCATCTCTTGGCGGGCGCCGTCGCGGTCGATGTAGGTCACGCGGCAGCGGGCAGGGCGCTCGATCTCGGCGTAATACTCGGGGATCGAGAGGCAGCCCTCCTCGTAAGGCGCCATCTCGTCGGACGTCCACACGACTTCCGGATTGATCAGGGCGTGCGGCGCGCGCGCGTCCTCGTCGCGCGAGACATCCATAACCAGAACCCGGCGCGGCACGGCGATCTGGATGCCGGCCAGCCCGATGCCGGGTGCCTCGTACATGGTCTCCAGCATGTCGTCGATCAGTGTGCGCATTTCGTCGTCGACGCGTTCGACGGGTTCGCTCGTCTTGCGCAGCAGCGGATCGGGCAGGGTGATGATGTTACGTTTAGCCATGGCGCGGATTCAGGTCATGAACTCATAAATGAGGTGGATTTTGGCATGTGCGAATTTGGTTTTCGGCCAGGCGCAAAGGTGCAGGAAACCGTCCGGTTTTCAAACCTTTGCAACGCAACCGGAGAGCAAATTCGCCATATGCTACTCACGGCGAAATGACTGCAAGCGACTGTGTCAGCGCCCTCGACCGGGCATTGGGCCCGTTCTTCTCGCGCTTCCTTGTCTCTTCTTGCCGTTTCAGCCGCCAAAACCGTCTCCTTTATGAGGCCATGACCTAGTCGCTCAGGCCTCAACGGTCAATCTGTCTGATGCTTCGAATCCGCCGAGCATCTCCGCTGGCAACCGTGTGACCTCGGGCCCGTTCGCGGCATCGGTCCAGATCAGCACCGCGTCGATGGTCTTTTGCGGATGGATGGCGCTTAGCAGCGCGGCATAGGCGGCGAGCTGCGCCACATATGGCTCCGGTGTGCCCTCGGGGGTGGAGGGAACCGGTCCGCCTGTCTTGTAATCGGCGATGGTGATCGTGCCCCCGCCGATGATCAATCTGTCGATACGGCCCGCAACGGAAATCATGTCATCGCCGCCGGCGCGCCGCACCGTTCCGGCAAGCGAGGCTTCCGCGCGGCTGCCGGCGCCGAACAGGAAGGCGAATGCGGGGTCGGACATGAGCTTGAGCACCGGCCCCAGAACCGCTTCGCGCTGTTCCGCGTCCCAGTCGCGGGCATGGACCTCCAGCAAGGCTTCGCCCGCCTGCCGGCGTTTGTCTTCGGCAAGCTCCGGCAGATGTTCCAGCAGCAGGTGAACCAGCGAACCGCGCTTGCGTGCTGCTTGTCCGCCCGCGCCTCCGGTATGGGTGCCGATACCAAGCTTGCTCGCGGCTTGCCATACGGGTTTGGGCCGCGCCTCCATCGGCTGCCTCGCCCAATCGGGGATCTGTTCGGACGGACGCGATCCCTGCTCCTGCTCTTCCGCCACCGGGGCAATTCCGGGCGTGTCGGGCATGAAGACACGTACGCCGTCTTCCTGCTCCTCGAGACGATCCGCGAGCGCGGCCTCGACCAGGTTGTACCAGCAGCCATCGCTACGCTTGCGGCCGGTTTCGGCACCGCAGATGACGAGCCTGTCCTGCGCCCGCGTCATGGCGACATAGAGCAGACGGTGTAATTCTTCCTCGCCGCGCGTATCGGCTTCGCCGGCCAGCCGTTGCATAACGTCGGTTCGCAAAGCCTTGCCCGGGTTCCACAACACAGCGCGGAGCGGAGCGAAGATGTCGTCATCGCGCACGACCAGCAGCGGATCGCGCTGTCCGCCGGGCGGCGAACATGTGTCGGCGACGAAGACGACAGGCGCCTCCAGCCCTTTGGCGCCATGCACGGTCATGACGCGGACGGCATCGCCGCCCTCGTCGAGATCGCGTTTGATTTCGCCCCCGGAACGTTCGAGCCAGGCAAGGAAACCGGTGACGCTGGCGACATTGGCCCGCTCGAAGGCAAGCGCCCTGTCGGCCAGTTCGTCGAGCACGTCGTCGGCCTCGTTGCCGAGACGCTTGCGATAGGCGAGCCGCCCGTCCTCGGCTCCAAGCACATGGGCAAGGAAAGTGAACGGGCGCTCCCGCCGCGCGATTCCGGCAAGCGCGGAAAAGCGTGCAGCGGCTGCTTCGATCCTTGCGTTTCCACGATGCGCGTGCAGCGCATCGGCCAGCGAGTCCGGGCGGTCGATCGCGATTTCCATCAGGTCATTGTCGTCGAGCCTGAACAGCGGACTTTTGAGCGTGCAGGCCAGCGCATAGTCATCGTCCGGCATCAGGCTCGCGCGCATCAGCGCCATCAGGTCGAGGGTCGCGATGGAGTCCGTCAGCTTGAGCCGGTCGGCCCCGGCGACGGGCACGCCTTCCGCTTTCAGCGCGCGGATGATCGGCGCGGCAAGGCGGGTTCGTTTTCTCAGCAGGATCAGGAAATCGCCGGCCTGCGCCGGAGCCAGCGTGGAGGGGAGAATTTCCTTGTTGGCGATGGAGGACTTGATGGCGCGCGCGATTTTTCTCGCCAGAACCGTTTCGGCGGAATCCGGGCGTTCGGTATCGAGCGGCGCGTCCCACGGGTTCTCGTCCGGCGTCTCGGGTTTGGGTACCGGCTCCCACAACTCGACGCGGCCACGCGCCTTCTCGCGCGCCGCCGAATGCGCCACGGGACTTGCCGCGTCGAAGACGACGCCGGGCTTTGCTCCTGAACTTGCGAAAACCTGATCGACCGCTTCCAGAACGGCGGGCGCGGTGCGGAACGAGCGGAACAGTTCGACCGGCGCAAAGCCGTTGTCTTCGGGAATGCGCGTCCCGAAATGCTCCGCCATGGCGAGGAAGCCCGCCGGGTCGGCCCCCTGGAAAGAATAGATCGACTGTTTCGGGTCGCCGACCGCGAAGACCGTGCGCGGCACATGCCGCGCGCCTGCGCCGGCAAAGAATTCCTCCGTCAATGCGCGCACCACGCGCCACTGGTCGGGGCTGGTGTCCTGCGCCTCGTCGACAAGGATGTGATCAAGGCCGGGGTCGAGCTTGTAGAGCACCCAGGCGGCGTCCTGGCCGAATTCCAGCAAGGCCACCGTGCGCGCGATCAGGTCGGCGTAATCGAGCATGCCGCGCTCCGCCTTGGCGCGCTCATAGCGGGAAATGACGGCGTCGCCGGCAACAGCGAGATCGGCATTAAGCTCCATGATGCGCGCGGCGCGGTAGCGCTGCATCAGCGGCAGGAAGCGTTCCTGTTCTTTCTCAAGCCGCTGGACGATGGCGGGAAGGGCATCGATGGCCTGGGCATTGAGAAGGCGTGCGCGGGGCTCGTTCTTGTTGTCGTTCCAGAAGATTTCGGTCAGGCGCGCGATGGTCTCGGCCGCGTCGGTTTCGGTTGCTGCCTGCCGCAGCAGGC
The DNA here is from genome assembly GCA_020441995.1 of Rhodobiaceae bacterium. GTDB lineage: Bacteria > Pseudomonadota > Alphaproteobacteria > Rhizobiales > Tepidamorphaceae > JACKJK01. The sequence continues at coordinate 10,398 of JAGRLC010000104.1, forward strand.
GCGCGGTCACATCGGTGCTTTGCTTCGGATATTCCGATAGCGCCTTGGCGATTGCGCCCCATTCCTTGATCGGCAAATGCGGACTTGCGAGAATTTCGCGCACGACCTCTTGGGCTTTGAGACCCGGCGAGACGCCAAGGACCTCGGCGACATGCGCGCGCACTTCTCCCTTGTCGATGCGGCCGTTCTTCAGCCAGACATTGAAATCGTTGCGCCGGTCGGTCAGGCTGGCAAGCAGGCGCGCGAAACGGTCGGGGTCGAGCTGCAGGTTGAGCCGCCCGAGCGCTTCGGCGATCTCGTCCGTTTCCGGTTCCGCCAGGACGTCCTGCCGCGCCTGCGTTTTCAGGGCCTGCGCCATGTCGTCATCGAGCACGGTAAAGCCCGCCGGCACCCGCGCCTCGAAGGGGAAGCGTTGCAGCACGCTTTCGCAGAAGGCGTGGATCGTCTGGATCTTGAGCCGTCCGGGCGTCTCGATGGCGCGTGCGAAAAGCCGCCGCGCAAGTTGCGTCTCGCGCCGGTCGGGCGGCCTTCCGAGCAGGCCGTTCAGGGCCTCGGCAAGATCGTCATCTGAGCTTTGAGTCCATTTCGCCAGTTCCTCGAAGACGCGGGTCTGCATCTGCGCCGCCGCCGCCTTGGTGAAGGTCAGGCACAAGACCGCGCCCGGGTCCGCGCCGGTCAGCAGCAGGCGCAGCACGCGGCGCGACAGGACGTAGGTCTTGCCCGATCCGGCATTGGCGGTGACCCAGGCCGAATGAGCGGGGTCGGTCGCGCGCCGTTGCCGCGCCTGTGTCTCGGTGTCGATATGGAGCCTGTCGCGCACGCCGCTCATTCGCCATCCCCCGAACCGCCGTCTGCGGTGCTCCACTCGCGGTAGCGCGACAGATGGTCGTAGGATTCTTCGGCGCGCGCCAGCATGGCGGACACGCGCGGGCGATAGGGCAGGTTCGCATCGTCATAGGCTCTGACGAGCGCGGAGAAACCTTCCAGCGCCTCTTCGGCAAGTTGCATGGTTTCCGCGCCCGAGGCGACGCCGCGGACGTCGCCCGCCGGCGCGCCGCCGCTCAGGCGGATGTAGACCAGCTCTCCCGCTGGCAATGCCGCGATAGCGTCAAAGCCGCCGCGTGCGGCGATGGCCGCTTCCAGCGTCAATTGCGGCGCAAGCCCGGCGGAAACCTGTTTGGCGGTCGGCGGGGCGCCTGTCTTGTAGTCGAGCAGCGCCAGCGTGCCGTCGCCGGACAGGTCGATCCGGTCGGCGCGCGCCGTGAGCTTGAATGCGCCACCCGGCGCATCGAAGGACAAAGCGCCATCGGCCTCCAGACCGGCAACCGTATATCCCTTCGCCCGCCGGTCCGCTTCGTAATCCGCGAACCAATGCGCGATCCGCATGAGGCGTGGGCGCCACAGCGCGCGGGTGTGCGGCGCGATGCCCGCCGTTCCCATTTCCTCTTCGAAAAGCTGGGTCAGCAGGCGCACCGGGTTGACCGGTGCTCCGCTCCGTGTGTCTTCAACGAAACGGGCAATGGCGTCATGGACCAGTGAACCGCGCAACGCCGCATCGGCATCTTCATCCAGGCCGGGAAGCGGATCGAGCTTCAGGATCTTGGAAGCGTAGATCGCGTAAGGGTCGCGGATCAGCGTTTCCGCCTGCGTGACGCTGAGGCGTCTTGGCCGCGCCGCGAGCGGCGGGCAGGGCGCCGGTTCCTTCGGCGGGTCGTCTTGTTGCGAATGATCCAGATCGCGCGCCCAGCCGAGATAGCGTTCGCCGCGCGCCGCCAGGTCCCTGTAGGCGTCCTTGCCGATGACCGCTTCGAGCCGCTGCAGCCAGCGCGAGGCAACCGTCGGCGAACCCTCGTTCCGCAGCGACCGCGTCAGTACGGCATCGCCGCCGGCCATGTGCTGGGCAACGTCATGGGCGGCAAGGCCGATACGCCGCTCCGGAAGGTCGAGGCCGAGTTCGGCGCGCATGGTCCGGCTCAGCCACGGATCGGTCTTTGTGTCGCCGGGCCATGTGCCTTCGTTGAGCCCGCCGAGCACGACGCGCCCGAATTGCTGAAGACGCGCTTCCAGAGGGCCGAGGATGGCGATGCGCCTGTCGTGGGCATGGGCGCGAACCGGAATGCCCTCCATCAGGCTGGCGAGGAATGGCGGTACGGAGGCAAGCGGCAGCCTCATGCCGATGTCGAAGCTCTCCGCAACCTGATCGAGAAACTGCATCAGCCGGATGCCGTCGTCACCGCCATAGAGCAGCGGCGCGCCGCTTTCGTCCCGGCCACCCGACAGCGTGATGGCCGCATCGCGCAAGCGCGCCACGGTTTCAATGAAGCTCGCCGGTTTGCGCTGCGTGGCAAGCAGCGCGGACAACGCCGTTTCCAGGTGATCGGTGAGCGCGCGCGCTTCTTCCGTGCTCTTGTCGCGCAGGCGCGCGGCGACGCCGTTTCGCAGCGGCTCTTCCAGTATCCGCGCTTCAAGCGCATGCCGGAGCCCCGCCATGCCCGGTGCGGGCCTTGGTCCGCGCAGGGCGAGCGCTTCCAGCGTGTCGCGGGCGGCTGTGGCGTCGTCGCCATCCGCATCGCGCAGCAACGGGTGGCGCAGAAGGGCTGCAAGCGGGGCGGGAGCAAGGTCCTGCGCCACCGCTTCGCAGACAAGCCGCAGAAAGGTGCCTGCGGGAGTCGAGGAGAGCGGCTGGCCGGCGGAATCGTCGACCCTCAGCCCCCAGCGCGCCAGCTCCGCCGACACGCGCCGGGCAAGCCCGCGATCCGGCGTAACAAGTGCCGCGTTCGGCTTGCCGGCTTCGACCGCTTCGCGCAGCGCCAGCGCAATCGCCAGCGCTTCCTCGCGCGACGTATCGGCATTGATGATCGCAAGCCCGTTGCACCCCTCGTCATCGGCCCGCGCCGTGTGCGCATGCCACTGGTCGGTTGTCGCAACGGGGCGGAATGTTTCCGTAAGCAACTCCTGGCGCATGCACGGCGTTCCGCCGTCCGGCAAGGTCAGCGCTGAAACATCGCCGCGTTGCAGTTCCAGCGACTGCAGCAGTTGCGCAAGACCATATTGCGGATGGGTGCACTCAGCGCGGATGGCCTCCCAGGAGGCTTCGTCGGACAGGGCATCGAGCCCCGGAAGCACGATCCAGCCGCGCGGCAGCCCGGCAACGACCTTCATCAGCGCCGCGGTCGCGGGAACCGAGCCGGTCGAGCCCGCGATGATGAGCGGCGCCTCGGGCCGTTCATTGGCTATCCTTTGCGTTTCCGCGCGGATCAGCGCGTTACGCCGCGCGATCGGATCGCTCAGACCCCGTTCCTGAAGGTGGTGCGGCCAGGTTTCGACGACGATGCCGAGGAACCTGTGCGCGATGTCCCAGTATCCGGCGTGATTCTCCGGCACCAGATTGACCAGATTGGCGGCGGCGATCTCTTCGGTCTCCAGAGCGTCGAGCAATCTTGCGAGATCGCGGGCCAGCGCGCTCGCATCCGCCGCACCCACCGGGATCAGCAAGCCATCGCTGCGTCCGGGAAAGTTCAGGGCGCGTGCCTTGTGCTGTCCGAATTCATAGACCAGCCGCGTCAGGGCGAGGTGGCGTTCAAGCGTGCTGACCGCCGGCGGCAGCGGCAGCCTGCCTTCGGCGCCGAATGTGTCCGCGAGTTCGCCGGCCTCGATTTCGCCGATCAGGGCGACGTCTTCGTCGATGTCGCCAATGGCCGCGATGCGCGGCAGCATCACTGGCCGGCCCGCATGGGCGAGCAGCCTGTCGACCAGAACGCGCGCCGCGCGCCGGTTCGGCAGCAGCACGGTCGCATCGACCAGGTCATGGGCAGGGCAGGGCCTCCCTGGCGGACCCGACAGCAGCGTTCCGTCTATCAGGCGCGCGGCCAGGCAGTCGAGAAAGGCCGTTCCCGGCGGGATGGAGACGACGTTCGGGTTTGTGCGCTCTCCCGCTTTTTGCATCTTCAGGCGATGCTGTTGTCGATTGCCATCTCCGCCTCGGCAATGGCTTCCGGTGTCCCCACGTGCATCCAGCGCCCGTCGAGCCGCAGGCCGAACAGCCGTTCGGCCTCGATGGCCCGGTCGAACAGAAGGTTCAGCGAGAACGCACCTTCGGGCGTGTCTTCGAACAGTTCCGGCTTGATGATCGCAACACCCATGTAGACGAAGGGCGCGATGATGTGCTCGGGGCGGCGTTCGAGGCGGCCTTCCGGGTCCATCAGGAAATCGCCGGTGCCGTGATAGCCGGTTGCGGTCGCGCTAGAGGCGACGGCCAGCAGCATGTCCATGCGTTCCGGGTCCCAATGCTCCGCCAGGCGTGAAAGCATCGGCCGTGCGCCGTCGATCCAGAAGGAATCCGAGTTGAGCACGAAGAACGGCCCGGTCCCGAGCAACGGCAGCGCATGGCGGATACCGCCACCGGTCTCCAGCAGCAGGCCGCGTTCGTCGGAAATGATGATCTCCGGCGCCTTGCGGCTCGACAGGTGTTTTTCGAGCAGGTCGGCAAGGTAATGCACGTTGACCACGCAGCGCTGGATCCCGGCCTCGTCCGCCTTGTCGAGGACATGGTCGATCAGCGCTTGCCCGTGCACTTCCACCATCGGCTTCGGCAGCTTGTCGGTCAGCGGCCGCATGCGTTTGCCCAGACCCGCGGCCAGAACCATCGCAGTGTCGGGTTTCTCGGGCGAACCCGCCTTTTTGGCTGTCTTCTTGTTCATCGCGTTTATTCTGGTCTGATATCGAGCGCTTCGGGAAGCCTGTCCCTGTACCATGCCGCGATTGGTGCCAGAGCGGGGTGCGCAAGGCAACGCGTGAGATAATCCGATACACGCGGCATATGCGCCAGGTAGTGCGGTTTGCCGTCGCGCCGGTTCAATCGTGCGAATATGCCGAGGATCTTGGTGTTGCGCTGCGCGCCCATCACCGCATAGTCGGCGAGAAAGGCGGTTTCGTCGAGGCTGCTGGCGGATGCGCGCGCTTCGGCATAGGCGGCGATGATGTTGCCTTCCAGCGCTTGCGTTACGCTGACGCGCGCATCCTGCCCCAGTGAAACAACGTCATAGGCGGCAGGCCCCCACAGCGCATCCTGAAAGTCGATAACGCCGACGCAGTCGTGTGGGCTTGGCGGGGGAACGCCGGGGTCGCACCACACGATGTTGGGCGAATGATAGTCGCGCAGCACCCATGTCGGATCGCGGGTCAGCACACCGGTTGCCGCGATAACCTCGTCCCATGCGGCAATGAAGGCGGCGCGGTCCGTTGCGTCGCATGCGGTTCCGCGCACATGTGGCACGAACCAGTCGAGGAGAAGAGAGGCTTCGGCATGGAACACGCCTGCGTCGAAAGCAGGAATGTCATGCCGGACATCGCTGCCGAAGCAGACCGTGCGCGGCAACGCCTGTGCATGCAGATGCGCCAGAAGCCGCACGCTTTCCAGATAGCGTTCCGCGATGGGCGCCGGCGGGTTGCTGTCGCTGACAACCTTGCCGCCGCCGAGGTCTTCCAGCAGCAGAAGGCCCGCGTCCAGATCATGGGCAAGTATTTCGGGAGCATGGGCGCCCGCGTCCCGCAGCGCCTGCTCCATGGCCGCAAACGGGTGCACTGATTCCGCCAGATGCGCGATGCGGCTGTAGCTCGGCGCACCCGGCTGGCCGGGGTCGGGCCGTGTCGGCGCATCCATAAGGATCGCGGGCCCTTTCGCGTTCGTCAGGCGTTCGTAGCGCCGCGTCGATGCGTCCCCCTGAAGATGGCCGCGCGAAGCATCGCCATAGCCTGCGTGACCGAGAAACGTCCTGATCTCCTCCATGCGCGCAAGCCGTCCGGCCCAATCGTCCGCACCGCTGGCGGTCATCTGCGCGTGCCGCCCTGCGCCGTGTTGCGAGAAGGAGATATCGAGCCGCGCCGGCGGCAATGCGTCTTCCGCGTTTTCCGGCCATTCGACGAGGACGATCGCGTCGGTAAGCGCCTCTTCAAGCCCCAGTTCCTCGATCTCTTCCGGAGACGAGATGCGGTAGAGGTCGCAATGCAGAACCCGGACACGGGTCTCGTCGTAAGTCTGGACGAGGGTGAAGGTCGGGCTCGGAACCTCGGTTGTTTCATCGCCCGCCAGTGCGCGGATGAAAGCGCGCGCAAAGGTTGTTTTACCCGCACCGAGATCGCCGGAAAGCGCAATCAGGTCTCCGGCCCTGGCGAAAAGCGCAAGCTCGCGGCCAAGCCGTTCGGTTGCCTCGGCGTCCGGCAGGACCCGCAGAGCGCCTCCGCTCTCAGCCATGCGTCAGGGTCACGGCCGTGTCGGCGCCGGTGTCTTCGCTATCGGAAGGTGTCTCGGCGGCTTTGTCCTGGGTGCGCGGCAGCCGCACCGTGACCACGGTGCCTTCGCCCGGCTCGGAGGACAGTTCGATCGTTCCGCCGTGCTTCTCGGCAAAGCCCTTGGCGAGCGAAAGCCCCAGACCGGGGCCGCGATTGCGGTCGTGCTGGTTGTGGGTCTCGAAGCTGTCGAAGACACGCGACCTGTAACGCTCCGGGATGCCGGGCCCGTTGTCGCCGACCCGGATCGCGACCATGTCGCCGTCGGCAAAGGCGTCGACCGTGACCTTGCCGCCGTCATCGCTGAAAGCGATCGCATTGGCGACGAGGCTGAAGATCATCTGACGGATGCGCCGGTGATCGCCCTGCATGCGTTCCGCCATCGGCGCCACGTCGATGGCAAGATCGATGTCGTGTTCGGCAATACGGTCCTTGAGCGCATCGACCGCCGTGTCGATCGTCTCGCGCACGTTCACTTCGCTTACGTCCAGTTCCAGAACGTTCGCCTGGATGCTGGCGAGGTCGAGAATGTCGTTGACGATGGCCATCAGCGAGGTCGAGGACGACAGGATATAGCCCGCGTATTCGCGTTGCTGCGCGGGGTCCGGTGTCATCGCGCTGCCCGACAGAAGCTGTGCGAAGCCAATGATCGACTGCAGCGGATCGCGCAGGTGGTAGGACACGTTGGAAACGAAATTGCCGCGCAGTTCGGCGGCCTGTTCAAGCGCCTCGTTGCGTTCGCGCAAGGCATTTTCCGCAGCCTTCGCCGCCGTGATGTCGGTGAAGACGGCAAGCGTCGCGCCGTCTGACAGAGGCACGGTGGAGAGTGCGACCGTCATGTCGTCGGCGCGCTCCATGACGCGGGAAACGGGTTCGCGTGCTTCGAGGAAACCGCAGACGGTCTGCTTCAGCGCGATCCAATCGCTCTTGTCGGAATGCAGTTCGCGGAACTGGGTGATGAGATCGTCGATATGCGGGCGCGCCTTCAGCGCCTTCCGGTCGAGATTCCACATCCGCGCGAATTGCGGGTTGGACAGCTTCAGCCTGCCGTCCTGACCGAACACGGCGATCCCCTCGGTAAGGCTTTCCAGCGTCTGCTTCTGGACGCGCGCCTGCGCCGACAGCCGCGTCTGCAGGTCCAGGCTCTCGGTCAGATTGTGGAACAGGTGCGTACTGCCGCCGTCGCGGTGTGGAATGGTTTCAAGCTTCAGCGATAGCGAAGCGTTCGGCAAATCCCACTCCGTGGTCCGCACTTCGCTGCCCGAGGTATCGATCAGGGAAGCGGCCCATTCTCGCCAGCCCATGCCGTCGGGTGGTGTCGGGACGCGCTCTTCCGCGCGCAGCCGTTCCAGGATTTCCTCGAAGTCGGGTTTGCGGATCAGCCAGGCGGGGTCGAAGTGCCACAGGTCGCGATAGGCCTTGTTGCAGAACGCCAGCCGCCTGTTGCCGTCGAAAATAGCAACAGCGGTATCGATGCGGTCGAGAATTTCGGCGCGGATCGCGGCTTCGCGCTCCAGCGCTGATTTCATCCGCGCCGCGGCATCGCCATCGATGCCAAGGCCGGCGGCGCCCGTGCGAAGCGGCACTTCGGTCAGTTCCAGCCGGCGCCTGTCCGGGCCGATCTCGGCCTGGCCCTGGAACACGGCTTGCGTCTGCCGGGCCTTGGCCATGTTCTCCAGCGTGGCCTGCGAGGCGATTTCAAGCCGTCCCGCCACGGCTTCCTCACGGGTCTTGGCGCCCGCTGCGTGCGCGTATGCGGCGTTTACCCAGCTCAACGCACCGTTTTCGTCGCGCACCCACACGGGCAGTTCGACCTTGTCGAGCATGGTCTGAAGCGCCTGGAGCTCCTGTGACTGCTTGAGGTGGCGTTCGCGCAATTCGTTGATGTCGCGCTGCTGGTCACCCGCGCCGCGGATGCGGACCACGGCGCGCCCCGCTGCTGTCCGGCCGGTGATTTCAGCCGGTGTGCCGCTGGCGGTTGCGGCCATCAGATCGAAAACCTTGCCGCGTTCGCGCAAGTTCAGGACAGCGTGTTCCAATGCGTCGGCGGATTCCCGTGAAAGCCAGCGGTCGAAGGAAAGCACCTGTGCCTTGTCCTGAGGACCATCAGGAATGGCTACCGGATTGAATTGGATATCGGGTTCGCTATCGCCGCCCGGCCATGAAATCAGGATTTGCTCATCAACGCCCAGCAGGCTTTCGGCGCGGTCCGCGCGCGCCGCAACCGCGGCGCGCTGTTTCTCGGCCTTTTCGCGGTAGTCCGCGAATTGCGACTTGGTGCGCACGTAGAGTATGGCCGCCAGCACGGCGAAAGCGATCAGTGCCAGATTGAGGCTGAGGGCGGCCCATTCCTCTGCTGTCAGGGCATTGCTGAGCAGGAACCAGTAGTCAGCGGAGGAAAGCGATTGCTGATCCGTGGAGGGAAGCTGCTGCGCAAGCGCTCCGTTCGAATACACGAATGCGCCAAGGGCGGTTGCAAGCGGCAAAGCCGGTGCGCGATGCAGCGCGCCTGAGACCCTGCGGCATGGCCGGCCCATGTATTCCCCCGAACAAGTGTTTCCAACTGTTTCTTGAACCGATTCCGTAGGCCTGAAAGCCGGCGGAAGGGCAAACGCCGAACGCAACTGCGCACATACACGTTGCGACTGTTACGGAGTTTGATCCAGCCCATGAAAAGACCGGGAATCCGCAAAATCACGTAACCAGAAATGTTCTGGACCGGCGCTTTTCAAGCGCTGATTCGATGAACTCTAGCCGCTCGGGGCGCGGCTGCCCACCGGAACAAAAAGAGTCCGGGCGCTCAAAGTCATAAACTCATGACCCTGAACGCCCGGAACGGATGACTTATGCACAGGATGCGGCCCCTGAAAGAGCCCGGCTTGCGTCAGTAGCGGTAGTGCTCGGATTTGAACGGCCCGTCGACCGGAACGCCGATGTAGTCCGCCTGCGCCGGCGTCAGCTCCGACAGCGACGCTCCGACCTTGGCCAGGTGCAGGGCCGCGACCTTCTCGTCGAGATGCTTGGGCAGCACGTAGACCTCGTTCTTGTACTGCTCGCCCTTGGTCCACAGTTCGATCTGGGCCAGGGTCTGATTGGTGAACGACGCCGACATGACGAAGCTCGGGTGGCCGGTAGCGTTGCCGAGATTGAGCAGACGCCCTTGGCTCAGCAGGATCATCCGCTTGCCGTCCGGGAAGGTGACCATGTCGACCTGGTCCTTGACGTTCTTCCACTGGAAATTGCGCAGGGAATCGACCTGGATCTCGTTGTCGAAGTGGCCGATGTTGCCGACGATCGCCATGTCCTTCAGCGCGCGCATGTTGTCAAGCGTCAGCACGTCGCGGTTGCCGGTTGCTGTGATGACGATGTCGGCGCGCGGCGCGCCCTGCTCCATGGTGACAACCTCGAAACCGTCCATGGCCGCTTGCAGCGCGCAGATCGGGTCGACCT
>JAGRLC010000105.1:0-6392 GCA_020441995.1 Rhodobiaceae bacterium
GAGCATCGTGCAAAAAAGTGGATACCGGTTTTTCGCGCAAAACGATGCGCCTGAGAAAAAGTGCAAAGCGTTCTGATTCAATCAGAACGCATTTGCTTCAACGCTTCGCGGACACCGCCCGCCAGGCGATGAACGCGAACAGCAGGAAAGACAGCGCATAGACGATCGAGCTGATGGCCGCTGCCGGCTCGAACGACATTTTGCCGCCATAGAGCATGTACAACGCGACAATCAGCACGAGCAGGCTGAGTTCCGCCACGGCCATGTGAATCTTGGCAAGCATGCTTGCCGCCGCTGCCGGAAACTGATGGTAGAACATTCCGAACACCGCAAAGCTCAGCCAACCGACCACCATCGTATGCGCGTGGGTTGGAAGCTGGGTGTGATCATGGCTTGCGGCCATGATGTTGCCGAGCAGCAGCCCGGCCAGACCAAAGACGAGTGACGATAGGAAAAAGACGCGCGCGACGCCGTTCATTTCGTTGCCCTCATGTTTTCATGGCGCTCTCTCGCGGCGCCACTGAGGGCCGAAATTTACACCAGCAATTCTCCGCGCGCGACAACAACCGCATGTCCGCCAATGCGAACCGCGGTGAGCTGTTTTTTCTCGATCTCAAGCTCAAGCTCGATGAGGCTGGGGCGGCGCATCGCATAGCCCTGCTCGATGCGATAGCGGGTCAGGCCGGGAGGCGGCTGATCGTAGAGATTGATCACCCCGGCAAGCGCCGCGGCAGCCGAACCGGTGGCCGGGTCCTCGGCTATGCCGTGGGCGGGCGCGAACATGCGTGCCTGCAAATCATTGGCTTCCGAGGCTGTTTCACGGGTATAGACGAATGCGCCGCGCTCACCGAACGCTTCCTCGAACGCACGGCCCGAAACCTTGGCCCTGTGCAACCGTTCCAGGTCGCGCACCGGCACGAACGCGAAGGGTACGCCGGCACTGCACCGCGTCGGCTTGTGGTTCTCGAAACCGATCTCGTTGGGCTCAAGACACAAAGCCGCAGCGATCAGGTCACGGTCGCCGCCATTCTCGGGCTTGTCGGGCAGGACCGGAATGTCGAACTCGGCATAGGCGCCGCGCTGCTTCAACTTAACGCCGCAGCGGATCGATCCGATGTCCTCTTCAAGGACGATGATACCTTCCTTCATGGTGGTGCCGTCGAAACGCTCCAGCGCCAGAAGGATTGCGGTACCAACCGTCGGATGACCCGCGAACGGCAATTCGCGCCCCGGCGTGAAGATACGCAGGCGCGCGGAGTGCGCGGGGTGCTCCGGCGGCAGCACGAAGACGGTTTCCGACAGGTTGAACTCCGCCGCGATGGCCTGCATGCGTTCCGTATCCAGTCCTTCGGAATCGCGAACGACTGCGAGCGGATTACCGGCCAGCCGGTCCTCGGTGAAGACATCGAGAACGGCATATCGCCGTGGTTCGGAGGAAACAGCCATGGATAAGCAACCTCGGGCTCGCCGCTAGGGAATCTGAGCCAGAAGGTCTATGCGGAACGGATGATTCCGTCCACAGGGCTTGGGCGCAATTTATGGATTGAGGTTATCAGCCGTGTTCCGGCGATGCCGCGGCCGATTCATCGGCAGCGGGGCGGAACATGGCCGCGAAGCCGTCAAAGGCGGCGGCGATTTCCGAAACAACCGGCGTTTCGGGAAACAGGATGAAGCCGGTTCCGCGCATGCCGGGTTCGCATTCGTTCATGTCAGGCGCTTCACGCTGCCCCATGGCCCGCACCGAAATCCGCCCGCGCGGAGAATTGGGGAAACGGTTTTTCGCAGCCGCCTCAACATCTTCCTCGGCGCGCTCGCGCGCTGATTCCTCGCTTTCGGCCTCAATGAACCGCCAGGTGTAAAACCCGACGCGGCCCGGGCGCACTGCGCCATCGGCCCGCTCGGTGCGGAAATTGTGACCTTCGATCAGGAATGCGTGCCACTCAGCCATGCCGGACTCTTCTGTCCAATGTGTAATGATGCGTTCCATAGTTACTCAGCATCGTAAATGAAGCCTGAACGTGGCATGAACGGGATTCAGGTCATGGGTTGGCGGAATCTCTCCGCAAAGACCGCGACCAGCCAATCAATCACGCTGCGCACCGCCGGCACGCGGCGCTGGCTCTCGTGAACCGCCGTCCAGATTTCACGCGTCAGGCAGGGTTCCGGGCCGAATGGCGGCACCGGTATACGTTCCAGCGTTGCACAGCTATCGCCGAAAAAGCACGGCAGAATGACGCCGCCATGCCCGGCGGCCGCCAATGCGGCGAGCCCCTCGGTACTGTTGCAACGGGCGGAGACATGCTGTGACGGCACATGCGCGGCAAGCCATTGCGCTTCCGGCAGGACACCCAAAGGCTCGGGATAGGTCAGCCACTGCAGCGGGCAACAGCCGCCATGCCCGGCACTTGCATAAGCAGCGAATGAAATGTCCGCCAGCTTGCGCCCGAAAATATCCGGTCCCGTAGGCAATGCCAGCCGCACGGCCACATCCGCCTCGCCACGCGCCAGATCGTAATTGCGGGCATCGCCCAGGAAATCTATCGAGAGACCGGGAAAACGTTCCCGCAGTTCCGCATAACGCGGGATGACAACGCTATCGAGAATGGCGCGCAAGCCGGTCAGCCGGACCACGCCTGCCGGGTTATGCAGGCTGGCGATTTCACCGCTCAAAGCCTGCGCCGCAAGGGCCATGTCGCCGGCATACCGCGATGCTTGCTGCCCCGCCGCCGTCAACTGATAGCGCCGGTCGACCTTGGCGATCACCTCGGTGCCAAGCGCTTTGCCCAAGCGGCGCAGACGGCGCACAACCGTGGTTTCATCGCTGCCGAGCGCACTTGCGGCGGCGGCCGTCGACCCTTCGCGGGCAAAGACCGCCAGAACCCGCAAATCATTCCAATCGTTATCCTGCATTTTTGCAGGATAACACGGCATTCAATTGCCTTACACCGGCAATTTCACAGATATAAATTGGACCGTGAAGCCATAAAGGAGACGCTCCATGAGCCAGCCATTTTCCCTGCGCCAATTGCGCGGCGCGCCAGCCACGTCAACGCCCCTGCGGGACTCCATCCTGATCCTGATCGACTGTCAGAACACCTATACCGACGGATTGCTGAAGCTCGACGGGATAGACGCGGCCTTGAACAACGCAAGCGCCCTGCTACAGCGCGCGCGGGCCGTCGGCGCCACGATCATTCACATTGCCCATGACGCCGGCCCCGGTTCGCCTTTCGATGTCCGCGCGCATAGCGGCGCGATCGCGGATGCCGTAGCCCCCGCCGGCAGCGAACCGACCATCGTCAAGACCCACCCCAATGCTTTCTGGGAAACCGGTCTTCAGGAGCAGATCGAGGAAACCGGGAAAAAGAATCTCATCCTGATCGGCTTCATGACGCATATGTGCGTCAACTCCACCGCGCGCGCCGCCTACAACCTCGGCTACCAGGTGAGCGTACCGGCGGATGCGACGGCCACCCGCGCCCTGCCCGATCCGCGCGGCGGCGATATTCCCGCCGCAACCGTTCAGGCCGTTTCCCTGGCAGCCATGGCGGATGTCTTCGCAACCGTCGTGCCCGGCGTATCGGATGTCCCGGATCGCTGAGTCAGCACGCCTATAGCGCTTTTTCCATCCTCGGCAGCATACGGCCGGGGATGGAACCGGACGGGCTTTCGCCGGTGATTTTCATGCCCATCGCCTTGTAGAACGGCACCGCAAAGGGGTCGGCATCCAGCTCAAGGCGTTTGCAGCCGTGTTCGCGGGCGCGCGCTTCCATATGCATCCACAGCGCCCGTCCGATACCGCCACGCTTGGCTCCGGGGTCGACGAACATGTCCTCGACATGGCCGAGATCGCCCTTGACGATCAGGCGATACATGCCCTGCGCCACGTCCTCGCCCGCGACATGCACCTCGCCAGCGGCCACTGCTTCGGCAGGCACTGTCAGCTCCGCCACACAAGCGGCCATGAAAACCTCGTCATAGCCGTTCGAAGCTTTCGACCGCAGCGCCAGCGCGGTCAGTTCGCTTTCTTCTCCCGGCCGCGCGGGCCTGATCGCGATTCCATCCTGCATCGGTTCCCCTACGGCATCCGCAAGAATGCGGATGGTAACATATTCCAATTTCCATATATTAGATTTATCTAATTTATGGAGATCACCATGGCACATTCAAAACCCGCCGTTCCCGGCTACAGCCCGCTGCAATTCCTTGGCGCGCTCGGCGCCGGCGGACTGGTCGTCAGCTTTTTCATGTACCTGATGTGGATGACCCCGCACAAAGGTCAGCCCATCCCTTCGTTTTCCACGATTATGGCGGCATGGCAAACCGCCAGCATACCGATGATGATTATGATCGCCGCCGCGATGATCGGCATTGCCGTTTTCACCGTGGTTCACCTGCGTCTTATCGCCTGGAACATTTCCCGCTACCGGGAATGGGCGCCTTCGCCGCAGGCAAACGCGCTGGCGAAAGGTAATGCCGAAAGCCAGCTAATGGCGATCCCGCTGACGCTCGCCATGACGATCAACGTCATGTTCATCGTTGGCGCGGTCTTCGTGCCCGGCCTGTGGAGCATCGCCGAGATACTGTTTCCGCCTGCCCTGATCGCATTCGCGATAGTTGGCGTGTACGCAACGCGGATATTCCTGCGCTTCTTCACCCGGGTTGTGACCGAGGGCGGTTTCGAGTGTTCGCGCAACAATTCCCTGTCGCAGATGTTGCCCGCCTTCGCCTTTGCCATGGTCGGTGTGGGTTTCTCGGCGAGCGCCGCGATGAGCCATAATGCAGCCCTGTCGGCAACCGCCTGGATCGGCGCCAGCGTCTTCACCGTCGCCGCGATCCTGCTCGGCCTGATCGCGCTGGTGATGGGCTTCCGCGCCATGATGGAACACACAGTCGCCGAGGAAACCGCTCCGACATTATGGATCGTGATTCCGATCGTCACCGTGGTCGGCATCGCGCTCTACCGGCTCAACATGGCGCTGGCGCATAATTTCGGCGCCGAATGGCACCCGGCATCCGTATTCGCCTTCCTTGTGACGCTGTTCTCGATCCAGTTGCTCTTTGCGGCGCTGGGCTATGCCGTACTGCGCAAACAGGATTACTTCGCCCGGTATGTCAGCGGCCCGCAACGCTCTCCCGGATCGTGGGCGCTGATCTGCCCCGGCGTCGCGCTGTTCGTTTTCTCCAACTTCATCGTCAATGCAGGGCTGGTGAAGATCGGCGTATTGGCAAAATTTTCCACCGCCTATCTTGCGCTCTACGCCCCGCTGGTCGTCCTGCAGATCTTCACCATCGTGATCTTCTTCAAGCTCTACGCCAAGCTCGTCACACAGCATGGCACCGGACATTCTCCGCAGCCGTTGCCAGCGGAATGAAATTGGACAAACCGGAGGGCCGGCCACATGACCGGCCCTTTTTTGCAATATGATGGCTGCCGTTGAACCACAGGGCCTATCGGAATGCAGACCATGAAGACCCGCCTTTTCCAGCTTCTCGCCATCGCCTTTCTCACGCTGACGGCTGCCAGCGCCAACGCCACCGATCCCGGCGAATGCACGCTTGCGGGACAGGTCGCAACGCGCGAATGGAAAGCCTGGAACGATCTGATGCCGCCGAAACCGGATTACCTGCACGTCATCGGCGAGATCGAAGTCCCCAACCCCGGTGTCGAGCCACTGCTGCGGCCCAGCGAACCGCAAGGCAGAAACCCGTTGATCCTTATACTGGATCTCTACTTGTGCCAGATGCCCGGCATGTGGACGCAGGCGCTGACCTGGAAGCCTGTGCGCTTCGATACCGAGATCGATGGAAGCGGTTACACGCAGGTCCACATCATCGGCGACAATGCGGATTTTGGCTTTATCGATGCGGGCGAGACCCAGTGACTCTTACGTAAACAGACCATGACCTTTACGTAAACGGAAAGAGGCGGCGGATCGCTCCGCCGCCCCCGTTTTCCTTGGTGACGTTTCCCTGACCGTATACCGGCGCGTTGGCCGGGAAACCGCGGCTACTATTCGACTGGTCAGGCAGCGCGTCTGGCTTGATTCCCCGCCGCCGAAGGGCGGCAATCAAAAGAAGGCCGTGGACCGGCGGCGGGAGAGCCGTTGATTAGTTCTTGGTCTTGTCGACCAGCGCGTTCGACTTGATCCACGGCATCATGCCACGGAGCTTCTCGCCGACTTCCTCGATCTGGTGAGCGTCGTTCATGCGGCGGATGCCCTTGAATCGCGCGGCTCCGGCCCGGTATTCCTGCATCCAGTCGGAGGTGAACTTGCCGGTCTGGATGTCCTTCAGAACCCGCTTCATCTCGGCCTTGGTCTCGGCGGTGATGATGCGCGGACCCGACACATACTCGCCCCACTCAGCGGTGTTGGAGATCGAGTAGTTCA
>JAGRLC010000105.1:6553-19895 GCA_020441995.1 Rhodobiaceae bacterium
TCGCCGAACAGATCGGTCTCGCATTCCTCTTTGAAAGTGGTCTCGATGACGCCAGAACGGCCGCCGCCAACGCCGCAGGCGTAGGACAGGGCGAGGTCATGGGCGTTGCCCGAGGCATCGTGGTTGATGGCGATCAGGCAGGGCACGCCGCCGCCCTTCTGGTATTCGCCGCGCACCGTGTGGCCGGGGCCCTTCGGCGCAATCATGACGACGTCGATGGTGGACTTCGGCTCGATCAGGTTGAAGTGGACGTTGAGGCCGTGCGCGAAGGCGATCGCCGCGCCGTCGCGGATGTTCGGCGCGATCTCGTCGCGGTAGATGTCGGCCTGCAGTTCGTCAGGCGTCGCCATCATCATCATGTCGGCCCACTTGGCGCCATCGGCGACGCTCATGACCTTGAAGCCGTCGGCCTCGGCTTTCTTCGCGGTTGCCGACCCCGGACGCAGCGCAACGGCAACGTCCTTGCAGCCGGAGTCTTTCAGGTTCAGCGCGTGCGCGCGGCCCTGCGAACCGTAACCGATGATGAGAACCTTCTTCGACTTGATCAGATTGAGATCGGCATCGCGATCGTAATAGACGCGCATGATTGCGTTCCTTCCTTGGGGTTTAAGTTCGTGAGTTCGAACCGGCCTGCGCCGGCGCGTAGAGGGTGAGAAACCGGGCGACAGCCGCACGGGCCCGGTCGCCGGTGGAGAGAGATGAAACTGCGCCCGCATCGCCGAGCAGCGCGTTGATGTGCAGGTCGCCGATGATGAGACCGTAGAGCGTGCGGTAGGTGTCGGCGGCATCGGCGAAAACGATATGCCCGCCCGTCTTGCCGGCCTCCAGAAGGCGGCGCGCGCGCTCCTCGATGCGCCGCTTGCCGCGCTCCAGCAGAACGGCGCCGACACCCGGCGCTTCGCCACGCACGGAGCCGACCGAAAGCCGGTTGAGCGCCAGCGATGTGTCCGACAGCAGCACCGTCAGCAGGTCTTCCGCGAACAGTTGCAGCGCGGCTTCGAATTCATCGCGGGTTTCAGGCAGGGCCGCCGCGTCGATGATCCGCACCCGGCTGGCCTGGTGGGTGACGATGGCAGCCAGCAATCCGTCGCGATCGCCGAACCACTTGTAGAGGCTTTCCTTGGAGCAATTGGCGGCACGCGCCAGCGCCGCCGTGGTCAGCGCCTTGTCGCCGCCTTCCACCAGGAGTTTCAGGGCAACTTCGAGCACCTCATTCTGGCGCGCGGAGAACGCCGCGTCGGCAGTTGTCCCGGCAGCCGAACCGCCACCGCCAACGTCCCCCTGCCCTGCCGTCTTCACCGCCGTCAGCATAAATCGCGAACCCTGCTTGCCCCGGTATCTGTATAAGCGCAAAGCCGTACCGTACCGTTCGGTACGGCTGTTTTATTCAGATCGCAATGAGGCGTCAAGCGGTATTCATTCATTGAATGAAGCCGCGTTGAATGACCCCGGATTCCGGATGTCGCCCAGAAGGGGAAATGCTTGCAGTCAGGCCTATGAGCCGGAAACCGGAAAGGTTCCTATTTAACGATAATCGTGGCCCCGACCGGCACGCGGTTGTAGAGATCGTTCACATGGGAATTGTGCATGCGGATGCAGCCTGCCGAAACCCGCCGACCGATGGTGCTCGGCTGGTTGGTGCCATGGATGCGGAAGAAGCTGTCGCTGCCGCCCCGGTAGAGATAGAGCGCGCGCGAACCAAGCGGATTGCCCCGCCCGCCCGGCACGCCGCCGGCATATTTCTTGTACTTCTTCGGGTCGCGCGCGATCATCGCCGGCGTCGGCGTCCAGCTCGGCCACTCCGCCTTGCGCCCGATCCGTCCAGTGCCACGGAAACCCCGCCCCTCGGCGCCGACACCAATCGGGTAGCGCCGCGCCCGCCCGCGCGAGGTGATCAGGTAGAGCGCAAACTTGTTCGGCTCGACCACAATCGTTCCCGGCGCATAACGCGTCGAATAGCTGACCGTGCTGATGCCCATGCCCGGAATGATCCCGCGCAGGATATCCTGCAAACCCTGCGCCTCCGCCTGCTCTGCCGCCGGAAGAAGGGATACGAATGCAACACCGCCAAGCAGGAAATTACGTCGTGTCAGCAAGGATGGCCTCCATGATTTGCCGGTTTCGCCGCGCAGCATAGCCGGTGCTGCGGGCTTCGCAACCAGGCGAAGAACACAAGAGCGTCAGCTTGATCCGGTCTTGCGACCTGAAACCCAGCATCGATGCAGCGACCCCGGGTGGATTGCGATGCCCCCAAATGTATACGTTGCCGAAATGCAACCATCAGGAGATACAAGCTTAGCCGCTTCAACTTCCCTTGCGCCATATCCGTCTAACCGGTAGTCAAATCTGACTACTAATGGGGATGGGATGTACATGAATCGCTCAAGCTATATCGCGGGATGCATTTTTTCCGCTTGTCTGGCAGGCAGTGTGTCTGTTCAGGCTGAGGAAGCCGGCACCGCGCAGTTCGGCGACACAACAGTATCGTTCGGCGTCGGAACCACGATGCTGACCCTGCCTGACGTGACATCCATGGTCACACGCACGACAAGCACGCCCCCCTTCCCGATACTCCAGTCGTTCAAGTTCTCCGATGATTTCTATGAAGAAACCGGCTGGAATCTGAACGGCTCGATCGAGACGCCGTTCGGGGCCGACAATGCGATCGCGTTCCGAGGATTCTGGGGCAGGATCGAGGGCGGCGATGACTTCACCTGTACCGGAAGCTTAGCGCCCCAGACGAACTGCCTCATCGCGCCTCTTTTCGATGATCCGGCTGTGAACCAGATCGGCGGCACGCTAGGGGCAAACAGCATTACCTCCAATGCGGACCGGACTGTCGACATCTGGGGCGGCTCCGTCGAAACGAAATGGTTCGGTGCGCCTGAGCGCATGGGGATCGCCAACGGCCATACCGGCGGCTACTTCTCGGTCGGCGCGGACATTCGCGGCATCTACCAAGATCTCGATGTCAGGATGAATGCCACAACAGGCGCAGCCATCAACTACAATGAAGAGCTGGACACGACCTATTACGGTGCATTTGTTGCCTACGGGTCCAATTATTCCCAGCTATTGTTCGGGAGCCTTTGGGAAAAGCTCGGTCTTGAATCTTCGTTTCGCGTGCAGGGCGGCGTCTACTATGCAAATACCGACTATAGCGGGAACCTGTCGCACTCGGCACCGTTTCCCGGTGGCGGTGGCGACCCGTCCGGCGCCCTCTCGCTCTCCAGCGACGATGCGGCATTCATCGGTGGCCTGACACTGGAAACCCGCAAGCACCTCTCGCCCAGAACGATGCTCTCGCTCAAAAGCACCTACGAGTATTATTCCTGGGTTCCGAAGATGGCCTACAACAATACGAGCACCGGCGGTGTTAACTTGACTAACGCGAGCAGGCAGGTCGGCACCGAGATCGGCAGCGACGATGCCTTCTCCATGTCCACTATGCTGACGCTGACCATCGGTCTCGGCCCGGATTCGCTCTTCAAGCAGTAGAACATGATCCGCCTGCGGGCGGTTTCGGTGCCTAACCGATTTCGGCGGGTGGTGATATTCACCGCCCGCCGCTGACGTCCAGCAGCGCACCGTTCACATAAGAACTCTTGTCGGACATCGGCCAGAGTCCTGCTGAGCCATATCCAAAAACACAAAAAAGGCGGAGCCGAAGCCCCGCCTTTCGCAATTCATGAACGCATCGCGCTCACGGTCTTCGCCTGTCCGGCGGCACGCAAATGCCGCGGCAGCGCAGAACCGTTGTTATGCCGCGGTCAGATTATCCGCGGAGGACTTGCCGGAACGGCTGTCCTGAACGATTTCGTAATTGACCTTCTGGCCTTCGGCCAGGGTTCCCATGCCGGCGCGTTCAACCGCCGAAATGTGTACGAAAACGTCGCTGCCGCCGGATTCCGGCTCAATGAAACCGAAGCCCTTGGTTGCGTTGAACCACTTAACTGTACCTGTAGCCATTGTATGTCTCGTTTCTAGCATGTGCTGACGTATGCCCGTATGACGCCTTACGGCACCCGGGCGATGAGTTACGAAATTTTGGATGAAGGAGCGTCAGCGAGCGTAGAAAGAGCAAGCCGTGTCGTTCGGCCGAAATGTCGAATGCCCTGTATCTACTTAAACTGTGTTCAAAACAAGTCCCGATCTGCACCGGGGCATCCCGTGAGCCCCTGCGCCTCACCGCCCGCCGCTAACGTCCAGAAGCGCCCCGTTCACGTAAGATGCTTTTTCCGACATCAGCCAGACAATCGTCTCGGCGACCTCCTCCGCCGTGCCGGGACGCCCGGCGGGGACCTGCGGCGCGAGGCGCTCGGCGCGGCCCGGCTCGCCGCTGGACGCATGAATGTCGGTGAGGATCAGGCCGGGACGCACCGCGTTGACGCGGATGCCGTCACCGCCAACCTCCTTGGCAAGCCCGATGGTCAACGTGTCGACCGCGCCCTTCGACGCGGCGTAGTCGATATATTCGTTCGGCGAGCCAAGCCGCGAGGCCGCCGACGACACGTTGACGATCACACCTCCCTGACCGCCATGGGACTTCCCCATGACCCGCACCGCCTCGCGCGCGCAAAGCAGCGCGCCGATGGCGTTCACCGAGAACACACGGGCAAAGCGTTCCGCACTCATCGCCTCAAGCTTCATCTGGTTTTCGAGAATGCCGGCGTTGTTGACCAGCGCGGTAACCGGCCCGAGCGCGTCGGCTGTGACCTTGAACAGCCGCAGCACGTCATCTTCCTTCGACACATCCGCCTGCACGGCGATGGCCTTGGCGCCCGCCGCCTCGACATCCTCAACGACAGCCTGCGCCGCATCGGCGTTGGAGGTGTAATTGACACAAACGCTCCAGTTTTCGCGTGCCGCAAGCCGCGCGCAGGCGGCCCCTATGCCGCGCGATGCGCCGGTGATGATCACGACGCCGCTCTTCCAGATCACCATGCCGCCTCCGCTCAGTGCTGATTCTCTCAAGCCTTCATGGTGGCAGCGCAGGCACGAGGGGCAAGACCGCTGCCGGGCCGGAACGGTGTTTTCCCCTGATTCAAGTCATGGACTGGCCCAATTCAGTTCCTATGTTCCTCTCAGGCCAACATGAAACAGGGCTTTGATATGCACATGCTTTCACGCCGCGCGCTGCTTGGCGCATTCGCGGTCCTCCCCTTCGCAAGCTACGCACAGGCGCAGACCGGCCCGCTCGTCGAAGTCGAGAAAGACGCGGGCTGCGGCTGCTGCAAGGCGTGGATTTCACATCTCGAGGACAATGGTTTTTCGGTAAATGCCCGCGACGTGCCTTACGAGGTCCTGAGCCAGAGCAAGATCGATGCGGGGCTGAAACCGGAGCACTTCTCCTGCCATACGGCGAAAGTGGATGGCTATGTCGTCGAGGGGCACGTTCCCGCCGAAGACATTCGCCGCATGCTGGCGGAAAAACCCGATGCCCTCGGCCTCACCGTACCGGGCATGCCGATGGGATCGCCGGGCATGGATTTCGGCAACGAGCGCGAAGCCTATGACGTTCTGCTTGTGAAGCGCGACGGCAGCGCCGAGATCTATTCCAGCTACACCGCGTAGCCGTTACCGCACCACCGTGACGCGCTCTGCCGCGCGCGTGATCGCCGTGTAGAGCCAGCGCTCGCGGTGTTCCTTGAAGGCGTAGGACTCGTCGAAGACGACGACATCGTTCCACTGCGAGCCCTGCGCCTTGTGAACGGTGAGCGCATAGCCGAAATCGAAGGCGTCATGGCGGCGTTGCAGCGTCCAGGGAATGTCGGCGTCGGGTTCGAGAAACGCCTGCTTCAGCACCTTGATTTTTGCCATGTTGCGCTCCAGCCCGTCATCGTCCGACTGGACGATCATTGTCAGCGCCGGCTTGGATGAGCGCGGCGCGCTTGTCACCTGCCAAAGCGACCCGTTCAGCAGCCCCTTCTTGGGATCGTTCCTGAGACACACGAGCCGGTCCCCGGCGCACGGCAGCGGGTCGTCGAAACCGGCAATCTCGCGCAGGCGGCGGTTGAACCTGTGCCGCGTGATATTCCTGCCGACCAGCACCTGATCGGCGTCCGGCACGCGCCCTTCGGGGATCTCGCTGCGCCGGACCACCATGCTCTCGCCGTAAGTGCCGTAGTCGAGCTGTTCCCCCTCGCGCACCTTGCGGGCAAGCTCCACGATCGGGTTGTCGCGCGCCTGGCGATGGATTTCCGTCAGCATCACGTCCGGCTCGGCCTCGGTGAAGAACCCGCCACCGGACACAGGCGGCAACTGTCCCGGATCGCCAAGCACCAGAACCGGCGTACCGAAGGACAGAAGATCGCGCCCCAGCGCCTCGTCCACCATCGAGCATTCGTCGATGATGACGAGTGCCGCTTCGGATACGGGCGAGGTGCGGTTGATCGAGAATGTCGGCGACACGGTGCCGGTCTCCTCCTCGATCTCCTCGCCGCGCGGGCGGTAGATCAGCGAGTGGATCGTACGCGCGTTGGAAGCGCCGCGCGCCCGCAGCACCTGCGCCGCCTTGCCTGTGAAGGCCGCGAACAGCACGCGCCCGCTGGCATCCTCGGCTATCTGCCGCGCCAGCGTCGTCTTGCCGGTTCCCGCATAGCCGAAGACCCGGAACACCTGCTTGCGGTGCCGGTCCTTGAGCCATTCCGCGACCGCCTTGAGAGCGCCGCCCTGCTGATCCGTCAATGCCATGCAATGCTCATGGCAGATTCGCGGGACGTTAGCGATTGGACAGGCCGCATCCACAGGCTACGCTTCACCCATGAAAGTTCTCGTCCTCGGCGCAAACGGTTTTATCGGCTCCGCTGTCTGCCGCAGATTGCTGGCCGATGGGCATTCTGTCGGCGGCATCGGTCGTAGCGTCGCAGATGCCTCACGGCAGATGCCGGACGTGCTGTGGACGCAAATCAACATCGCAAAGCTGCAAGCCCCCGAAGACTGGCGCGCATGGATCGAGGGCATGGAGGCAATCGTCAATTGCGCCGGCGCCCTGCAGGACGGCGGTCGCGACGATCTGGCAGCCCTTCAGGACCGCGCCATGCGCGCGCTCTACGAGGCCGCCAAAGCCGAGGGTGTGAGAAAAATCGTGCAGATATCCGCGCCGATGGATACCGCCGCCGAAACGCCCTTCCTCGCCACCAAACGCAACGCCGACGTAGCGTTGAAGGCTTCGGGACTGTCTTATGTCATCCTGCGGCCCTCTCTCGTCATCGGGCGCAATGCCTTCGGCGGCACGGCGCTGATCCGCGCGCTCGCCGCCTTTCCGTGGATGACGCCAGTCGCCTTTCCGCAAAGCCCGGTCGAAACAGTCGCGCTGGACGATGTCGCGGATGCGGTTGCGGACGCCCTGACCGGCGAGATCGAAGCGGGAAGCGATCTTTATCTCGCAGGCGACAGCGGGCCACTGGAAGGGCTGGTCGCCCTGCACCGCGCATGGCTCGGCCTGCCGCCCGCACGCACAATCGCGGTTCCGGCATTCATCTCCGGCATCGTCTCCAGCGGCGCCGACCTGCTCGGCCATCTCGGTTGGCGCTCGCCGCTGCGTTCCACCGCCATGGCCGTCATGGCCGGCGGCGTAACGGGCAATGCCCATGACCGGGCGGACAGGCCGCTCCTATCCCTGAAAGACACTCTGGACGCCAACCCCGCCGGCATTCAGGACCTGTGTGCGGCGCGGCTCTGGCTGCTGAAATTCCCGGTCCTCGCAACCCTGTCATTGTTCTGGATCGCAAGCGGTGTCATCACCCTGACCGACATACCCGGCGCCGCCGATTTCATGCAGGGCTTCATCGACGACATCCCGATGGCGCGGACCTTCACCGTCTTCGCGGCATTGCTCGACATCACCATCGGCTTGGCCGCCATGCATGCGCATACCGCCCGCATCGCCTTGTGGGCAATGATCGGCGTCAGCCTCGCCTATCTCGCCGCCGGCAGCCTTTTCACGCCCTGGCTCTGGCTCGATCCGCTCGGCGCGCTGGTCAAGATCGTACCGCAGATCGTGCTGGCAACCGCCGGCCTGGCCATTCTCCGGGAACGCTGAGCCGATGGAAGACCTGCTCCGCTTCCTGCATGTCATGGGCGCCATCGTTCTGGTCGGCACCGGAGCGGGCATCGCATTCTTCATGCTGATGGCGCGTCAGTCACGCGACGTGCATGCGATTGCCCATGTCGCCAATACCGTGGTCGTCGCGGACGCGCTGTTCACCGCGTCAGCCGCCATCGCCCAGCCGGTGACCGGCTACTTCCTCGCCCGCGAAATAGGATGGCCGCTGACGGAATCCTGGCTGATTGTCTCGATCGCGCTTTATGTACTGGTCGGGGCGCTGTGGCTGCCGGTGGTTGTCATCCAGATGCGATTGCGCGACATCGCCCGCGCCAGTCTCGCGGCAAACGCGGAGCTGCCGCCGCAATGGCACAGGCTCTACCGCATCTGGTTTGCCTGCGGCGTTCCGGCTTTCGTGATGATTGTCGCCATCGTCGCACTGATGCTGGCGCGTCCGGTCCTCTGGTAAGCCGCTACAGAACCATCGGCGCCACGCTTGCGACGAGCGCCAGCGCCATGGCGATATTGAACCATTTCAGCTTCACCGGATCGGACAGGAAACCGCGCAATGCGGTTCCGAATGCGGTCCACATCGAGATCGAGGGGATCGTTATCAGGAAGAAGACAGCAACGACGAGCGCCGCGGACACGAAAGGAGCGTCTGGCCGGGTGTAGACCGACATGGCTGTGATGCCCATGACCCAGCCCTTCGGATTAACCCACTGGAAAGCCGCGGCCTCAAGGAACGACATCGGCCGCGCCTTCTCCTTGGCATTGCTCATCGAGCGCGACTTGGCGATGCGCCATGCGAGATAGAGCAGGTAGGCCGCGCCTGCGAACTTCAGCACGGTGTGCAGCACCGGAAACGAGTTGAACAGGACGCCCAGTCCCGCACCCACGGCGGAGAGCAGGATCGCAAAGCCGATGAGGACGCCCAGTATATGCGGCACAGTCCTGGCAAAGCCGAAATTCACGCCTGACGCCAGCACCATGATGTTGTTCGGACCCGGAGTTGCCGAAGCAACGGCGGCAAAGACGATCAGCGCCAGCAGGATATCGCCCGGCATCGTTTCCTCCATGTTTTTATGGCAGGAATACTGACCTAATTCCCTCGCCTCACCAAGCACAATAGCGCATGGTGGCAACATCGTTCATGCATGCCTGATGCGAACTCGCGGAATGCCGCATGTATGGAACAAAACGGCGGGCCTGAGGCTTGAATGATGAAGGGCAGAGGAACGTCAGCCAACACACACAACGGAAAGGAACCTCACATGACGGATCATGTTTACAAGCACATCGATGTCACCGGAACATCGAAGACGTCGAGCGACGATGCCATCCGCACGGCAATCGAGCGCGCTTCGAAATCCGTCCGTGACATGCGCTGGTTCGAGGTGACGGAAACGCGCGGTCACATCGAGGACCAGAAGGTCGCGCACTGGCAGGTGACCGTCCGTATCGGCTTCACGATCGAGGACTAAACCGGGTTCAGGTCAAGCTTCCCACGCGGCACATCGGTAACGGCTACCGACCAGCCCTCGCCACGCGTGTGCGCGGCCCAATAGGCATCGATCAACCGGTTGGTGACCGGGCCCGGTTTGCCGGTGGCAACCGTATGCGCGCCGATCTTCGTGACCGGCATGACACCGCCGGCGGTCGAGGTCGCGAAGACCTCGTCTGCTTCGCGCAACTCGTTCAGGCTGACGGGGTGGGCGGAGACGGGAACCTGCAATTCCTGCAGCAGCATGATGGACGCCTGCCGCGTGATCCCGTGCAGCACGCCGCGCATCGGCGTCGCGACCTTGCCATCCTTGACGACGAAGATGTTGAAACCCGGCCCCTCGGTGATGTTGCCCTGCCCGTCGGTCAGGATGCAGGTGCGCGCGCCCTGCTCGTAGGCGTCGAACATGCCCATGACGAGATCGAGCCAGTGGTAGTTCTTCACCGTCGGGTCGACTGACTCAGGGGGTATACGCGGAATTTCGGAAACCGCGAGAGCAAGCCCCTCTTCCCGCTCCTCGGGCCTCAATATCCAGCCGAATGGAATGGCGAACGCGATGAAGCGGTTGATGGCGTCGCGCGGATCGCGGCTGAAGGTAGGCGAGACGCCGCGCGTGACGATCATCTCGACATAGGCGTCCTCGAAGCCCGCCCGCTCGACGAGTTGCGCGAGAATTTCGGCGATTTGCGCCCGGCTATAGGGCAGCTTCATGCGCAGCTTTTCGGCTGATGCCAGGAAACGGTCGAGATGGGCATCGAGGCGGAAGAACTGCCCCTTCCACACATGCACGACATCATAGGTCGCGTCGGAACGCAGGAAGCCCCAGTCGAGGACAGAAATTTTCGCGTCCGCGATCTCGGCAAAGCGTCCGTCTATGAAAGCGGCGCCGGGCGGAAACTGTAACTCGCTCACATGCCCTCCGGTCCGCGGTTGAGCGCGGCAAGACCTGTGCGGCACACCTCGATAAGGCCAAGCGGCTGCATGATCTGGATGAATTGCTCGATCTTGTTGACGCGGCCGGTCATCTCGAAAACGAAATGCTCGGTCGTCGCATCGATGACGGTGGCCTTGAAGGCATCCGCCAGACGCAGCGCCTCGAGCCGTTTCTCGCCCGTGCCGGCAACCTTGATCAGGGCGAGTTCGCGCTCCAGCGGCTTGTCGTCATTGTTGCGCTTGGCAAGCTCGGTCAGGTCCGTGACCCGGTGTACCGGCACAAGCCGCTCAAGCTGCGACTTGATCTGCACGATGACTTCCGCCAGCGCCGTGGTGACGATGGTGATGCGCGACACGTGGCGCTCGTGGCTGACTTCCGACACCGTGAGGGAATCGATGTTGTAGCCGCGCGCCGAGAATAGGCCGATCACGCGCGCCAGCACGCCCGGCTCGTTGTCGACGAGGACGGATAGGGTGTGTGTGACGAGCGTCTCTTCACGCTCCTCGATGAAATAGGCGGAACCCGGTTGCGTGTTCATGGCGTCTCACTCGGTTAGATATGTGCGCCGGGACGAGCCCGGCGCTGATGTTCTGATCAATCGACTTCGCTGTTGGGATTGGTCCACGGCTCAACCTTCGAGGCCGCTTCCCACTCAAGGAACGCGGGATGGTTCAGCACCGCGTCCATATAGGCTTTGCTGACATCCGACACCGGCAGCGAGAAACTGCGGACACGTGTGACCACCGGCGCATACATGCAGTCGGCGCCGGAAAACGCGCCGAACAGGAACGGACCATTCGCGCCGAAGCGATTGCGGCAGTCGTTCCAAATCCCGTCGATGCGTTGCACGTCCTTCATCACCGCTTCGTCGCGCTCGCGCGGTGGATTGATGCGGCGGATGTTCATCGGGCAGTGCTTGCGCAACTGGTAGAAGCCGGAATGCATCTCCGCCGAGACCGAACGCGCGATCGCCCGCGCCTTGGGATCTTCGGGCCACAGCGGCGTCTTCGCGTTTTCAGCCGCCCATTCGATAATGGCCAGCGAGTCCCAGATCGTCAGCCCGTCATCGTCGATCAGCACGGGAACAAGCCCGGCGGGCGAAACCTCAAGCAGCTTCGCCTTTGTGTCGGGCTGGTTGAGAACGATCAGCTTTTCCTCAAACGCAATACCGGCGGCCTTGAGCGCCAGCCACGGTCTCAGCGACCATGAGGAGTAGTTCTTGTAGCCTATGACAAGCGTCGTCATTGCGTGGTTGTCCTGTGATTGCGCGCAGCACGCGGACGCGACCATAGCCGCAAGTGTGAAAACGCGGAAGTCATCGCCGTTGCCCCCAGCGCGCAAAGGCAATGCCCGCAAGGATCAGGGCAAGAGCCGCGAACGCATTGACGCCGGGCCGCTCGCCCAGCAGTGCCGCGCCCCAGATCACACCGAATACAGGCACCAGGAAATTGATCTGGCTGAAGAAGGTCGCCCCCGCATTGGTAATCAGCCGGAACATGATCAGCGTCGCGATCCCCGTATGCAGCAGTCCGAGCAGCAGCACGGAAGCGATCTGCAGCCAGTTCGCGTCCAATACGACCGGCCCCGTGGAGCCGGCAAAATCATTGCCCCAGGCAACCGGCAGCATCATCAGCATGGATACCGCCATTACAGCTGCTGTGACCGCCATGCGCGGCTCGCGCAGCAGCCGTTTGCTGATGATGGCGTTGATCGCATAGCACAGCGCCCCGCCGGCAACGGCGATCTGCGAAACCGTCCGCCCGCCGAGCTGGACGAGTTTCTGCGGTCCGATCAGCACAACGATGCCTGCAAAGCCGAGCAGCACGGCAACAAGTTTGAGCCCGTTGAGCTTCTCGTCCTGTGTGAACGCATGCGCCAGCAGCAGCGTGAACATCGGCATCGTGCCCATCAGGATCGCGGCGAGGCCTGAATCGATTTCTTGCTGGCCCCAGGCGATCAACGTGAAGGGCAACGCATTGCCGAACAGCGCGGCAAGACAGAGAAGCCCGAGAAGACGCGGTGTGAAGCGCAACGATACGCCCGCCGCAAACGCCACCGGAAGCAATACCGCGGTCGCCGTCATCATGCGCATGGCCGTGACCGTGGCGGGCGGAATCGTCACCACCGCGATCTTGATGAACATGAAGGACGAGCCCCAGATCGCCGCCAGCAAAAGCAACAGGGCGTAATCGGCCACACCCGGCGTCCCTGCCGGGGACGTGGTGCGGCCGATCGTCTGTGCAGTGTTCACGGTTGCCAACGGAGAAATCCTGAGTGCCGGTACAGCCTAGACCAGCGCCTTGCCGGTGCCTTCGATGGCCTTCTCGATCTCCTCGTCGGCAACGTCCTCGCCAAGCAGCATCTCGTTATGCGCCTTGCCCGACGGGATCATCGGGAAGCAGTTGGCAAGCGCCGCGACGCGGCAATCGAACAGAACCGGCAGATCGCTTTCGATCATTTCGGCGATCATGCCGTCCAGTTCATCCGGCGTTTCGGCACGGATGCCGTGCGCGCCATAGGCTTCCGCCAGCTTCACGAAATCAGGCAGCGATTCCATGTAGCTCTCGGAATGGCGGTTGCCGTGCAGCAGCTGCTGCCACTGGCGCACCATGCCCATGTACTGGTTATTGAGGATGAAAACCTTCACCGGCAGGCGGTACTGCACCGCCGTCGACAGCTCCTGGATGTTCATCAGGATCGAGGCATCGCCGGCAATGTCGACGCAGAGCGACTTGGGGTGCGCGACCTGCGCACCGATGGCCGCCGGGAAACCGTAGCCCATGGTGCCCAGACCGCCCGATGTCATCCAGCGGTTGGGTTCCTCGAAATGGAAATGCTGGGCCGCCCACATCTGGTG
>JAGRLC010000017.1 GCA_020441995.1 Rhodobiaceae bacterium
GGTTAGAGCGCTAGATTGTGGATCTAGAGGTCCCCCGTTCGAACCGGGGAGGCGGTACCATTCCCTTCAAGCGATACGCTTCCTTTAAAAAGACGATTGGCCAGGCGGGTGGCGCCTAGCGCTTGTAAGGCTCGAACCAGTCGAGGCTCTCCTTGGTGGTCGTCAGCGGCTTGTACTCGCAGCCGACCCAGCCCTGGTAGCCCATTCCTTCGATCATCTGGAAGACGTAATCATAGTTGATCTCGCCTGCGCTCGGGTCGAGCCGCTGCGGCGGATTGGCGATCTGCATGTGCGCGATGATGTCGAGATTGCCGCTGATGCCGTGGATGATGTTCCCTTGCATCATCTGGCGGTGATAGATGTCGAATTGCAGTTTCAGGTTGTCGGCGCCGATGCCTTCGATGACGCGGCGCGCCTCTTCCGTGCGCGACAGGAAATAACCCGGCATGTCGCGGGTGTTGATCGGTTCGATCAGCAGCGTGATGCCATGCGGTTTCAGTTCCGATGCCGCATGCGCCAGATTGTTGATATAGGTCGACATGGCAAGATCGGGATCGACTGTGGGCGGCAGGATGCCGGCCATGGCGTGAAGCTGTTTGCAGTCGAGCGTCTTGGCGTATTCGATCGCCGCCGTGACGGAGCGTTCGAAATCGGCTTCGCGGCCGGGCAGTGCGGCAATGCCGCGTTCGCCGGCCTCCCAGTCGCCGGGCGGCAGGTTGAACAAAACCACTTTCAGGCCGTGCGTCTCCATTTCCGTCAGCAGCAGGCCGGCGTCGTGACCATAAGGAAACAGGAACTCGACAGCCCGGAAGCCAGCCATTCGCGCCGCGGCAAACCGCGCCCGGAACGGCAGTTCGTTGAACATCATCGTGAGATTTGCCGCGAACTTCGGCATGAAGCACCCCCATTAGGTCCCGCCGCGAAAGTCCTGATTTGGGAAGCCGGCAACGGGAATCAATGGGTTCATAATAGCATTCGGATCTTCTCGCGGGCGGCTCTTGACCGCACGCCTGCGATTGAGACAAATCAAGGCGTATGGAGCTTGCTCCTGCGCAGGATCGCACCATGATATGTTGTGCATGCGATCTGGCGTTGACGCTTCACGAGCTCTCTTCCCGCAGGGAAGAAGAGCGGCGTGATGATGTGCCCGCAGCGATGCACGGATTGAAGACAGAAACGAGGAAACCCCGGATGACCGATTCGCGTTTGAGACAAGTGCGACTGAACCTTGCGCGCAGCCAGGAATATCCCAGCGGCAGCAGCACGCATGGCTATGAATTCATCGCACCGCTCGACGAAGACGGCCACATCGACGCCGATCTCTGGAAGAAGCACCGCAAGGAGTGCCGCGTACGCCGCTTCTGGGAGGGAGAGCCGGACGACATCGGTCACCTCGTTCACCGTCCCGGTGGAAGCTGGGCGTTTCACTATGACATTGATGGCGATGAGGATGACGAGGCCGGCTACCGTTTCGGCGCGCATGCCTTCAAGGTCGGTGAATACGTCTCGATCAAGGACGAAGACGGCGATATGCACACCTTCCAGGTCGTGACCATCGACCGTATCTAGCCTTGCTGTTGAAGCGCCCAGGCGAGGACCGCCGATACCGTCACCACCGAAATCACGGTTGAGATGAGCACGGCGGTGGAGATCGGCCGCACCAGTGCGCCATAGCGTTCGGCGATCACGAAGACATTGCCCGCAACCGGCATGGCGGCGATGAAAACCGCGATTGCCGCTGCTCCCGTTGGCACGCCGGCAAGCCAGCACGCGGCCATCAGCAGCGCCGGATGCGCGAACAGCTTGATCGCCGACAAAAGGGCGGAGGCCGACATTGCGCTGGCTGCCTGCCGCGCCGCCAGCGAAGCCCCCAGCGCGAAAAGCGCTGCCGGGCTCGCCGCGCCGCCGAGGAAACCGGTGAAACGTTCAAGCCAGGCCGGCAGGCCGATGCCTGTCAGCGACAGCGTCACGCCGCAGAATATCGCCAGAATGAAGGGGTTGATGACGACGCCCTTAAAGGCGCGTAAGGCACCGCTCGCGCCGCCGCCGCTCTTCGCCGATTCCAGCAGGCCGAGCGACAGAGGGATCAGCACCACCAGATCGATGAGCAGGGCAACCACCATTGGCCCGAGCACGCCATCGCCGAAGGCCGCGATGCCGAGCGGCAGCCCGAGAAAGCCGATATTGCCGACGCAGGATGCCTGCCCCGAAATCGCCCGTTCCGCCGCAGTTGCGCCCGCGCGGGCGAAGCGGATCGCGATATAGCCAAGCGCGAAGATCACAAGACCGGTAACCAGCCAGGCCGCAAACAGCCTGGCATCGACGATCCGTACAATGTCCTGCCGTGCCAGCGCGCCGCCGATCAAGGCCGGCATGGCGAAATAGAACGCGAAGATGTTCAGGCTGCTGACGGCATCCTGACCCAGCATGCCGGAGCGCGCGGCAAGGTAGCCCAGGCCGCAAACGGCGAAAAAGGGCAGGGTGATGAGGAGGACGTCGGTCACGTAAATTCTGTTCCTAATGCGCCGCGAGGATGTTGCGGGCAATGATCAGCCGCTGGATTTCCGAGGTTCCCTCGTAGATCGTCGTGATGCGGGCGTCGCGCGCGAATCTTTCCAGTGGAAGATCTGAAATATAGCCCGCGCCGCCATGCATTTGCAGCGCCGCGTAGGTCGCCCGTTGCGCCGCCTCGCTGGCGAAGAGCTTGGCCATGGATGCCGCCTGCGCGAAGGGCTGGCCGCTGTCCTTCAGATGCGCCGCCTTGGCGATCAGCAGGCGCGCGGCTTCGAGATCGGTCTCCCGGTCGGCGATCATCCATTGCAGACCCTGCATCTCGGCGAGTTTTTTGCCGAACTGTTCGCGTTCCTTCACATAGGCGATGGCCTGATCCATCGCCGCGCGCGCGATCCCCAGCGCCAGTGACGCAATGCCGATGCGCCCGCCCGCAAGTTCGCTGACGGCGATGCGGAAGCCGTCGTTTTCTTTGCCCATCAGCGCGTCGGCGGGAAGCTTGCAGTCGTCGAAGCGCACTTCGCAGGTGGAGGAGCCGGTCTGGCCCATTTTCTTTTCCGGCTTGCCGATGCTCATGCCGGGTGTCCCGGCTTCGATCAGGAAGCAGGAAATGCCTTTTCCCTTTGGCGCTGTTGGATCGGTGACCGCCCAGACAACGAAAATGCCGGCATATTCGGCGCTGGTGATGTAGAGCTTGGCGCCGTTCAGCACCCAGCCGTTGCCGGACTTCTCCGCTTTCGTCTTCATCGACGAAGGGTCGGAGCCCGCCCCCGATTCCGTCAGGCAGAACGCGCCCGCCGGATAGGTGCCATCGGCAAGCCTCGGCAGGTGCTTCGCTTTCTGCTCTTCGCTGCCGCAGGCCTGGATGACTTCGCCGACGAGATTGGTGACGCTGGTTGTCACGCCGGTCGAGGCGCAGGCATAGCCCAGTTCCTCCACCGTCGCCGCGAAGGCGGAAGCGCCCGCTTCCGTACCGCCGTAGTCAGCGCCGACGTTGAGTGTCATGAAACCGTTTTCGGCCAGCAGCTTCAGGTTGGTGATGAAATCCTCACGCCCTTCGCCGCGATCGAGCCTTTCCGCCAGCGGGGCAATGCGTTCCGCCGCGATGCGCCGCGCGGCGTCGCGGATCATGGAAACGTCTTCGGATTCGGTCAGCATGGCGTTCCCCGGCGTATCGTTGTTTTGCAAAGTTGGATCATTCGCCGGTCGAAGGCGCAAGCCCGCAGGCGACAGGGACGCCATGCAGGAACCGGGTGGCACTTTTCTCACCGCGCATTTATTGCTTCGTCCAACGTCAGCATTCAATCAACAGATTCCCGAATGAAAACCGCCATACCGCAAACCGCCCCGCTCACTGCGGCCGCGTCCAGCCACATGTCCGGCCGCGACTGGGCAATGCTGCTGGCGCTCGCGGCGATCTGGGGCGGAGCATTCTTCTTCGCCAAGGTGGCCGTGTCGCAAGTGCCGCCATTCACGGTGGTGCTGTGCCGCGTCGTGCTTGCTGCGCTGACCCTGCATCTGGTGTTGCGCTGGCGCGGCATTGCCTTCGTGCCGGCCTCGCGCTGGCCGGCTTATGCCGGCATGGCTGTGCTCAATAACGTGATACCGTTCTCGCTGCTGTTCTATGGCCAGACGCAGATCGGGGCGGGGCTTGCTTCGATCCTCAACGCGACGACGCCGGTCTTCGCGGTCATCGTCGCCCATGTCTTCACGGCGGACGAACGCCTCACCGGCGGCAAGCTGGCTGGCGTGTTGCTTGGCGTGGCCGGTGTCGCGGCGCTCGTCGGTGTCGATGCCCTGCGCGATCTCGGCGCCGATGTCTGGGCGCAACTGGCCTGTCTCGGCGCGGCGCTGTCCTACGGGTTTGCAGCCACATTCGGCCGCCGGTTCCGGGGCGATGCGCCGGTGGCAAGCGCGGCTGCGCAAGTCACGGCTTCGAGCCTGATCATGCTGCCCATCGTGGCGCTGGCCGATCAGCCATGGGCGCTGCCTATGCCCTCAGTGCAGGTGTTGGGTGCGATCCTGCTGCTCGGCGTCGTCTCCACGGGTTTTGCCTACATTCTCTTCTTCACCATCCTGAAATCGGCGGGCGCGACCAACGTCATGCTGGTGACGCTGCTGGTGCCCGTCACCGCGATCCTGCTTGGCGCGCTGGTGCTGGGTGAACGGCTGGGCGCGAGCGATCTTGCCGGCATGGCGCTGATCGCGCTCGGCCTTGCGGCAATCGACGGGCGGGCGTGGAAGCGTTTCACACGATCGAAATAGGCGGCCTGTAACCGGCATCGAGCGCGCCCAGCATGGCCGGCGGCGTGACGAGCCGTATATCGCGCAAAAGCTCCAGCCCGATTGGCTGATCTTTCCAGCCGAAGCCGATCCACGGCCAGGCAACGCCATCGTGCATGACGAAGGGCTTGCCGCCGGATGCGATGACCGTTCCTGCCGGCAGCCGGCGCTCCGGATCGATGCTGGCGCGTTCTTCGACCGGTGTCAGCCGTTCCTGATGCAGCCGCGCGTCGAGCCAGTCCGCGCCCGGTCTCGCGTCGAGCCCGAACGCCCGTTGCACCGCGTCGCCGAAGGCAACCGCGTCATGCCTGCGGCATTCGAAACAGGGGCGGTGCCCGGCGGCAAGCGCAGTCGCCTCGTCGTGGAAGAACAGCTCGGTATAACCGTTGCCCCAGACCGTGCGCTTACGGCCCTTGAAGTCCAGCCGGCAGCAGATCCAGCGCTTGCTCGCCCAGCGCCGTGTGCCCAGCGTGCGGCTGTCGGGATCGTGAAAGCGCCCGCCGCGATTGCCGAACAAGGTGCCGCGCTCAGGGGTTGCGACAAGTGCGCCGAAGGGCGTGACGCGGTTCTGCAGTGTCATGCGTGAACGTTACCAGACGTCCGGCTTCTCGCCGCGCTTTTCGTAATTGGCGAATTTCTCCTGCAGGTAACGCTGGAAGTTTTCATCCTTGTGTCGGCCCTCGGCGACGAACTCGAACATCGAAACGAAGTGGAACGGCTTGAAATAGCCGGGCAGGCGGGCAGCCTCGATCATCCTGCCGCTTTCGCTCCCCGTCACTTGCGTGTCCTTGGCAAAAAAGCTCAGGGTCGGCGTGAAATTGACGCCCCAGCGCTTCGCAAGCTCCTTCTCCTCCATAGCCTTGCCGTCGAAATCGGTGGCTTCGCGCGAGCCCCACAGATCGAGCTGCACGAAACTGAAATGCGGCAGGATGGCGTCGCGTACCTTCTGGCTGGCGAAATTGACCTCGTGCATTTCCTTGCAATAAGGGCATCCGCGCTGTTCGAACATGACGACCAGCCCCTTGCCCTGCGCTTGCGCGTCGGCGAGGTCCTCGGCCAGATCGAGAAAGGTCTCGGTGATGAACGGCTGGGTATGCAGCCCGTTGTCGCCGACAGTGGCGGCATGGGCTGAACGCTGCGAAAGTGTCAGGAGCGGGCTTGCCGCGAATGCGGCGCCCGCAAGCGTGAACTGCCGGCGGTCAAAACGCATGATGTCCTCCCATGAGCGCGGAATTCTGTGTTCCGCATGTATGGGTGGGAATTTAGCGCAGCGTGATGATTTCGCCAGCCTAACCCACGATCATCACATGCAGCCGGCGCGGCCCGTGCGCACCCAGCAGCAATGTCTGCTCGATGTCGGCGGAGCGCGATGCGCCGGTGATGAGGTTGACCGTGCGCGGCATGTTGCCCTTGCCGTAGGCCTCGCGCAGACGGGCGAACACACTTTCGTAGTCGCTGCCGATGTCCTCCGCGCGGATGACGACCACATGGGTGTCGGGAAGGAAGTTGACCGTGGTCGGGTTCGCCGGTCCCGAAAGCAGCATCAGCGTGCCGGTTTCCGCTACGCCGCCAAAGGCATGCGACAACCCGGCGGTCTCGGTGCCGTCCGCACGCCCGGTCTTGACGTCAAGCGTCTTTGCTTTCTTCCACGGCAGACCGGCCAGCAACTCGTCTTCGCCGCACACGATCTGTGGTGGCAGGTTGTGGCTTTTCAGGAAATCGGCCAGCCGTTCGGGAAGGTCGCCGGCATCGGCGAGCCGCTCGACCGTCGCGCTGACATCTTCCAGCATCTTGGCAAACAGCTTGATGCGCTTGTCGTCTGGAAGTTGTCCGCGCGCGGGAATCACGCCGGCCGGCGCGTCGGCAAGACGGCTTGCCACGCTGGCCGCGCGGGTGCGGTCGCCGGGGCTTGCGTGCAAAGAGCGGCGGATGGTCGCCAGTATTGTTTCGCGGCTGCTCATGACCGTGCCGCCTTCTTCTGTTCCGCCCACATTTGCTGGAAGGTCTTGCCCTGCGGCGCGGGCAGGTCGCGGTACTTGGTCCAGCCGCCCGCAAGCGGCCACCAGCGCAGCGCCCCTTTGTTGCGGCTTGCGAGATTGAGCGCCATGGCGCCAAGCCGCGTGATCATCTTGTAGAGCTTTGGCCGTTTCGCCGCATAGGCCCAGGCGCTCAATCCCCAGCGTGTGGTGGCGGGTGACAGATGCCGTTCGAACTCGCGTTCGCGCCAGTGCCGCATCATCTTGGGCAGCGGGATGCGCATCGGGCACACGCTTTCGCAGCGTCCGCAGAAGGTCGAGGCGTTGGGAAGCTGGCCGCCCTTGTCGACGCCGATCAGCGACGGCGTCAGCACCGAGCCCATGGGGCCGGGATAGACCCATCCGTACGCGTGACCGCCGATGGAATGATAGACCGGACAATGATTCATGCAGGCGCCGCAGCGGATACAGCGCAGCATGTCCTGGAATTCCGTGCCGATCATCGATGAGCGCCCGTTGTCGAGCAGGACGACATGATATTCTTCCGGTCCGTCCGGGTCTTCCGCGCGTTTCGGCCCGGTCGACAGCGTGGTGTAGACGGAGAATTCCTGACCCGTCGCCGAGCGCGCCAGAACCCGGAGAATCTGGCTCACGTCCTCAAGCGTCGGGACGATCTTTTCAAGCGACGCGGTGACGATGTGGACGCGCGGAAGGATCTGCGTCAGGTCGCCATTGCCTTCGTTGGTGACGATGATCGAGCTGCCGGTCTCCGCGACAAGGAAATTGGCGCCGGTGATGCCGACATCGGCGGACAGGAATTTTTCGCGCAGGATGCCGCGCGCTTCCGCCAGCAGAGATTCCGGCGCCTCCAGGTTGCGCTCGGGCGGCAGCTTGTCGTGGACGCGGCGGAAGTCGGCCTCCACCTGGTCCTTGTTGACGTGGATCGCCGGCGCGATGATGTGGCTTGGATGCTCGCCGCGCAGCTGGATGATGTATTCGCCCAGATCGGTTTCCGAAACCTCGTGACCGCTTGCTTCAAGCGCCGCGTTGAGCGCGATCTCCTCGGAGATCATGCTCTTGCCCTTGGTGATGCGCTTGGCGTCAACCGACTTGCAGATGTCGAGGATGATTTTGCGCGCTTCTTCCGCATCGGCGGCCCAATGCACCTTGCCGCCGGCCTCGGTCACCTTCTTCTCGTAATGCTCGAGATAAAGGTCGAGATGCGCCAGCGTGTGGTTCTTGATGTCGCGGGCGCTGTCGCGCAGGTCCTCGAACTCGGGAAGCTTGGCAACCGCCTTGGCGCGCTTGTTGATGAAACCTTTCTCGACATTGCCGAGCGCGCGCTGCAGATCGGCATCGGCCATCGCCTGGCGCGCGTTGTCCTTGAAGGAAGGGGAGGTGATCTGCATTACAGGTCCCCCTCGTGATTTTCGTGCGAACCGGCAATCGGCGGTTCATCGGTCATGCCGGCGAGAATCTCGGCGACATGGCGGACCTCGATGTCGACGCCCTCGCGCCTGAGCTTGCCGGCCATGTTCATCAGGCAGCCGAGATCGCCGGCCAGCAGCGTGCCCGCGCCGGTGGCGGCAATGTTGGCGGTTTTCTTGCCGACCATCGTGTTGGATATGTCGGGATATTTGACGCAGAAGGTGCCGCCGAAGCCGCAGCACACTTCCGAATCCTTCATCTCGACGATGTTCACACCGGCGGATTCAAGCAGGCGCCGCGGCTGGCGTTTGACGCCCAGTTCGCGAAGCCCGGAACATGAGTCGTGATATGTGACGCTTCCCTCGAACGTCTCTCCGCACTCGGTCATGCCGGTTACATCAAAGAGGAAAGAGACCAG
Organism: Rhodobiaceae bacterium; assembly: GCA_020441995.1. Lineage (GTDB taxonomy): Bacteria > Pseudomonadota > Alphaproteobacteria > Rhizobiales > Tepidamorphaceae > JACKJK01. The sequence goes on from JAGRLC010000017.1 coordinate 8,617, forward strand.
TTCGTGCGTCTTGGCGGCCAGCGCATCGGCGCGCGGCGCCCATTGCGGATCATCCGCCAGAAGCTCGGAATAGTGTTTGGAGATCATGCCGCCGCACGAGCCTGACGGCACCACGACATGGTCGTAGCGCTCGAAGGCGGCGATGACCTGTTTGGCGATGTCGCGCGCGGTGTCGCGGTCGCCGGAGTTGAATGCCGGCTGGCCGCAGCAGGTCTGCGCTTGCGGCACGATCACTTCGCCGCCGCGTCCCTCGATCAGCTTGGCGGCGGCAAAGCCGACACTTGGGCGGAACAGGTCGACAAGACAAGTGACGAACAATGCGACACTGTCGCCCGGCTTGAAGCCGCTTTCCGCCTCGGTGTCTTCCTGTGTCTTGGTTCGGGATACGCGGGGGCGCTTGGTCATGAATTGTCCGGCATTGTTTTTTCAACAGGTCCGCATTGATCACACGGGCGGTCGAAAACCTCAAGCACGCGGTGGCGCACCCCTGTCATGGGGTAAATCAAAACTGCCGAAAAATCGGTCCTTGCCGGCGTTAGGGCAAAATTTGGGCGCTTGCCAATGCATGCGTTGCGCCTTGCACGTTACAAGGCTAGTGTTTCGCATCGTTTCGCTCCGCCTCGGCAAAAAATCCAAAAATCGAGGCAAAAATCGAGTTTTTACGGGCTGAAACGATTCAGGGGCTCCGGTTTGCTACTCAGGGGGAAACAATCCTGAGAGTTTATTCCGGACGGGAACGGAAAAATGGTCATGCCATTCGGCCCGGTTTCAGATAACCGGCCTTGCGATGACCGGGAGGAAACCATGAAGAAATTACTCGCTACCACCGCTCTATCTGTATCCATAGCGCTCGGCGCAGCCGGCTCCGCCAGCGCGTTGGATGAAATCGATTGGGATATGCAGTCGACCTATGCTTCGTCTCTGACCCAGCTTGGTACGATGGGCATCGTGCTGTCCGAGCGCATCACTTCAATGTCGGGCGGCAAGGTCAACATCAAGTTCCAGGAGCCGGGCGCCATCGTTCCCGCGCTGGAGACATTCGACGCGGTGGCCTCGGGCGCCGTGCAGGCCGGCTGGTCGACGCCGGGCTACTGGACCGGCAAGGACAGCGCCCTGGCGCTTTTCGCGGCTGTCCCCTTCGGTCCCGCAGCGGGTGAATATTACGCCTGGATCAAGTTCGGCGGCGGCAAGGAACTGCTCGACGAAATCTACCACGGCTTCGGCATCCACTCGGTGATCTGCGGCGTTATCGCGCCGGAGGCCTCGGGCTGGTTCCGCAAGGAGATCAATTCCATCGATGACATGAAGGGCCTGAAAATGCGCTTCTTCGGTCTCGGTGCGAAGGTCATGCAGAAGATCGGCGTGTCGACCCAGCTTCTCGCCGGTGGCGACATCTTCCCCGCGCTCGAGCTCGGCACCATCGACGCCACCGAGTTCTCCATGCCGGCCATCGACCTGAAGCTCGGCTTCTACCAGGTCGCCAAGCACTACTATTTCCCCGGCTGGCACCAGCAGTCGACCCTGTTCGAACTGATGATCAATCTTGATGAATGGAACGGGCTCGACAGCGAAACACAGGCGATGATCGAAACCGCCTGCGAGGCCAATGTCGCCTACGGTCTGGCCGAGGGCGAGGCGATCCAGTTCACCGCGCTCAAGGAACTGAAGGAAAAGGGCGTCAACATTCACACCTGGCCGCAGGACATTCTCGACACGCTGAACGCGACGTGGCTTGAGGTCGTGGAAGAGGAAAAGGCAGCCAACCCGAACTTCACCAAGGTCTGGGCTTCGCTGTCGGAATTCCGCGAGAACTACAAGCTGTGGAAAGACCTCGGCTATCTGAAGTAAGCCTTTCCCTTTAAAATCGCCATGTGATCATGCCCCGCGCGGCCCTTTCAGGGTTTGCGCGGGGCAAGCTACCGGGGAACAGTACGGACCTGGTGCCATTGCGCGCATTAAAGGGTCCGAGGGGGACGTCTTAATGGCCAATCTGCTAGCGGCAGCATGTATGCTGCTAACCATCGCTTCGCTGCTGGTAGCTCATCCGCTTGCCAACATCCTGCTTGCCGCCGGATTTGCCGCCGCTTTGGTGGCGGGGCTGATGCGCGGGCGCGGCGCTCTCGTACTGATTGCCATGGTTGCTGTTACGGCAACCTTCATCACCTCATCCGATGGCTTCGGACTGCTCCTCAAGGAATATGCCGGCATCAATCCGCGCCGTTTCTGGAAGGATAATTCCGAAATCGTTGCGATTGCCGCGGCGTTTCTTCTGACGGCTCTCTACATCTTCTTCGCCCGCCACTCCCGCGAGGGCTGGCCGCGCTACGTGGTCCATACGACCGCCGACCTGGACGCGGTCGTGGTCTGGGTCGGGCGTATCGCCGCATGGTTGTTCGTGCCGATGATGATCATCATCACCTATGACATCACGCAGCGTAAGATCATCGAGTGGGACAGCGACTTCATCAACTCGGTGTTCTTCCTCGACTCCAACAAGCTTCAGGAGCTCGAGTGGCACCTGCACGCAACGCTCTTCCTGCTGTGCCTAGGCTATGCCTACGTCAAGGACGCGCATGTGCGCATCGAGCTCGTCCGCGATCATCTCGCCAACCGCACGCGAGTCTGGATGGAACTGGTCGGTGTCTGCCTGTTCCTGCTCACCTACAGCTTCCTGATCGTCAAGTTCGGCTACACCTTCGCCGAGCGCTCCTGGAGCATCGGCGAGGTGTCCGCCGCCCAGACGGGACTGACACACCGCTGGATCATCAAGGGCATGATGCCGTTCGGTTTCGGCTTGCTGTTCATGGCCGGGCTGTCGGCCGCCTTTAAATGCATGGTCTATCTGTTCGGGCCGGACGATCTCAGGCCCGAAGTCAGCGAATACGCCATAACCCACCACGCGGACCTCGGCGATCTTACCGACCAGAAACAGGCATAAGGGGCGCCCGATATGACATTCGTTGAAGCGCTTCCGCTGTTCATGTTCCTGGCGCTGGGGACGCTGCTGTTCACCGGCTTTCCCGTTGCCTTCATCCTCGGCGGTATCGGCCTCGGGTTTGCTTTCCTGGCGCAGGAGTTGGGCGCCTTCAACATGGCCCGCCTCGCCATCCTGCCGAACCGTATCTTCGGCGGCACGATGGAAAACCCCGTGCTCGTGGCGATCCCGATGTTCATCTACATGGGCACGATGCTGGAGAAATCCGGCGTCGCCAAGGATCTGCTCAATTGCCTGCAGGTTCTAACGCGCCGCGTGCCCGGCGGCCTTGCCCTGTCGGTGACGCTGATGGGCACCATCATGGCAGCGACAACCGGCATCATCGGCGCATCTGTCGTCATGATGACGCTGCTGGCGCTGCCGGTCATGCTGGAACGCAACTACTCCATTCCGCTGGCAACCGGTACGATCGCCTCATCCGGCACGCTCGGCATCCTCATTCCGCCATCGATCATGCTGGTGATCATGTCGGACCTGATGTCGATCCCTGTCGGCACGGTGTTCATCGCAGCCATTGTGCCGGGTCTGCTTCTGTCGGCGCTTTACAGCGCCTACATCCTGATCACCTGCACCATTAATCCAAAGCTCGCGCCTCCGTTGCCGGACGATATAGGTCCGAAATCCAGGGCCGAATTCTGGACGATGATCGTGCGCAGCTTCGTGCCGCCTGTCATGCTCATTGTCATGGTGCTGGGGTCGATCTTCGCGGGACTTGCAACGCCAACCGAAGCGGCCGGTGTCGGCGCCGTCGGCGCGACGCTGCTGGCGGTTCTCAACCGCAAGCTCAACTTCAATGTGCTGCGCGAGGTTTGCGAGCGGTCCGCCCTGACCACGGGCATGCTGTTCGGCATCTTCGTCGGCGCGACCTGTTTCTCGCTGATGTTCCGCTTCCTCGGCGGCGAGGTTCTGATTGACGATTTCATCAATTGGGCCGGTGTCGGTTCCTGGGGCATTCTCTTCGTGCTGATGGGAATGATCTTCCTGCTCGGCTTCTTCTTCGACTGGATCGAGATCACCCTGATCGTGCTTCCGGTTTTCGGACCGATCGTCGGCAAGCTGGACTTTGGCACCCATCTCGCGGGCTTCGAAGGAGTTGGCGAGGTGGCGCTGATCTGGTTCACGATTCTCGTTTCTGTGAACCTTCAGACATCGTTCCTGACGCCGCCATTCGGCTTCGCGCTGTTCTACATGAAGGGTGTCGCCCCGCCCGGCGTCAGCATTCAGCAGATCTACCGCGGCATCATTCCGTTTGTTGTGCTGCAACTGGTCGGGCTGGTCTTGTGCGTGCTGTTCCCGGCAATCGTGCTGTGGCTGCCGCAGGTCCTGTTGGACTAGGCGCGCGTCGCTATGGCGCATGCCCATGATACTGCGCGGCTTGCACAGTAAGTCCCATGCTGCGAACTTGACCCGGAATTCGGGGCAATAGAGCAGGATTTCTCCGTGGCGCGTTCATCGAAAAAAAGCGGTGCGGCAAACCGCAATGGCGAGGCCTTCATGGTTGAGCGGGTTCTTCCCGCGCATCCAGACCGCGCCGTTGTTCTGTCTGAGCTGCATGCGCGGCCCTTCCAGCCGGTATCCACGCCGCGGCAGGTTTTTCATTTCGCGCTGATGACCGACGCGGACGCCGCCGCCGAACATCGGGCGGCCCTTGTCCGCCTGCTGGAAATGCGCGGCCTGCCGCCGATGCCCGCCGGTGCGCGTCACCATCAGTTTTCGCTCGCCGGCACGGACATCCGCTGGGAAGCGCATACGGAATTCACGACCTGGGGGTTTGTCATCGCGGATACGGATCTGTCCGCTGAACCTTTTGCCAAGCTGCCGCCTCCGGAAGTGCGCGAGCTTCTGGAAGGCTTGCCCGGCGAACTTGTCGTGGCCATCCGCACGGCCCTGCGCAAACCGGGCAAGAGAGGTCCGGAAACGGTTTTCGAGCCGGGCAGTCTGTGCGTTTCGAAGGTTGATAGCGGCTGTGCAACGGTGGCGACAGATTTGAAACCGGACACGGCCGGCTTTATCCGCTTTCTGGTCGAGGATAACGGGCTTTCGCCGCAGGGTGCGGGCGCGGTTATCCAGCGTCTGCACGAGGTGGAAACCTACCGTTGCCTTGCATTGCTTGGCCTTCCACTGGCGCACAAGGTTGCCGGCCGGGTGCGCGATATCGAGCAGGCCCTGGCGCAGATCACCGGGCACATGCAATCGGTAAGCGGGCTTGAAGCCAACCGCGACCTGCTCGACCAGCTTGCGTTGCACGCCACCGGCGTTGAGGCTCTTGCGGCGGAAACGACCTACCGCTTCAGCGCCGTTTCGGCCTACGCGAATATCGTCGAAGCCAGATTGCAGGCGCTGGGGGAGGAAGCCGTTCCCGAGACCCCGACAATCGGCGTGTTCCTCGACCGGCGCATGGCGCCGGCCACGCGCACCTGCGAATCCATTGCTGCGCGCATTGGCGATCTTTCCGAGAAACTGTCGCGCGCGACCATGCTGTTGCGCGCCCGCGTCGATGTCGAACTGGAAAGCCAGAACCGCGATCTTCTGGAGGCGATGAACCGCCGCGCCCGCCAGCAGCTGCGGCTGCAGCAGACCGTCGAAGGATTGTCGGTCGCCGCCGTCAGCTACTACGTCGTTGGCCTTGTCGGCTATCTGGTCAAAGGTGGAGAGAAGGCGGGGCTGCCGATCAATCCGGCGCTTGCAACGGCTCTCGCCGTGCCGGTCGTGATCTTCGTCGTTTGGCTGATCGTGCGCAGCATCCGAGTCAGTCATGGCGATCATGACGGCTAAAGCGATGCCGGCGCTTGAGCGGATATTGGAAACGGTCCGGGAATCGGTTCCCGCGAAGCGGGACCCGGCCTGGCGTCCGGCATTACGTTAAAGGATGCAGATTGCCCGCAAGCGGTCTTCAGGGAAACGTTTTCAGATAGGCGATGAGATCGGCGCGGTCTTCCGCGCTTGGAACGCCGGCAAAGGCCATCCGTCCGCCGGTCAGGAACTCGCGCGGATTTTCAAGGTAACGGTCGAGATTATCCTCGGTCCACACCAGCCCGTTCTTGCTGGCTTCGTTGAGCGCGCGCGAATAGTTGAATCCCGAGCGCGACGCCGCCGGTGCGCCGTATACGCCGTTTAGAGCCGGCCCGACATTGTTGCGCGCGCCATCGCCGATCTGATGGCACGATGCGCATTTGGCGAAGACTTCCTGGCCGTGGGCGGCATCGCCTGCAGCCAGGGCTGGGGAGGTGGCCAGAACGCTTGCGGCCGCTGCCGCAGTGAAAATTGCAAATATTGTCGTACGCTTCATGGTGCCGCTTTCCTGTAGCGATACGCCCCGGATGACCTGAAACGGAAATCCGCCTGTAAAAGCCCTGTCCCTGAAATGTAATCACGAATCCGCCGCGTAGGAAGCCCCGGCGAGGTTACAGCGGGGCTGAACGCGTCTCGTCAGGCAACGGCGACATTCTCCTGCGTCAGATCGTCGAGATTGAGGCCGCGGTCCCAATAGGGCTCCGGCCCGTACAACTCGGCGAGAAAGTCGATGAATGCGCGCACCTTGACCGGCAGGAAGCGCCGGCTGGGGTAAACGGCGTAGACGCCGACACGGCGCGAGGCGCGATATTGGGGCAGCACGATCTTCAATGCACCGCTTTGAAGTTGCTCACCGACATCCCAGGTTGAGCGAAGCGCAATGCCGAGGCCCGAGATCAGGCATTCGCGGACGACTTCGCTGGAATTGGTCTGCATGTTGCCGTGCACGCGCAGCACAAACGGGCCTTCGGGGCCTTCCAGCCGCCAGTTGTCCTGGTTGGTGGCGAACAGGCAATTATGCCGGCTGATATCCTCGATCGTCTTGGGCACCCCGTGCTTGTTCAGATATTCCGGCGCCGCGCAGATGATGCGGTTGTTGTCGGCGAGCCTGCGCGCGATGAGGCTTGAATTCTCAAGTTCGGCGATGCGGATCGCGACATCGAAACCCTCGCCGACAATATCGACGAAATCGTCCGACAGGATCAGGCTCAGATTGAGATCCGGGTTCAACTCCATGAACTTGTTGACGTAGGGCGCGATGTGGATGCGCCCGAACGAGGTCGGCGCTGATACTTTCAGCGTGCCGCGCGGTTTGGAGTTGCGCCGCGAAACATAGGATTCCGCCTCCTCGATAGACGCCAGAATAGCGACCACGCGCTCGTAATAGCCCTGGCCCTCTTCCGTCAGCGCGATCTGGCGCGTCGTGCGCTGCAACAGGCGTGCGCCAAGACGCTCTTCAAGCCTGCGAATCCGTTTTGAAACCACGGCAGGCGAAAGCGCCATTTCCCGCCCGGCCGCCGACATAGATCCGGCGGTCACGACGCGGGAGAAAATCTCCATGTCGGTCAGGTTGCCCATACTGTCCTCGAATGCCGTTTCCGTTCCTGAATTGGGTTTTTGTTTGATGTTTTTTATTTTCTACCACACGGCAACAATCAAGGCCAATTATATTGTTTGACGCGTGTTTAACATGTGCCCGGGGGACATGAAAATTTTTGCGGCGTTGAAGCACAGCTGCCATGGATGCATGTAGGATGGTTGCAGAACAAGCGTCCGCAGGATGCCGCAGGGAGGATGAAATGTCGTTCATTGCCATGCCGAAACCGGATGCGGCGATCATTGCCCGCCGCGCGGAAATCGCCGAAGGCCTGCGCGCCATTGTTGGCGACCAGGGGTTGATCGTGTCAGAGGATGAGCGCCGCGCCTACGAGACCGATGCGCTGACAGCCTATAGCGCCATACCGCTTGCCGTGGTGTTGCCTGCAACGACGGAAGAGGTCTGCGCCGTCCTGAAATATCTCAATGAGGAGCGCGTGCCGGTCATCGCGCGCGGCGCGGGTACGTCGCTTGCCGGAGGCGCGCTGCCGAGCGAGGACGCCGTCGTTCTCGGCGTGTCGCGCATGAGCGCCGTCCTCGACATGAACTTCGCCGACCGCGTTGCGACGGTTCAGGCCGGCATCACCAATATCGCCATCTCGCAGGCGGTGGCGCATGAGCGGTTCTTCTATGCCCCCGATCCTTCGAGCCAGCTTGCCTGCACAATCGGTGGCAACATCGCGATGAACTCCGGCGGCGCGCACTGCCTGAAATACGGCGTTACCACCAACAACCTGCTCGGCGTGAAAATGGTGCTGATGGATGGCACCATCGTCGATATCGGCGGTGAGCACCTCGATGCCGGCAGCTACGATCTGCTCGGCCTGATCTGCGGTTCGGAAGGCCAGTTCGGTGTCGTGACCGAAGCGACGGTGCGCATATTGCGTCAGGCCGAAGGTGCACGTCCGGTTCTGTTTGGCTTCGACAGCGCCGAGGACGCCGGTGCCTGCGTCGCCGACATTCTCGCGCAAGGGATCATCCCGGTCGCCATCGAATATATGGACAAGCCGGCCATCAAGGTCTGCGAGGCTTTCGCCCATGCCGGATACCCGCTCGACGTTGAGGCGCTCCTGATCGTCGAGGTCGAGGGTTCGGACGATGAGATCGACGCGATGATCGCGCGCATCGTCGAGGTCGCCGAAAAGCACGGCTCCAGGTACCAGCGCGTTGCCCGCACCGAAGCCGAGAGCCTCGCCATCTGGAAGGGCCGCAAGCAGGCGTTCGGCGCCATGGGCCGCATCGCCGATTACATGTGCATGGACGGGACGATCCCGACCAGCCGCCTGCCCGAAGTGCTGACCAAGATCACCGAGATCTGCACCCGCCACGGGCTTGGCATCGCCAACATCTTTCATGCCGGCGACGGCAACCTGCATCCGCTCATTCTCTACGATATCAACAAGCCCGGTGAGCTTGAGAAGGCCGAACAAGCCGGTGCTGAGGTTCTCAAGCTCTGCGTCGAGGTTGGCGGCTGCCTGACCGGCGAGCATGGCGTCGGAGTCGAGAAGCGCGATCTGATGCTGGACCAGTTCAACGAGACCGACTTGCACCAGCAGCAGCGCCTGAAGCTGGTTTTCGACCCTAACTGGCTGCTCAACCCCGCGAAGGTCTTTCCGCTGGAAGGGCGGCTGGCGTCGTGAGTGTTGCGAAGGTACAAAAAACCGCGGACCTGATCGCGCCGCGCGACGAGGCGGGCGTGATCGCCGCGGTGAATGAGGCGCGGTCCTCCGGTGCGCCGCTGGAGATCGCCGGCAGCTCGACCAAGCGCGCCATCGGCCGTCCGATGCAGACGGCGGCGACCTTGACCACTGCGAAGCTCACCGGCGTCACGCTTTACGAGCCGAGTGAACTGGTCATTGGCGCAAAGGCCGGCACACCCTTGAAGGCAATCGAAAAGGAACTGGAGAAGAACCGCCAGCGCCTGCCTTTCGAACCTGTTGATTACCGCAAGGTGCTGGCTTCCGAAGGCGAACCGACGATTGGTGCGGTGGCGGCGGCCAACCTGTCGGGACCACGCCGCATCTATGCCGGCGCCGCGCGCGATTGCCTGATCGGCGTGCGCATGGTCACCGGGCGCGGTGAGGCGATCAAGAGCGGCGGACGCGTGATGAAGAATGTCACCGGCTACGATCTGGTGAAGCTTTCCGCCGGCTCCTGGGGCACGCTCGGGGTGCTGACCGAGGTCACGCTCAAGGTCCTCCCCGTTCCCGAAACAGAGACGACGCTTGTCTACGAGGGGCTTGGCGACAAACAGGCCATCGCATGCCTTTCTGAGGGTCTTGGCAGCCCGTTCGAGGTGACGGGAGCCGCGCATTTGCCGGCTGGCATCGATGGCGCGGCGAAAACGCTGCTGCGCATCGAGGGCTTCGGCGAGCAGATGACGTACCGCTCCGGCGAATTGAAGACGCTGCTGCGCCGTCATGGCGTTCCCGCTCTGCTTCAGGGTGACGCCTCGCAGGCGCTGTGGGTGAAGGTGCGTGACGCGGAGTTCTTCGCCGCACAAGACAGAGCCCTGTGGCGCATCTCGGTCATGCCTTCGCGCGGCCCAGAAGTTGCAGCGGTGGCAACAGGCGCGGGCGGGCGAGTGTTCTACGACTGGGGCGGCGGGCTGATCTGGGCGGCGATACCGGCTGAAGGCGACGTGGGCGCGGGCGCTTTGCGCTCGGCCATTGCCGGCAAAGGCCACGCCACTCTGATCCGCGCCCCTGAAGCGATCCGCGCGTCAGTCGATGTCTTTCAGCCGGAAGCGCGCCCTGTCGCCGCGCTGACCCGGGCTGTCAAGGACATCTTCGACCCTGACCATGTTCTCAATCCCGGCCGCATGTACGCAGGTTCCTGAGCCCGATGCAGACCAACTTTACTCCAGATCAACTGACCGATCCCGATGTCGCGGAATCCGAGAAGATCCTGCGCACCTGTGTGCATTGCGGCTTCTGCACGGCGACGTGTCCGACCTATCTACTGCTGGGCGATGAACTCGATTCCCCGCGTGGCCGCATCTACCTGATCAAGGACATGCTGGAAAACGGCAAACCGGCAAACAAGGAGGTGGTGACCCATATCGACCGCTGCCTGTCGTGCCTGTCATGCATGACGACATGTCCCTCCGGCGTCCACTACATGCATCTCGTCGATCACGCCCGGGCCCATATCGAGGAAACGTACCGCCGCCCGCTGCACGACCGGTTGATGCGGTCTTTGCTGGCGGCTGTCTTGCCCTATCCGGGCCGTTTCCGCCTTTCGCTTCTGGGCGCGTTTTATTCCAAGCCGCTGGTGCCGCTATTGCGCAGGATGCCGGGGTTTGAGCGCATCGCATCCATGCTGGCGCTGGCGCCGTCGCGCCTGCCGGGCCGCTCGGCAGGCGAGGGTGCGCGCAGTTTTCAGGCCGACGGCAAACGCCGTGCCCGCGTCGCCATCCTTCAGGGCTGCGCCCAGCCAGTGCTCAATCCGGCGATCAACGAGGCAACCGTCCGTCTGCTGACCCGGCTTGGTGTCGAGGTGGTGCAGGCAAAGGGCGAGGGCTGCTGCGGCGCGCTGGTCCATCACATGGGCAAGACACCGGATGCGCTGGACTTCGCCAAGGCCAACGTCGATGCCTGGACACGCGAGATCGAAGGCGAGGGGCTCGATGCCATCATCATCACCGCGTCGGGCTGCGGGACGACGGTGAAGGACTACGGTTTCATGCTGCGCGAGGATACAGCTTACGCCGGAAAGGCGGAGAAGGTGTCGGCGCTGACGAAGGACGTCACGGAGTTCCTCGAAACCCTCGACATGCCTGCGCCGGTGCGCGATGTCGATGCGACTGTCGCCTATCACTCGGCCTGTTCGATGCAGCATGGCCAGCAGATCAGAGAGGCGCCGAAGACGCTGCTGCGCAAGGCCGGCTTCACGGTGAAGGATGTGCCGGAAGGTCACATCTGCTGCGGCTCGGCGGGTACCTACAACATCATGCAGCCGAAGATCGCCACGCGCCTGCGCGACCGCAAGGTCGGAAATATCGAGAAACTTGCGCCCGATCTCATCGCCACCGGCAATATAGGCTGCATGACGCAGATCGGTTCGGGCACGGATATACCGATCGTGCATACGGTCGAACTGCTCGACCATGCCTATGGCGGGCCGTTGCCCGCGGCCCTGGAGGCCGCCGGCGTTGGTGTCGAGAGGCTGGCCGGCGCCGCCGAATAAGCGGCGCGGCGCCTGCGTGATCCGATTTATTCGCTGCCGAGGCGTTCGATGGTGCGGTCGAGACGCTCGACGATCGTCGTTGCGTCGTCGCGCAGCCGTGTCAGTTCCTGCTTCAGCAGACGCACGCTGGTGTCATCGCCGTCCTCGGTGGGGGCGGTGCCCTGTCCGGTCAGCAGCCATGTCGGGCTCACTGCCAGCACGCCGGACAGCATCAGCAGCCGGTTCGGGCGCGGTTCGGCGCGGTCGTTTTCCCAGTGGCTGAGCGTCGTGGTGCGCAGTCCAAGCCGACGGGCCAGTTGCGCAACGGAAAGTCCCTGAGCATTACGCGCGCGGGTAATGCGGCCGCCGATGGTATCTTCCATGTCTTCTGCCTTACCGTTCATTGTATTTTCGTCTGTTGCCAGTTTTTCGAACTGGCGCGGGTTTTCATAAGTCATAAGATACTTGCTGCCTTGTGTTGTTGACCGCGCGCCGTAGGACATAGATCTCCCGATGCATGCCCCGGCACCCCGGTTGTTGCGTGAATCGTGCGTTTTTCGCTGTCAGGCCGGAACATAGACCAAAAGCGCCCGCAGGTCAGCCGTTTGCCGACAAAAGCTGCCGGGAATGCGACACGTGTTGGAATTGCGGGCCTTGTATATGTGCACAAGGCTCCATGTATGCACGGGTTGAAACACCTTTTCCTCTACCGCAAAGGTCTGGGCGGCGGTGTTTGTTTGTATACATAATACAAAAAATAACCGGCTTTGCCGGAGGAGAGGATAAAGATGACATTGGCCGAAGATGCTCCTGTGGCGTCGGCGGGAGCTGTTGTTCATGGCGCGTTCGCACCGCGATACGATGAGCTTCTAACTCCCGCAGCGCTCGCTTTCATTGCCGAATTGCACCGCCGGTTCGACGGCCAGCGCAAGCGCGCCTTGAGGCTGCGTGCGGAACACCAGCGCCGGTATGACTCAGGTCAATTGCCGGATTTTCTCGATGAAACGCGGCACATACGCGAAGGCGACTGGAGCGTGGGCGCCATACCAGCCGACCTGCGGGACCGCCGCGTCGAAATCACCGGTCCGGTCGACCGGAAGATGATCGTCAACGCGCTCAATTCCGGCGCGAATGTTTTCATGGCCGATTTCGAGGACGCCACATCGCCGGTCTGGTCGAACCTGATCGAAGGTCAGATCAACCTGAAGGACCGTTGGGCCGGAAAGCTTGCTTTCACCGACGCTGAAACCGGCAAGCGTTACGAGATTGGCGAGAACCCCGCGGTGCTGCTGGTGCGACCGCGCGGCTGGCATCTCGACGAGGTTCATGTCGAGGTTGATGGCGAGCCCGTTTCGGGCGCCTTGTTCGATTTCGGCCTCTATCTTTTTCACAACGCGAAAGCTGCTCTTGCGCAGGGGTCGGGGCCCTATTTCTACCTGCCCAAGCTCGAAAACCATGTCGAGGCCCGGTTGTGGAACGATGTGTTCGGATTCGCCGAGGAAAGCCTTGGATTGCCGGGTGGCGCCATCAAGTCGACTGTCCTGATAGAGACGCTGACGGCTGCTTTCGAGATGGACGAGATTCTCTATGAGCTGCGCGAGCGTATCACCGGGCTCAATTGCGGGCGCTGGGACTATATCTTTTCCTTCATCAAGAAGCTCAAAAGCGACCCCGCTTTCCTGTTGCCCGACCGTGGCAAGGTGGTGATGGGGGAGGCGTTCCTGCGCGCCTATTCGCTCCTGCTGGTGAAGACCTGTCACCGGCGCGGCGCTTTCGCCATGGGTGGTATGGCCGCCCAGATCCCCAACCGCCGCGATCCGGAAGCCAACGAGGCCGCCCTTGCCAAGGTGCGCGCCGACAAGGAGCGCGAGGCCGGCGACGGTTACGATGGGACCTGGGTTGCCCATCCCGATCTCGTGCCGGTGGCCAGGGAGGTTTTCGACCGGCTGATGCCTGAAGCCAACCAGCTCGGCAATCTGCGCGAGGACGTGAACGTCACACAGAACGATTTGCTCAAGGTTCATAACGGAGCGGCGAGCGAAGCCGGCCTGCGCGAGAACATCCGCGTTGGCGTTCAGTACATCGAAGCCTGGCTGCGAGGACGCGGCGCTGTGCCGCTGTATAATCTGATGGAGGATGCCGCGACCGCTGAAATCAGCCGCGCGCAGATCTGGCAGCAGTTGCGCCATCGCGCCGGCCTCGACGATGGCCGCACCGTAACGGAGGAGCTGTTCCTCAACCTGCTCGACGACGAGATAATGCGCGTTCGCGACGAGATCGGAACGGAAGCCTTCGCGAAAGGGCGGTTCCCCGAGGCGATCCGGCTTTTCCGCGATATGTCGATGGCCAGGGACTTCGAGGAATTCCTCACGATACCGGCGTACAGGCTGATCGCCTGAGTTTGCTCCGGGCTTTGGTGTTGCCAAAACGCGAACGGCGGGTTTGCGGCAGGCATATTGCGCTGGTTGAGTGCGGGCCCTACCTGCCTTGCAACGTAATATTTGCTGAAAGGTAAGAAAAATGAGCTGGCAACCGTGCCCCGATCCCGCGCCGGGAGATGCGCCCGCGGCCGATCTGATTGAGACGGTGATTGTGCCGCGCGCGCGCGACCTTGGCGGTTTTTCCGTCCGGCGCGCCCTGCCTTCGGGCAAGAGGCAAATGGTCGGCCCGTTCATCTTTTTCGACCAGATGGGCCCGGCGGAATTCGTGCTCGGCGAGGGCATCGACGTGCGTCCGCATCCCCACATCGGACTTGCGACGCTGACCTATCTCTTCGACGGCTCCATCGTTCACCGCGACAGCCTCGGTACCGAACTGACCATCGATCCCGGCGCCGTCAACCTGATGACCGCCGGCAAGGGCATCGTGCATTCCGAGCGTACCGGGCAGGAAGCCCGCAGCAACGGCGCAAAGCTCTTTGGTCTGCAGACCTGGGTCGCCTTGCCGAAACACGCCGAAGAGGTCGATCCCGCGTTCCAGCACGTCGGCAAGGACGATCTTCCCTTCATCGAGGAGGGTGGCAAGAGCGTGCGTATCATTGCCGGAGAGATGTACGGCCAGCGCGCGCCGGTGCCGTTGGCGCATGAAACCATCTATGCCGATGTTGCGCTTGCGGCAGGTGCGTCATTGCCCGTGCCCGCGACCCATGAGGAGCGGGCGATTTACACCGTCTCCGGCGAGATCGAGATTGCCGGCGACAGTTTCGGCGAGGCCCAGCTTCTGGTGTTCCGGCCAGGCGACGAGATCACCGTGCGGGCGAAAAGCGATGCCCGCTTCGTCATCGTCGGCGGCGATCCCATGGACGGGCCGCGCTACATCTGGTGGAACTTCGTCTCAAGCTCGAAGGAACGCATCGAGCAGGCCAAGGAAGACTGGCGTCAGGCCCGCTTCGATATCGTGCCCGGCGACAGCGAGTTCATTCCCCTGCCGGAGCGTTGATGGAAAGAAAAAGCCGCGGCGGGTAACCGCCGCGGCTTCAAGCCGGAACTCCCGGCTCCCCCCGTTATTCCTGTCCGCTCAGATCACGGTGATCTTCGCGCCGACCTTCACCCGGTTGTAGAGGTGAATGACGTCCTCGTTGCGCAGGCGGATGCAGCCGGATGAAATCTCCTGGCCGATGGTCCACGGCTCGTTGGTGCCGTGCACGCGGTAAAGCGTACTGCCGATGTAGAGTGCGCGCGCGCCAAGCGGGTTGGCCGGGCCGCCTTCCATGTGGTCGGGCAGCCAGGGCTGGCGCTTTTTCATCTCGGCGGGCGGGGTCCAGCCGGGCCATTCCGCCTTGCGGGTGATGTTATAGGTGCCGTGCCACTGAAAACCGGGGCGGCCAACGCCGATACCGTAGCGGATCGCCTTGCCGCCGGGCTGGACGAGGTAGAGGTACTTCGCCGACTTGTCGATGACGATGGTGCCGGGGCGCTCGCCGGTCGAATAATCGACCACGCGGCGTTCGAAGCGCGGATCGAAGCCGCGGCTGGGTGCGCGCGACGGCGCATAGACTTGGCGTTGTCCGGGAAGCGGTGCTGCCGAACGGCCATAGGTGCGCGGCAGCGGGGCTGCCTGACGGCGCGGCCGGTAGGCTGATCTGCCCTGCGATCCGTCCGAACCGAACAGGGAATTCATCAGCATCGGGAAAGGCCCTTCATTGGCCTGGGCGCGCGGTGTGCCGGCAAAGACAAGGCTCAGCAGGACGGCGACTAGAAATATACGCATGAACACGGGACTACGGGCTCCAACTCGTTACGCGGTACAAAAACACGAGCAGGGCCAACGGCGGTATACGAAAGCGGTTCCGCCAGAGGCCGCATGAGGCAAGCCTAGGGGTTAACGGTAACAGGAGTGGTAAACAAACTTCGCCGGATTGCCTTTACGTAATTTCAGGGTTGATGACGGGTAAATACATTGTTTGCCAAGTATTTACCCTAACGAACCGTTGACCTCGAAAAACTGCGTTCCGGCAATAAAAAAAGCGCGGGACCGAAGCCCCGCGCCCTTGGGCAAACAGTGCCTGGAAATTAAAGCTGCGGCTGCCAGGCAGCGAGTGCGAGCTGATAGCCGTCGCCATCCTTGACGATGTGGCCGGTCGCCGGGAACGGGAAGTGGTAACCCGCCACCAGCATGTCGTCGGCGGAGACCTGGTCGAGCAGCCTGACGCGCGTCTTGGCGGCCATCTCGGCGTCCATGTCGAACTGAACATGCCAGTTCGGGTGCCGCACGAAGAGCGCCGGGTGATTGGTCGTGTCCGACAGGATCATCATCTGCTTATCGCCCGACGACAGCCGGAACACGGTATGGCCCGGCGTATGCCCGTGGGCGGCCTGCGCGACGATGCCCGGCGTCACATCCGCGCCATCGCCGACGGGACGCGTCGCATCGGTGTAGGCGCCGACATTCTTGCGGGCGAGTTCGAACCGCGGCTTCATGGCATCGGATGCCTTGGAAAGATTGCCGTCATCGAGCCAGAAGGACAATTCAACGCCGGGCACGACCAGTTCCGCGTTGGGGAAAGACTTTTCGCCCGCTTCGTCGAGCAATCCGCCGATGTGGTCGGGGTGGAAATGCGAGATCGCGACGATGTCGATGGAATTGCGGTCGATGCCGGCGGCCTCGAGGTTTGAAAACAGCTTGCCGCGCGTGCCGCCTGCCGCAGGCCCGTTGCCGGTATCGAGCAGCACGGTCTTGCCGCCGGTTTTCACCACCATCGCTGTGAACGGGATCGACATGGTCGACGGGTCCATCAACGCCCGCTCGAGCGCCGCCTTGACGTCATCGAGACTGGCGTTTTTGACGAATTTGTCGGGCAGCGGGAAATTGGCGACGCCGTCATTCAGCGCCATGCATTCCATGTCGCCGAGCTTGTAGGAGAAGATGCCGGCGGGCTTGCCCATCTCGGCAGCCTCCGCCGTGTTCGTGACGAAGCTGACAGGCATGGCCGAAGCGGCGGCGGCAACCGCGGCCCCGGACATCAAATCGCGGCGATTGATCGGCATGTGTATCCTCCCTCAAATCCGGCCCCGGCCGGAGGGTCCCATGGAAAACGCAGGCAAGTAAAATAAGGGCGGTTGGTTCCGCCCGATATGCCCTACGAAAACCTAGTGCCGTATGGATCAGCGTCAACGCGGTGTTAACGCCAATCTGTGACATTTACCGGATTGACCAAGAGCCTAGGGAGGCGGATTTGGCGTTGGCGGCTAAGCGTTTTCGCATTGAAAGAACAAATGAAGCGGAAGTTCCGGAAGACGTTTCCGCCGAACGCCGCCACCGGGAACTTGTCGGCCTGATCGAAAACGTCCGCAAGGCCGTGACCGGCACGGCTGAGCAGGTGACCGAGGTCATCGGCACCGATCTGCGTAATCAGATCGAGGAAGCCCGCAAGATCAAGGTCGAACTGGACGAGATCCAGGACGCCATCGCCAGCACCAAGAAGGAACTGGCGACGCTGCATACCGGTTCGTTCCAGGGCGATGGCATGAACCGCGTCACCGATGAACTGGACGCCATCGTCAACGGCACCGAGCAGGCGACGGAAACAATTCTTGCCGCTGCCGAGACCATCGACAGCCATGCCGGCGACCTGCGCGCCATGCTCAAGCGCGGCGCCAATGTCGAACTGGTCAGCGATATCCAGGACCAGACCATTCAGATTTTCGAGGCCTGTAACTTCCAGGATCTGACCGGCCAGCGCATCACCAAGGTCGTCAAGACGCTGCACTTCATCGAGGACCGGGTGAACCGCATGATGGGTATCTGGGGCGGGCTGGAAGCCTTCAACGAAATTGCGCCGCACGTCCAGGAGGTCGAAGACGAGCAGCAGGCGTTGCTCAACGGCCCCGCGCTGCCCGACGACGATACCCGCGTCAATCAGGACGATATCGACGCGCTCTTCGATTAAGGAGTCTGCGGGCACACCCTTGCCCGCTGGCGTCATCTCGTCTAACCAGTGCCGCGCATGCCGGCCGCCTGCTTCGCAAGCGTGATTTGCGGGATTTGGCGGCCTGCCAGTCTTTCACCGGGCCCTGAAACTTAAGACCTGATCGAGCCAGCCATGAGCGGCGCAAAGAAACAACGACGCGTTGCCGCGCGCCTGCCGCGCGGATTCGTGGATCGCAGTGCCAGCGATCTGCTGGTTTCGCGCGTCATGCTGGACAAGGTGCGCGAGGTTTTCGAGCGCTACGGCTTCGATCCCGTCGAAACGCCGATGTTCGAATACACCGAGGCGCTCGGCAAGTTCCTGCCCGATTCAGACCGTCCCAACGAGGGCGTCTTCTCGCTGCAGGACGACGACGAGCAGTGGTTATCCCTGCGCTATGACCTGACCGCGCCGCTCGCCCGCTATGTGGCCGAGAACTACGAGAGCCTGCCCAAGCCCTACCGCAGCTATCGGCAGGGCTATGTTTTCCGCAACGAGAAGCCGGGGCCGG
>JAGRLC010000018.1:0-5695 GCA_020441995.1 Rhodobiaceae bacterium
TCGGGTGATAGTTGCCGGTGCCGATGTGGCAGTATGTGGTCAGTTGCCCCTGCTCGCGGCGCACCACCATCGACAGCTTCGCGTGGGTCTTCAGTTCGACGAAGCCGAACACGACCTGCACGCCGGCGCGCTCCAGATCACGGGCCCAGCGGATATTGGCTTCCTCGTCGAAACGCGCCTTCAACTCGACAAGCGCGGTCACCGATTTGCCCGCCTCGGCGGCCTCGATCAGGGCGCGCACGATCGGCGAGTCCTTGGACGTGCGGTACAGCGTCTGCTTGATGGCAAGCACATCGGGGTCGCGGGCGGCCTGGTTCAGGTATTGCACCACCACGTCGAAAGATTCGTAAGGGTGGTGAATGATCAGGTCCTTGGCCTTGATCGCGGCAAAGCAATCGCCGCCGAACTCGCGGATACGCTCGGGAAAGCGCGGCGTATAGGGCACGAATTTCAGGTCGGGCCGGTCAACGTCGACAAGCTGATCAAGCTCGTTCAGCGAAAGCATGCCGTCGATGGTGACGGTTTCCTCCTCCGAGACATGCAGCGCCTTGGCGACCGTCATGCGCAGGTTCTCCGGCGTTGAAGCCTCGATTTCGAGCCGGGTCACGTCGCCGCGGCGACGGCGCTTGAGCATGGTCTCGAACTCGCGCACCAGATCCTCGGCCTCTTCCTCGATCTCGATGTCCGAGTCGCGAATGATGCGGAACGATCCCTTGCCGCGCACCTCGTAGCCGGGGAACAGGCGCTCGATATAAAGACCGATGACGGTTTCCAGCGCGATGAAACGCAGCGCCGCATCGTCGTTCGCCGGAAGCTGGATGAAGCGGGCGACCTTCAGCGGCACGCGGATCAGCGCGGTCATGCTGGCGCCCTTGCGGACCAGTTCCAGCACCAGCGAGAACCCCAGATTCGGAATGAAGGGGAACGGGTGCGCAGGATCAACCGCGAGCGGTGTCAGCACTGGGAAAATATGCTCCAGGAAGTCCTGATCGAGCCATTCGCGATCGGATGGAGAAAGCTGGCCGCCATCGACGATCACGATTCCCTGCCCGGCAAGCTCCCCGCGCAAGGCGACCCACTGCGCCTGCTGGCTTTCAACGAGGTTGTTTACGGTCTGGCCGATCTGACGCAACTGCCCGCTCGGGGTCAGGCCATCGATGCTGAGCGTGGAAATGCCGGCACGTTCCTGATCAACGAGACCGGAGACGCGCACCATGAAGAACTCGTCGAGGTTGTTCGCCGAGATCGACAGGAAGCGCAGACGCTCCAGCAGCGGATGATCGGTGTTGGAGGATTCCTCAAGAACCCGGTGATTGAACGCAAGCCACGACAGCTCCCGGTTGACGAAGCGCTCGGGCTTTTCCATCCATTCAGCAGCCGACGCGGCTTCAGGCGCTGCGGAATCGTTGGCGGCCATGGCGCTGCGCACGGCGTTGCGCGTCTTGCCGGGATTTGAAACTTGAGAATTTCGAGGTGCGTTTTCCATCGGGAACGTCAGCCTACATCAAAACGGTGAATTACGGGAAACGGCGTGAATGAATCGACCGGTTTATCGTTCAGTTATATGACAATTCAGTGTCTGCGGTTCACCGCTCTTCCCCGCCCTGCCCGGCAATCACCTCGCGGACGATGCCAAGCGTCACGGTCTTGCGCTTTTCGACGCTGACGCGTTCGACGGCTTCGACGAAGTTCTCCGCCGCCTCGAAACTGCGTTCCAGCCGCGGGACCGCATAGCGCAGCGCGTTCGCGGCAACCGTCATCTGCCGGTCGGCCATCAGCTTCATGATCAGCGCGGAGAAAAGCGCATCGTCCGGCAAATCGATTGTCACAACGGTGGCAAGACGCAACCGCGTTTTCACGTCTTCCGTCACCAGTCCCCATGCGGGCGGCGCGGTGCGTGAGGTCATCAGCAGCCGGATTCGGTTTTGCACCGCCGCATTGAGAATATGGAACAGCGTCCCCTCATCCAGCGCGCCCGGATCGCCAGGCATATCCTCTATGATTGCCGCACCGGCTTCCAGCATCCGCGCGGCCATGTCCTCGCCAAGACCGCCCGCATCCGCACGCACCGCATTGCTCGATGTGCGCCAGACCTCCGACAGATGGGTCTTGCCGGCGCCAATCGGGCCGACGATCACCAACAGCGGCGGCGACAGGCTTTCGAAGCGGTCAATCGCATCAACGGCTGCCGCATTGCATTCGCTGACGAGAAAGTCCTCCCGCTCCATGGCGGGGCGGAAGGCGAGATCCAATGATAGCTGGCGCGAAGGTGCGTCGGACATGCGGGGGTATCAGTCTTCGCTGTCCTGGGTAGCGGACGTTCCGTAATAGAGCGCGCTTTGCTGATATTTCGCGACGGAGAAACGGACAATGACACCG
Source organism: Rhodobiaceae bacterium (assembly GCA_020441995.1). GTDB lineage: Bacteria > Pseudomonadota > Alphaproteobacteria > Rhizobiales > Tepidamorphaceae > JACKJK01. Next base: position 2,380 of record JAGRLC010000018.1, read on the forward strand.
AGAGCCGCGGCAACCGGCACCGCCAGCAGCATGCCGACGAAGCCGAACAGATAGCCGAAGGCAAACAGCGCGAACATCAGCCAGACCGGATGCAGACCGACATGGTCGCCGACGAGCTTCGGTTGCAGGATGTTGCCCTCGATGGTCTGACCGGCAATGAACACGACCGCCGTCAGCGCGACATAGGTCCAGTCGGGCCAGAACTGAACCAACGCGACAGTGACCGCGACGATGAAGCCGCTGATCGATCCGACATAGGGAATGAAGCTGATCAACCCGGCCACAAGACCGATCAGCAGGCCGAAGTTCAAACCGATCAGCGTCAGCCCGATGGCATAAAACCCGCCGAGTATCGCGCAGACCATCGTCTGACCGCGTATGAAACCGGAAAGCGCCTCGTCGATCTCGCCCATGATCCGGCGGATTTCCTGCTTGTGATTGCGCGGCAGCAGATCGTCGAGACGGGAGATCATATTGTCCCAATCGACCAGCAGGTAGAAGGCGACAACCGGGGTGACGACCAGCAGCGCCACCATGTTGACCACGGCCATACCGCCGCTGAGCAGCGATTTCGCAAAGCTTCCAACCCACGAGGCAAGATTCTGCAGGATCGTGCCGATGTTGCTTTCGATTTTCTGGGACCCGTCCTGCAAGAGCCGCCCGACCCAGCCCTGCGACCACTGATCGAAGAGAACCTTGAGCCGGTCGGAATATTCAGGGAAGCGCAGGATGAAGGAATCGAGCTGACTGACGAGAACAGGGACGAGCGCCACCAGCAGGATGATAAAGAAGGCCGCAAAGACCGTCAGGATAAGCAGCGTCGCGGCAAGCCGCGGCACGCCATGGCGCTCGAGCCGGTCGGCAACCGGGTCGAGCAGATAGGCCAGCGCCATGCCCGCAACAAAGGGCAGCAGGATGTCGGCAAACAGCCAGAGCAGAAAAAGCACTGCGGCCAGTGCGGCGGCCCAGAAACGCATTTGCTGGTTCAAGGTCAATTCGGGTGCCGTCCTCTCAGGTGCAATTCACAACGCCAATACACGCCAAACGCGCTCAGCCGACCCTAGTCAGCATCGGACAAGTGGCGAATCCACGTCAACAGATAGGCGATTGCCGAAGCGATTGTGAGGCCCGCGACGATAAACGTCCCCGCTTTCACCAGCAGTTCGGCGGGCATGTCAAATCCGATTGACCCCAGAACAAGGCAGACAAGCGCGATTTGAAACGCCGTGTTGGCCTTGGAAATCTTGAGCGGATCGATATCGATCGGGTTTCCCATCAGGACGGCAACGCCGATACCGGAGAGAATGAAGACATCACGGCTGACAACAAGAATGGTCAGCCAGATGGGGATGTAACCCTGAATGCCCAGCGCCACGAAGAGGCTGACGATCAATGCCTTGTCGGCCAGCGGGTCCAGATAAGCGCCAAGCTCGCTGGCCTGGTTGAAACGCTTGGCGATGAACCCATCGACCGCATCGGAAATACCGGCAGTGATAAACAGCCAGAACGCCAGCTTATGCCAGCCCACAATGACGCTGTAGATGATCAGCGGCACGGCAACCAGACGCAGGATGGTAATGATGTTGGGGATCGTCATGCGTCACATCGCATCCGCTCGCACCGCAACGGAAACACGTTTGCCGCCTTTAGCGGAAAATGATGCGCCAGTTGTTCGATGCAAGGTTCTGCTCGATTGAAATTCCGTTCTGCGACAAGGCCCTGAACAGACCTTCCCGATCTTTCCTGTACCAAAGCACAACGTGCTGCGCAGTTCCATCTCCGCGCAATTCGAACGCGGTAACCGGCCCCGCCCTGGCAAGCGCACGGGAGATCGAAAGCTGATCGGCCCCGCCCTCCACCTCAAGCGTGATCGTGGAAACCGCGTTGTCCGGCACGGGAGCGGATACGGGCGCCGCCACAGGCGTCACGGCTGGCGCAGGCGCGGGATCCGGCTTCCCGGCGGGCGTTATTTCCATCGCGGGCTGAACTACCGCAAGCCGCAGTTCCGGCATCGCCTGCCCGGCGCTTGCGGGGATCGCTATTGTTTGTTCACGCGGAGCCGCCGGCGGGTCCAGCGGCATGCCGTTGATCAGCACGCCGGCATACGCGCCGTGGGATTGCATCTGCTTCCAGTTGTCATCGAGCCATTCGGGGATGAGGCCGGCCGCGTAAGCAAACGGGTTCTCGACATCGGGCGCGATCAGCACCGATTTCTCGAACCGGCCGGCGCCGCTGTCGCCCGCAAGGCGGAAGCGCGCCGGCGCATCCTGCGTGGCGTCGGTGTACTCGGCGATCAGCGCGCCCTGGGCCGAATGGCGCACGCGCAGATAATCCAGCGACACCCTGTCGAGCGCCAGAAGGCGTTCCGCCGGTTCCAGCCGGTCCTGCATCGAGCCCTTGGCAAGTTCGAGCTTTACCAGCCGTTCGGCGCGAATGGCTTCGGCAAGTGCCGCGCTCCATTCAGGTGTGTCGTCATAGAGTTCAACGCCGCCCGCCGTCACATGGACCGGGATGATCAGCACCTGCGGGCCGGGCTTGTCGTGGATTTGCACACCCGAGCGGTAGAAGAGTTCGGCGACGCGGTCGCGGTCGAAGTTCACCACTGCCTTTACGGCATAGCGGGTCGCGCCAGTCTCCTCCGAGGTCACATTGAAGGACGCGACCAGCGCTTCCGCGCGCGCGCGCGTCGGCAAAGGAAGGCGGACAACATCGCCTGAGCGCGCCAGCCTGCGGAACAGGCGCGACAAGGCTTCCTTGTAGAGATGATCCAGCGCCTGCCGCTTGGCTGTCACCGCATCCGCCGCCATGCGCTCGGCTTCAAGCCCCTCGACCTTGTAGACATCCCTGCCCCAGGCGCCGGCCTGCGGCGCGCAAAGGCACAGCAGCACCGCGAACAGGGCAATCATCGGTCCGGAGCGGATGAGAAATTTCATCGGGCGGCCAATCGGGAGTGAGCGGCGTAAAGGAAACGTTCACCAAGTTTCGCCGGTTCGTCCTGATAAGTGATTAACGCGGGAAAACCGGTTCCAAGCCTTGCGTTTGCTGGCTGATTTGTTCACATGCTTCCCATTGCCCGAAACTGGAAACAAAGCCATGAGCCAAAGCAGCCGCCCCGGATTGAGCTATGCGCAAGCCGGCGTTGACGTTGACAAGGGCAACGCTCTCGTCGATGCGATCAAGCCGCTTGTGCGCGCAACGCAGCGGCCCGGCGCCGACGGTTCGATTGGCGGTTTTGGCGGTATTTTCGACCTGAAAGCCGCCGGTTACACCGATCCGCTGCTTGTCGCGGCAAACGATGGCGTCGGCACCAAGGTCA
>JAGRLC010000018.1:5749-12369 GCA_020441995.1 Rhodobiaceae bacterium
GTCAACGATCTCGTCGTGCAGGGCGCCGAACCGCTGCTGTTTCTCGACTATTACGCAACCGGCATGCTGAATGTCGTTGCGGCGAGAGAGGTGGTCGCTGGCATCGCGGCAGGCTGCAAGCAGGCGGGCTGCGCGCTCATCGGCGGCGAGACGGCGGAAATGCCGGGACTGTACGCCGAAGGCGACTACGATCTCGCCGGCTTCGCGCTCGGCGCAGTGGAACGCGGCAAGCTGCTTCCCTCAAAAGACGTCAAGGCCGGCGACAAGCTAATCGCGCTTGCCTCTTCCGGCGTTCATTCCAACGGCTTCTCGCTGGTGCGCCGCATCGTCGAACGCGAAGGGCTTGCGTGGGGAGCGCCCGCCCCCTTCGCGCCCGATACCGCGCTTGGCCGCGCACTGCTGGAACCAACACAGATCTACGTTCTGTCGCTGCTCGCAGCCATTCAGGCCGGGGCGCACATCAAGGCCTTGGCGCATATCACCGGCGGCGGGCTGACGGAGAACCTGCCCCGCGTCCTGCCGGCAGGTACCGACGCGCAGATCGACCTTTCGGCCATCACCGCGCAGCCCGTATTCGGCTGGCTGGCCAGCGCCGGCAATATCGAGGAAGCCGAGATGCTGCGCACGTTCAACTGCGGTGTCGGCATGATCGTGGTCGTTCCCGCCGGCAGCGAGAGCGATGTCTGCGCCAGCCTGCGGGCCGGCGGGGAAGACGCCTACACAATCGGTGAACTCGTTGCCAACGACGGCGGCAAGTCCGCTGTCCGGTATTCGGGGCGGCTGGACCTTTCCACGGGAGCCGTCTGATGACGGCGCGAACCGCGATCCTGATTTCCGGACGCGGCAGCAACATGTCGTCTCTGATCGCGGCGGCCATGGAGCCGGACTACCCGGCACGCATCGAACTCGTCCTCTCCAACCGGCCCGACGCCGCAGGGCTTGAGCGCGCGCGCGCCGCCGGCATCGAAACAGCGGTTGTCGACCACAAGGCCTTCGACAGCCGCGAAGATTTCGACGCGGCGATGCAGGCGGTTCTCGACGAACACAAGATCGAACTCGTATGCCTTGCGGGCTTCATGCGCATCCTGACGGACGGGTTCATCGCGCATTGGAGCGACAGGATGATCAACATTCATCCCTCGCTGCTGCCCTCCTTCAAGGGCCTCAACACGCACAAGCGGGTTCTCGATGCCGGTGTACGTATCGCGGGCTGCACGGTTCATGTGGTGCGGCCCGAGATGGATAGCGGCCCCATCATCGGACAGGCGGCGGTTCCGGTTCTGCCAGATGACACCGAGGAAACGCTTGGTGCGCGTGTTCTGGAGGCGGAACACGTCCTCTACCCGCGCGCGCTGGCGCTTTACGCGTCGGGCCAGGGGCGGGTCGTCAGTGAGCGGATCGTTTTTTCAGGGAATACGGCGAGTACGGATTCAGCCGTTTTTTCGCTGCCGGGCGACTGAGCGGGGCGCTTGCTCACGCGGTTTCGCGCCCTGTGCCCCGGCTTGCGACCACGAGCCTTCCCACACGGCTGCATTGCGCGCCGCGATCAGGTGCTCGGCGGCTTCCTTTTCATCGAATTTCCGCGACGGAGAAGAAAAGCTGTCATGAAGCGCGTGCAACATGTCGAGCCGGTCGGTCAGGGAAAGAAACATGGCTTGACGCAATATCCGTATTCTCGAAAACAGACTCACCTGATCAATGCACGCGGTAAATATTGGTTCCGATCTTTGGCTTCAAGAGCGGAAATCAATGCCCTTCGTCGAAATATGATTCGGATTTGGAAATTCAACGCTGTGCAAACCACATTACGCGGCTATTTGCAGGCCTTCATCTGTTCGTTCCAGACGCGTGTGGCAGAGCCGGTGAGCTTGTCCGCCGACACGACCGCGGCAACTTCATCATCGGACAGTTTTTTTGCCGTCCGGCCCGAAGCGCAACGGCAATTCTTGGCGATTTCCTCGAACAGGTTGCCCCGGTTCGATGAGCTTTCCACGCATTGGTCGAGCATAATCAGGCGCGCCCGTTCGCGCGGTGCGGGAGCCGCAAGGCTTGCGCCTGAACCGAATGCGAATGCCATTACCGCCACAGCCAGAACAACGCGACGAATGATCATGCGGGGACAGCCTCGATATTGCTTCTTGTTTCGTCCAAACCGCCCGCGGCCGGATCGGGCCGCAGCCAGACATGATTGTCATGGAACGCCGCGCCGCCATGAGGCGCGACGGGGTCGGCGCGTGTCAGGGTATTGATTCCCGCGCCATCGGCAAAGGCGTCATTTGGCCAGATGCCTTCGCTGATCAGCGTACCGCGACACACGCCGTCGAAGATCTTCGCATGCAACCGCACCTGGCCGCGCGCATTGCCGAGTATCACCGCGTCAGCATCCGCGATACCGAGCGTTTCGGCATCGTCCGGGTGCAATAGCACCTCTGGCCTGCCCTCACGCGACACCGATCCCGGCGTCTCGTTGAAGGTCGAGTTGAGGAACGAGCGCGCCGGCGCCGTCACCAGACGAAATGGATGGGCGGCATCGGCATTCTCGGTGACATCCCAGAAATCCGGCAGTTTGGGGATCGCTTGATAAGGTCCCATGGGCCCATTGTTGGGCGCCTTCACAGCGGTCCAGTCCGGTGCGAAGCGGAACTTGCCATCGTGGTAGTGGAACCCCCCGACGTAATGCGCGGTGTCGAAATCCGGCTGGCAGTCGATCCAGCCCTTTTCGAGAATTTCATCGAAGGTGCCCCGCTTCGACGCCTTCAGCATCGCGTCGATCAATTCGCGCGCGCTCATGTCGTTGGCGCGATCCTCGACGCCGAGCCGCTTCATCAGCTCGCAATGGACGTAGTGGTTTTCGCGCGTCTCACCGGGGCCGTCGATCAGCTTGGGACCCAGCGAGATGTACTGGTGACCGCCGCCGCGATAGATATCGTCATGCTCGGTGAACATGGTTGCGGGCAGCACGATGTCGGCCATCCGCGCCGTTTCGGTCATGAACTGCTCGTGCACGCAAACGAAGAGGTCGTCGCGGGCAAACCCCTGCTTCACCAGCGCCTGTTCCGGCGCGACGGAAACCGGGTTGGTGTTCTGGACCAGCATCGCGGTGACGGGAGGCCCGCCAAACAGCGCATCGGCATCGCCGGTCAAGGCCTGGCCGATACGGCTCTGGTCGATCAAGCGGATGGACGGATCGCGCCGGTCCGCTGCTGTGGTGATGTTGTTGTTGAGGTTGTAGATCGCGCCGTTGTTGTGAAACGCGCCGCCGCCCTCCAGCGGCCATGAGCCCATGACCGTGGCGATGCAGGAAGCGGCATGCATGTTGACCGCGCCATTGCGCGAGCGCGTGAAGCCGTAGCCAAGCCGCAGGAAGGTGCGCTTACGCTCGCCGAGCAGTTTTGCGAAAGCCTCGATCTGTTCAACGCTCAACCCGGTGATCGGCGCGGCCCATTCCGGCCCGCGTGTCTTCAGATGCGCTTCCAGCTCATCGGGACAATCGGCGTATTTCGCCATGTAGCCGCGATCGGCGTGGCCATCGCGGAACAGGCAATGCATCACCGCGCAGGCGAGCGCGCCGTCGCTGCCGGGCTTAAGGCACAGCGCCAGATCGGCCTGCTTCATCGTGTCGTTCATGTAGACGTCGATGACGACGATCTTCGCGCCGCGATCCTTCCGGGCCTTCGTCGCATGGGTCATCACGTTGACCTGCGTTGAAACCGCATTGGTGCCCCAGATGACGACGCAATCGGACTTCGCCATCTCGCGCGGGTCGGGACCGGCGAGCTTTCCCGTTCCGGCGATATAACCGGTCCAGGCCATGTTGGTGCAGATGGTGTCGAACTGGCCGGAATAGCGCTTCAGGTGACGCAGGCGATGGATGCCATCGCGCTGGATCTGCCCCATCGTGCCCGCATAGAAATACGGCCACACGGCCTCGCTGCCGTATTTCCCCTCGGCGCGGATGAAGGCTTCGGCCACTTCATCGAGGGCCGCCTCCCAGGAGATTTCGCGGAAATCCCCGTCCCCCTTCGCGCCAACGCGCCGCAAGGGCTTCAGCAACCTGCCGGGATGATGGTTGCGCTCGGCATAGCGGCCGACCTTGGCGCAGATGACGCCGGCGGTATAGCTCTGCCCCTTGTGGCCGCGCACCCGGCCGATCATCGCGCCGTCGAGCACTTCGACATCGAGCGCGCAGACAGACGGGCAGTCATGCGGACATGTGGATTTAAGGCGGGTAATATCAGGCTGCTTGTTCATGGCGGCAAGATTAGCGCCGCGCGCCGCCAAACGCCATAGAACCCAAGCTCAATTCACTGTCATAGCCGATATGAAAAAACGGCGCCGCCATGCTGGCAGCGCCGTTTGTTTCGTCCGGTACCGAAATCCAGCGTCAGCCGACGATTTCGTTGCCCGCGAAGAACTGGGCGATCTCGATAGCTGCCGTCTCCGGCGCATCGGAGCCATGAACCGAGTTCTCGCCGACCGACAGAGCGTATTCCTTGCGGATCGTGCCGGCATCGGCGTTCTCCGGGTTGGTGGCGCCCATCACTTCGCGGTACTTGGCAATGGCGTTCTCGCCTTCCAGCACCTGCACCACGACCGGCGCGGAAATCATGAACTCCACCAGTTCGCCGAAGAACGGGCGTTCCTTGTGGACCGCGTAGAAGGTCTCGGCCTGAGCTTGAGTCATGCGGATGCGCTTCTGGGCGACGATGCGCAGGCCCGCGGCCTCGATCAGCCTGTTGATCGCACCGGTCAGGTTGCGGTTGGTCGCGTCGGGTTTGATGATCGAAAAGGTGCGTTCCAGCGCCATGGTCGGGTCGTCCTCTTGGTCTGCAAATGTGAGGGAATTCGCGGCGGCTTATACGCGCAGCCGCCAGAGGCTGCAAGGCGGCGAATGATTATTGCGGCGCGCAAGCCGCCACGAGATCGCGCAATTCGCCGAAACGCTGCGCCAGCGGATGGGTCTTGCGCCAGGCCAGCGCGACGCGGCGATTGGGTTCCGGATCGGCGAAGCGCAGGGTACGCACGCGCTCTTCGCGCCCGGAAATGCCATGGGCATACATCTCCGGCACAAGCGTGACCCCCTGGCCGTTGGCGACGAGTTCGACCAGCGTGCCCAGATTGGTCGCGCCGCCGCCGCGCCTTGGACCTGTCAGCGACGTGCCGCAGGCGTGCAGCACCTGATCGCGCAGACAATGGCCGTCCTCCAGCAGCAGCACGCGCTGATCGGCAAGAGAGGAGAGCGGCAATGGCCCCGCACCTGCCGGGCCAGCCTGCGCCGCGACCAGCATGAAGGCTTCCGTGTAGGCTTCCGCCGTCTCCACCTGCGGGTGATCGAGCGGCAGGCTGGCTATGACAAGGTCGAGATCGCCGCCGACCAGTTCGCGCATCAGCGTTTCGGTCAGTGTCTCGCGCAACACAAGATCGATGGCCGGATAGCGGGCCGTGATTTCCGGCAGCAGGCGCGGCAGAAGGAATGGCGCGATCGACGGAATGATACCGAGGCGCAAGGGACCGGAAAAAGCCCCTGCCCGCGCCTTGGCGAAGTCTTCGATCTCGCGCACATCGGCCAGCACCTGCGCGCCGCGCGCGGCTATTTCCACCCCCATCGCCGTCAGACGCGCGCCGGCGGGGTGACGCTCGACCAGTTCCACGCCAAGACGCGCTTCCAGTTCGCGGATCTGGACGGAGAGCGCGGGCTGAGTCACGCCGGCAAGTTCGGCGGCGCGGCCGAAATGACCGGTTTCGGCCAGCGTATCGAGATAGCGGAGCTGTTTCAGGCTGATCATCCCGCTTCTATATCTCGATAAATTTTTCCTATCAAGAATTAGAAAAAATACAATTTGCTTTTATTACCTGTCCTCATCATCTTCCCGTCAGGATTCGCGGATACCAGCACGCCAGCGCTTGCATCCCCCAAACATGCAAGCGGGCGGCGGGACCAAGAAAACGAACGTCACAGGAGGACATAATGGACAAGAAGGTTGAAACTGCGGGCGGATGCCCGGTCATGCACGGCGCGATCACCGAAACGGGCGCGACGGTCATGGACTGGTGGCCGAAATCGCTGAACCTCGACATCCTGCATCAGCACGACACCAAGACGAATCCGCTCGGCAAGGACTTCAATTACCGCGAAGCCCTGAAGACGCTGGATTTTGAAGCGCTGAAGAAGGACATGCACGATCTGATGACGCAGAGCCAGGAGTGGTGGCCGGCTGACTATGGCCATTACGGCGGCCTGATGATCCGTCTTGCCTGGCACTCGGCGGGCTCCTACCGCCTGGCCGACGGGCGTGGCGGCGGCGGCGCCGGCAATATCCGCTTCGCGCCGCTCAACTCATGGCCGGACAACGGCAACCTAGACAAGGCGCGCCGTCTGCTGTGGCCGCTGAAGAAGAAGTACGGCAACGCGGTTTCCTGGGCCGACCTGATCATTCTCGCCGGGACCATTGCCTACGAATCCATGGGCCTGAAGACCTTCGGTTTCGGCTTTGGCCGCGACGACATCTGGCACCCGGAAAAGGATACCTACTGGGGTGCTGAGCGCGAGTGGCTTGCGCCGTCCGACGAACGGTACGCCGATGTCGGCAAGCCGGACACGATGGAAAACCCGCTGGCCG
>JAGRLC010000106.1 GCA_020441995.1 Rhodobiaceae bacterium
TGCTGCCGGAAGCTTCGGTCCGCGCGTCCAGAGCCGCGCCGCCGAAACTCGATGAGGCGGGGTTCGGTGTCTCGACATGGTCCGCCGATGGCAAGGTTGAGACGTCGCCTGCCCCGGCCAGTGTCGTCGAGGCGCTCAAGACAATGGCGCCTTCCGCGCCTTCCCAGGCTCCGGCAGAAAGGGCGAAGCCCGGCAAACTCGATCCCGCCGGCATCGAGCCGATCTCCGCAAGCGGTGACAAGCAGAGCCGGCTCATTTCCGGGCAGGACGAACGCGAACAGATCCGGGACACGACACGCTACCCCTTCTCAACCGTCATCTATCTTCTCACGGAGTTTCCGGACGGTTCGCGCAAGGGATGTGCCGGGACGATGATCGGGCCCAATCACGCCATCACGGCAGCCAATTGCGTATTCGACACCAAGACAAATGCATGGCCGCAGTCTGTCGCGGTCTATCCCGGGCTGAACGGCGAGAACGCGCCCTTCGGTTCATACTATGTCGTGGGCCTCTCCATTGCCGACGGCTTCAGCAAGGCGCCGAAGGGTTCCTACGACTTCGACCGGCTGCTCTACGACATCGCCGTGGTGAGGTTCGAGGAGGCGGTCGGCAACAAAACCGGATGGCTGGCCATCGGGTTCGACGACGGCATGCAGCAGACCATAGGCAATATCGTCGGATATCCCGCGGACAAGGAATTCACGATGTGGGGTACGGCCTGTGAAGTCGATCCCAAGCAGATCGAGCCGAACCTTTTCGCTCATCTCTGCGATATTCAGGGGACTGGCGGAGCCGCCCTTTACCAGTATTTCCAGGACTCGGACTCACGCACGATCTACGGCGTTCAGGCAGCCGACAACGATCAGGCGAATTATGCCGTGCGCATTACGGGTCCCTGGTTCGACTGGATACTCGCAGCCCGCGACGGTCAGTAAGCGGATCGATCGGTTGGGCGTTCGCGGGCCGGCACGGCAAGCAAGGCCCGATATGCCGGTGATGGGAAGGCCTGCCGCTGCGCGTGTTTTACGCCGCCCGCGATTGCTTCGGGACACTTTCCGCGCGGTCGCATCGTGCTCCTGAGCGTATCGTCGAAGAGACGCTGTCAAAGGCGCTTTCCGCGCACCGGCCCTCACGCGGCTAAAAAACACTTGGATTTACCGGTGTTGGTGGCAAGTTATTCGTCACCTGACGTAACGAAAATCCGATAACGGGGATATGCGTATGAGTGCCATGGGAAAGCGGATTCTGGCTTGTTCTCTTGTTCTTGCTTCCGTTTCGGCTTTTGCGGATGGCAGGCGTGCCATGGAGGCCGGACAACCCGGCACCGGCGCACCCGGACCGGGGGTAACGATCAGCGCGGCCCCCGCGCAGCGAACTGTGACGATCGCGCAGGATCAGGTCCGCGGGCTCAGAAGCGCGCCGCACAAACTTGATGCATCGGGCTTCGTGACCTCGAAATGGTCTGCCGACGGGACGATCGAACAGATTCCGGCTCCAGCCGCTATCGTCGAAGCTCTGAAGGCGATGGCGCCTGCGGCCCCCTCGCAGGCTCCCGAAGACAGGGCGAAGCCAGGCAAGCTCGATCCTGAAGGCATCGAGCCGGTCAGCGGCAAGCAGGACAAGGTCGTCTTCGGCAAGGATGAGCGCAGCAAGATCAAGGATACCACCCGATATCCTTTCTCCACGGTCGTCCAGATCGTTACCGAGTTTCCGGACGGTACGCTTCTGGGATGCAGTGGGACGGTTATCGGGACCAACCACGTCCTGACCGCTGCCAGTTGCGTGTTCGATACCGAAACGAACGCCTGGCCCAAGTCCATCGATGTTTATCCCGGCAGGGACGGCAATCGGGGTCCGCTGGGCGCATTTGCGGGTACCGGCCTTGCGGTTCCAAACGGCTTCAGCGACGCGCAGAAGGGGGTCTATGACTATGACCGGATGCAATACGACGTCGCGGTGGTGAGCTTCAACGACCCGATAGGGAACACGACCGGCTGGATGGCATACGGTTATGACGATGGCTTGCCCGTGTTCGTCGGCAATCTCGTCGGGTATCCAAGCGACAAGGACAACACGATGTGGCATGCGTCCTGCGAAATCGATCCCAAACAGATCGAGCCGAATTTTTTCGCGCATCAATGCGATCTTAACGGCAACACCGGCGCTTCGATTTACCAGTACGTCAAGAGCAGGGACGAGCGCACGATCTACGCGGTCCAGGTTGGCTCCAATCAGGACGCGAATTATGCGGTCCGCATCACTGGCCCGTGGTTCGACTGGATCCGCGGAATCAAGAACGGCAACTGAATACGCCCATCGAAGCGGATCGAAACCTTTTCCGGTATGCGCAAGAAAAGTTCCCGGCTCTTGTCTTCGGCGCGGCTCGTCCGATCTGGCCATAGGGGGGGCAGATCCGGTTGCCGGGAACGATGACCGAACGATCCTTGCCTTACGCGCCGGCGACGCTCGGCTGCGAGGATTTCACGCGCCGCAACGAGACGGATGACTGGATCGACGCGATACCGGGAATCTTCGTGAAAATGCCGGTCAGGAATGCTTCGTACTCGCGCAGGCCCGGCGCGAGGATGCGCAGCAGATAGTCGTTCTCGCCCGTCATCAGCCAGCAGTCGACGATTTCAGGATGTTTACTGATTTCCTTCTCGAACGCGCCCAGCGCGGAATCGATTTGCTTGTCCAGTTTCACCGACATGAAGACGGCGACCGGAAGCCCGAGTTTTTCCTCGTCGATGGACGCGGAATAGCCGGTGATGACGCCGTCGGCCTCAAGCCTGCGCAGCCGCCTCAGGCAAGGTGACGGGCTCAGGCCCACTTTTTCGCTGAGTTCCTGATTTGTCAGCCGGGCGTTATCCTGCAGCTGGCGCAGGATTTTCCGGTCAATGGCATCGATGTTGGCAGAATTATGCATTCATATGGCTCTTATATTTCAATAATTGCCATCAAAATGCCAATTCGAGATAGGAACAGCAAGGAAATAGCGTAAGCAAGCTGTTATATCCTGCCGGACCGTACGCAAGATCAATGGTGTGACATGACAACCGACCCGCGACGCTTACAGGTACTGCACGAACTCGAGCGCAAGGCATTGTGGCTTGCCTGCTGGATGATCGATCAGGCGAACCGCCGCGAGAAGGTGGATGGGGTCAAGGTCGGCGGTCATCAGGCGTCATCGGCGTCGATGGTCTCGATGATGACGGCGCTTTATTTCGATGTGCTGCGGCCGCAGGACCGTGTCGCGGTCAAGCCGCATGCCTCGCCGGTCTTCCACGCGATTCACTATCTGATGGGCAACCAGAGCCGCGGGAAGCTGGAGAACTTCCGTGGCTTCCACGGCGCGCAGTCCTATCCCAGCCGCACCAAGGATGTGGACGATGTCGACTTCTCCACCGGCTCGGTGGGCCTGGGCGTTGCCATCACCGCCTTTGCCTCGCTGATCCAGGATTATGTCGCCGCAAAGGAGTGGCCCGGCAAGCATGAAGGCGAGGGGCGCATGATCGCGCTGGTCGGCGATGCCGAACTTGATGAGGGCAATGTCTACGAGGTGCTGCAGGAGGGCTGGAAGCACGACCTGCGCAACACCTGGTGGATCATCGACTACAACCGCCAGAGTCTCGACGGTGTCGTGCGCGAGGGGCTCTATGACCGCATCGAGACCGTGTTCAAGGCGTTCGGCTGGGACGTTGTTACGATCAAATACGGCGCCCTGCAGCGTGCGGCGTTTGAAGAGCCGGGCGGCGCGGCGCTGAAGCGCTGGATCGATACCTGCCCCAATCAGCTCTATTCGGCGCTGACCTTTCAGGGCGGGGCCGCGTGGCGCAAGCGGCTGATGGACGATATCGGCGATCAGGGTGAGGTGACAGCGCTGCTCGACAAGCGTTCGGATGATGAGCTGTCGCGGCTGATGAGCAATCTCGGGGGCCATTGCATCGAGACCTTGAGCGACACGTTCAAGGGCATAGACCACGACCGCCCGACCGCCTTCATCGCCTATACGGTGAAGGGCTGGGGCACGCCGCTGGCAGGCCACAAGGACAATCACGCCGGCCTGATGACGGCCGCCCAGATGGACGAGTTCCAGGCCAGCATGAACGTGCGCGAGGGGCACGAATGGGAGCCGTTCGAGGGGCTCGGTACAAACGCCGGCGAGCTGAAGGACTTCCTCGGCTCCGTGCCGTTCTTCGCCAAGGGGCCGCGCCGTTTCGAGGCGCCGCGTGTCAAGGTTCCTGCCGAGGTCTCGCAAAGCCCGGCAAAGACGGGCGAGGAAATCTCGACCCAGGCCGCCTTCGGCAAGGTACTTGACGCGATCGCCCGTACCGACACCGATTTGGCCAGCCGCATTCTCACCACCTCGCCGGATGTGACCGTCTCGACCAACCTCGGACCGTGGGTCAACCGGCGGCAATTGTTCGCCCGCAAACCGCTGGCCGACACCTTCCGCGACGAGCGCATCCCGAGCGCCCAGAAATGGGCCTTCTCGCCGCAGGGCCAGCACATCGAATTGGGTATCGCTGAGATGAACCTGTTCCTGCTGCTCGGTGCGGCGGGGCTGTCGCATTCCCTGTTCGGCGAGCGCATCCTGCCGGTGGGTACGCTTTACGACCCCTTCGTGTCGCGTGGCCTCGATGCGCTCAACTACGCCTGCTATCAGGACGCCCGCTTCATGGTTGTCGGCACGCCGTCCGGCGTATCGCTGGCCGGAGAAGGCGGCGCGCACCAATCCATCGCGCAGCCGCTGATCGGCATGAGCCAGGACGGTCTGGCGAGCTTCGAGCCGGCCTTCGCCGACGAGCTCGCCATCATCATGGGCTGGTCGTTCGACTACATGCAGCGTGACGGCGAGGGTGATCCCAACGAGCGCACCTGGCTGCGCGACGAGACCGGCGGCTCGGTCTACTTGCGCTTGTCCACGCGCCAGATCGAACAGCCGGGCCGCAAGGACAACCCGAACTTCGCGCAGGAGGTCATCGATGGCGCGACGTGGCTCAAGGAGCCGGGGCCGAACGCCGATCTGATCATCGCCTATCAGGGTACGGTGGCGACCGAGGCGATCGCCGCCGCTGGCCTGCTCGGCGCAAAACGCCGCGACATCGGCGTCCTGTCGATCACCTCTGCCGACCGGCTCAATGCCGGCTGGCAGGCGGCCCAACGCGCGCGGGCGCGCGGCAAGACAGGCGCAAGAAGTCATGCCGAACGCATGCTCGATCCGCTGCCGCGCCACTGCGCCATCGTCACGGTGATCGACGGCCACCCGGCCACGCTCTCGTGGCTCGGCGGCGTTGCGGGCCACAGGACGGTCAGCCTCGGCGTCGAACATTTCGGCCAGACCGGCACCGTCGCGGACCTCTACCGGCACTATGGTATCGATGCTGAATCCATCGCGGAGATCGCCGCAAGCCTGACGCCCGGAAAGCCGGCCTGATGTCTCTTAGCCATGCGTCAGCTGCCGCTCTGCCATGCGTGCGCTGCACAAAAAATGGACAAGCATAATTCTTGAGCAACGCCCGCTTTCGGGCTGCGAAAGCGTAACTATCTGCCAACACACGGAAAATCGCGACGCCGTTGCAACTGGCACAGGCATTGCGAGTCTCATCCCGTGCAGTGCGTCTAGGGTTCCGGTCGCCAATACGACTTGGCGATGTCTGGACCGAGAGACGCAAGCCGGACGGGCCGCGGGCTGCGGTAACGAGGATCCGGTGACACGGCGGGATAAAATCCCGGGAGATCACTGCACAGGTTTGCGCGCGCAAACCTCTCCCGGTGCGTGCGCATAAACCTGACAAGGATACCGGTCCCACGGCCGGTGCAGCGAACAGGAGAAGCGCACGGTCATGCTGAAGAACCTCATCAAATCCCTCTGTCTGGCAGCCGCCATTGCCTTGCCGGTCACAGCCACGACGGCAAGTGCTGAAAAGAAAGAGTCCTTCAAGGTTTGCTGGTCGATCTATGTCGGCTGGATGCCCTGGGGCTATCTCTCCGATAGCGGCATCATGAAGAAGTGGGCCGACAAATACGGCATCACGGTCGATATCGTGCAGATCAACGACTACGTGGAATCGATCAACCAGTACACCGCCGGCGAATATGACGGCTGCTCCATGACCAACATGGACGCGCTGTCGATCCCCGCGGGCGGCGGCGTCGACACCACCGCACTGATCGTCGGCGACTATTCCAACGGCAACGACGCGATCATCCTGAAGGACAAGTCGGACCTCAAGGACATCGCCGGACAGAACGTCAATCTCGTCGAACTGTCGGTCTCGCACTACCTGCTGGCCCGGGCGCTGGAGTCCGTCGGGCTGGCCGAGAAGGATCTGACGGTGGTCAACACCTCGGATGCCGACATGATCGCCGCCTACAAGACCGATGACGTGACGGCGGTCGTCACCTGGAACCCGCTGGTTTCCGAGATCCTGGCCGAGCCCAACGCCAACAAGGTCTTCGATTCCGCCGGCATCCCCGGCGAGATCATCGACATCATGATGGTCAACACCGAGACGCTTGCCGACAATCCCGATTTCGGCAAGGCGCTGGTCGGCGCGTGGTACGAGGTCATGGGGCTGATGGCTGCAGGCGACGAGGCGGCCCTGACGGCCATGGCGGAAGCCTCCGGCACCGACCTCGCCGGCTACAAGGCGCAGCTCGATTCCACCGAGATGTTCTACACGCCGGCCGAAGCGGTGAAATTCACTGAATCCGCCGAACTGCCGAAGACGATGGAATTCGTCGCGACCTTCCTGTTCGACCACGGCATCCTCGGCGAGGGCGCGCCGAGCCCGGAATTCGTCGGCGTCGCCTTCCCCGATGGCTCGGTCTACGGGGACAAGGGCAACGTCAAGCTGCGCTTCGACGCCACCTACATGCAGATGGCCGCTGACGGCGCGCTTTGATCTGAAGGGAAATATGACCTGATGCGAAACACCCGTCCGGCCTGATTGTTGGCCGGACGGGTCCCTGCCGGAGAAGCCACTTGCGCATCATCAACCGCAAACCGTCCAGACGCCTCGGCGCGTTTCTCGCGATGCTGCCCTTTGCGGGGCTGCTCATCGCCTATGCGGTTGCGAGCCACTACCGCCGGCTCGACAATCCGGCGGACAAGCTGCTGCCGTCTCTCTCCGACATCGCGGATGCGTTCCTGCGCATGGCAACGCAGGCCGACAAACGCACAGGCGACATCCTGCTGTGGTCGGACACATTCGACAGCCTGTGGCGGCTCGGCACAGGCATGGGCCTGGCAACGCTGCTTGCCGTTTGCGTTGGCGTTGCGATCGGTTTCATCCCGCACATCCGTTCAGGTCTCGCGCCCTTCGTCGCGGCCCTGTCACTGATCCCGCCGATCACCGTCCTGCCGATCCTGTTCATCATGTTCGGCCTTGGTGAACTGTCGAAGATCATGCTGATCGTCGTCGGCACCGCGCCGGTGATGATCCGCTCGGTTGCGCAAGCGGTGATGGACATCCCCACGGAGATGATGATCAAGGCGCAGACGCTGGGTGCCAGCACATGGCAGATGCTGACGCGCGTCGTGTTGCCGCAAATCCTCCCAGCCCTGATTACCGCGATCCGCCTCGGCCTCGTGCCGGCCTGGATTTTCCTGATTTCCGCGGAAGCCATCGCGTCCACATCCGGCCTCGGCTACCGCATCTTCCTGGTGCGCCGCTACCTCGCGATGGACGTGATCCTGCCCTACGTCGTCTGGATCACGCTGTTGGCGCTGATCCTCGACAAGCTGCTGCTGATCTTCTCGCGCCGTGCCTTCCCCTGGCACCATCTGGGAGGTGAGCGGCTGTGACCGGGGTACCGAAGATTTCCGTTCGCGACCTGACCATGCGCTACGGCGATACGCTTGTGCTGGAGCGTATCAGCATCGACGTGCCGGAGGGGGCGTTCTGTACCCTCGTTGGCGCATCGGGCTGCGGCAAGTCCACCTTCCTGCGGCTGTTGCTCTCGCAGGAACGCCCGAGCGGCGGTGTGATCGAAATGGACGGCGCACCGCTGCCAGAGGAGCCGACGCCGGATCGCGGCATCGTGTTCCAGAAGTATTCCGTGCTGCCGCATCTGAGCGTCGAGGACAATCTGATCCTCGCCGCCGAGTTCGAGCGCGCACCCGTTACGGGACGACTCTTCGCAGGCGCCCGCAGGGACGCCCGGCAGGACGTTGCGGAAATCCTTGAACGCATCGGCCTGGCGCCTGCGCGCAAGCGTTATCCGGCGCAATTGTCCGGTGGCATGCAGCAGCGCCTCGCCATCGCGCAGGCACTTCTGAAACGCCCGACGGTGTTGCTGCTCGATGAACCCTTCGGCGCGCTCGATCCGGGTATCCGCATCGACATGCACGAAATCCTGCAGGAGCTGTGGCGCGAGATGTCGATGACCGTCTTCATGGTCACCCACGACATTCAGGAAGCCTTCAAGCTCGGCACGCGCCTGCTCGTCTTTGACAAGGTGCGTCATGATCCGCATGCGCCCGAAGCTTACGGCGCGACCATCACCTACGACATTCCGCTCGACCGCAATCAGAAACCCCAGCCCCCGGCCTCGCTTGAAGAGCTGGCCGGAGCGGCTTCAAAGCCTGAGAAATCTCTTGGAGGACACCCCGCATGATGGATGATCTTTTTTCACAGCCGACCGCACGTCACCGCAGGGTGGCGGGGCGCCCTGTTCAAAGGCTTCGTGTCCGGCATCATCACCCTGACTTCAACAAGCTGAACATGCGCGGCTGGAAGGCGGCCGAGAAGGAAGGCGAGCTTCCCTCCGCCGCTTGGGCTAAGGAGCGCCAGTGGGCGCTGCGCATGGGGCTGACGGGATCGGACTCGCTTGAGGACAAGTCGATCCCGACCTTCTCGCGTGGCGAACTGCCCCATTACGCCGGCATCAACACCTTCCTGAAGGCGCCCTACGTGGAAGATGTCACCAAGGTCGGTCTCTACGATGCGGCGATCATCGGCATTCCCTTCGATGGCGGCACCACCTACCGCCCCGGCACACGTTTCGGCCCGCAGGGCGTGCGCAAGATTTCCGCGCTCTACACGCCCTACAATTACGAGATGGGCATCGATCTCAGGGAACAGATGACGCTGTGCGATGTCGGCGATGTTTTCACCATCCCCGCCAACATCGAGAAGACCTTCGACCAGATCACCCGCGCGGTATCGCATGTTGCTTCGTCGGGCGCGCTGCCGATCATGATTGGCGGTGATCATTCGATCGGCTTCCCCTGCGTCCGCGGCATCGCGACCTGCACGTCGAAGCGCATCGGCATCGTTCACTTCGACCGCCACATCGACATCCAGGAAAAAGACCTCGACGAGCGCATGCACACCACGCCGTGGTTCCATGCGACCGACCTTGCCAATGTGCCTGCCGTCAATCTCGTGCAGGTCGGCATCGGCGGCTGGCAGGTGCCGCGCGAAGGCGTGCAGGAAGCGCGCAAGCGCAACACCAACATCTTCACCATGCGCGACATCGAGGAGATGGGTTTGGCCGAGACGGCGGCCCGCGCGCTCGAACTCGCATGGAAGGACGCCGACGCGGTCTACATCTCGTTTGACATCGACTCCGTCGATTGCGGCTTCGTGCCGGGAACGGGCTGGCCGGAGCCAGGCGGCTTCCTGCCGCGCGAGGCGCTGGAGCTTGTATCGCTTGTCGCGGCGGAAGGCATCTGCGGTCTCGAGGTGGTCGAAGTCTCGCCCCCCTACGACACGTCCGACATCACCGCGTTGCTGGCGACCCGCGTCATTGTCGATGTACTCGGCACGCTGGTCAGCCACGGCAAGATGGGGAGCCACAAGGGCATCATCGACAAACCGGTGAGCATTCCGGCAGGGCCCGATGTCGACGGACAGGGATGGGGGACCAACAATGCATAGGGGGCACGATCACGACCACAGCCATGGACACGGTCATGCTCACAGTCATGACCATGATCACCATCACGATCATGGCGGTCACCACCATCACCACAGTCACGGCCCGGGGCATAACCATGCCCATGACGCCGAGCACCTGCACAGCCATGTCCATGCCGACAGCGCAAGCGAACGCATCGAGGAGTTGAAGACCCTTTCGACGGCCTTCATCGAGGGGTTCCGCGCCGCTGCCGACAAGACCAGCTACCTGCGTCTTGCCGGCATTCCGTTCAGGCGCGAGGGAGCGGACGGGCTGGCCATGCATCTGGTCGATACAGCCATTGCGTCGAACTGGCAGATCGGCACCGCGTCTCCGGCTTTCGGATCGCGCGAACTGGTCTATCTGCCCTATCCCGGCGGGATGGTAACGGCGCGCGAGACGATGACCTTCACCTACGTCTCGCTGACGCAGCGCATGGACATCGACCTCAGCGAGATCCTCGCGTCCCGTGAGGACACATAGGCTCTAGCGCCTCAGCGTAAGCGCGCCGAGAGCAACGGCGATCCAGCCGGCCATCATGGTCATGCCGCCGGCTGGCGCCGCCATGGCAAAGAGCCGGCCATGGCCGAACACGCGCAACGCAAGATCGGCGGAGAACAAAGCCGCGCCGGCAAACAGCAGCAGCGCCGCGATACGCAGTACGATGCCGCCGCGCATGTGAAGCCCGAGCGCCAGCAGCGCCGGCGCGTGGGTCAGGCAGACCAGCGCCACAGCGCCGGCAAGCCGCGTGTCGTCTCCGGCGTGCGCACTCATCGCCGCAGCGCCGACGCCTGCGAAACCGAGAATGCCCGCGGCAAGAATAGTGAGGCGGTCGCCGATCGAAACTTCGTTCACGCGTTACTCCCTGAATTGCTCTACCGTTTCTTCGCCAGGTTCGTCGCCATCACGCACAGAAGCTCGAACATGATCGAGACGCCGAGCCAGGCCGTGCCGCCGCTCTGGTCGAAAGGCGGCGAGACCTCGACGAGATCGGCCCCGGCGATGTTGACGCCCTCCAGTTCGCGGACGACCTGCAGCGCCTGAAACGAATTGGGGCCGCCGACTTCCGGTGTGCCCGTGCCCGGCGCGAAGGCGGGATCGACGAAATCGATGTCGTAGGAGATGTAGGTCTCGCCGCCGCCAACGATTTCGCGCGCTTCCGCCATCACGTCCTCGATGCCGCGCGCGAAGAACTCCTCGATGGCGATGACGCGGATGCCGACGGACTCGGCGAAATCGCGGTCCTCGCTGTCATAGGCCGTGCCGCGAATGCCGATCTGCACGACGCGGGACGGGTCGAGCAGTTCTTCCTCCACCGCGCGACGGAACGGCGTGCCGTGGGTGTACATGCAGCCGTCGAAATAGCTGTGGAACAGGTCGGTGTGGCTGTCGAAATGGATCATGCCGAGCGGACGCTTCGCCGCCAAACCCCGCAGGATCGGCAGGGTGCACAGATGGTCGCCGCCGGCAGTCAGCGGCGCGATGCCCGCGTCCGCCACATCGGTGTAGAACTTCGTGAAGCGCTCAAGGCTGTCCATCAGGTCGGCTGGGTTGGGGCCGACATCGCCAAGATCGGCGCAATTGACCAATTCGAACGGACGCACCCAGCTTGCCCCGTTCTGTGCCCGGATCATGGTGGAGAGGTCGCGCAACTGGCGCGGCCCGTGGCGCGGGCCGGGGCGGTTCGTCGTCCCGCCGTCCCACGGCGCGCCGATCAGTCCGATATCGACCTCGTCGAAACGCGCGTGTCCGAACGGCACATGAGGGAGCCGCATGAAGGTCGGCACGCCGGCAAAGCGCGGCAGATCGAAACCGGAGACAGGCTGGAAAAACGGATCGCTCATGGCAGATGCTTTCGGACGATTGTGATGCTGCGACCGGGCGGGCATAGTCTCCGCGCCGGTCTATCGTACAATCCCGGTATCATATCCTGAACCGGTTCGGGGGCGTTCGTTGCAGGAAAAATTCACCGACATTGCCGATGCGGCACGGGAACGCATGGGCGGCCTGCTGCTTGCGGTTACCATCGCGGCGGCTGCCGTATTTCTGTCCGAGCACTACGGCGCGCCGCAGATGCTCTTCGCGCTGCTGATCGGCATGGCGTTCAATTTCCTCAGCAGCGAGGAAAAGACCAAGCCGGGCATTGATTTTGCCGCGCGCACGGCCTTGCGGGTCGGCGTCGCGTTGCTGGGCATACGCCTGAGCCTGTCGGACATCGTCGCCAACGGCTGGTTGCCGGTTGCCGCGATCATCGCTTTCGTCGTGATCACGATACTGGGCGGCATATTGATCAGCCGTCTTGCCGGGCGTTCCGTGGACTTCGGCCTTCTGACCGGCGGTGCGGTGGCGATCTGTGGTGCGTCGGCCGCGCTCGCCATTTCCTCGATCCTTGCCAAGTCTGAGCGGCTGGAGCGAGACACGCTGTTTACGGTGGTCTCGGTCACCACGCTGTCGACCATCGCCATGGTGCTTTATCCGGTGCTGTTTGCGGCGCTGGGCCTTGATGAAAGCCAGACCGGGTTTCTCATAGGCGCGACGGTCCACGATGTCGCCCAGGTGGTCGGTGCCGGCTACTCCGTGTCCGATGTTGCCGGCGACATGGCGACGCTGACCAAGCTGCAGCGCGTCGCGCTGTTGCCCGTGGTCCTTCTCTGCATCATTGCGTTTTCGCGCCGTGGCAGCGGCGCGGCGGTCGGCCTGCCGTGGTTTCTCGTTGTCTTCGTCATCCTGATGGCCATCAACAGTTTCGGCGTGGTGCCCGCCATTGCGCAATCATGGATGTCGGATGCCTCTCGCTGGCTGCTGGTGATCGCCATTTCGGCGCTTGGCGTGAAAACCTCGCTCAAGGACATGTTCGCCGTCGGCCCGCGCCAGGCGGCGATCATTGTCGGGGAAACGCTGCTGCTGCTGACGATGGCTGTTTCCTTCGTGCTGATGGTGATGTGAGCTGCGGCGAATTGATCCTTGAAATTGCCCAACTGCCGCGCGATGACGCTGGCGCCGGGCAACGCCTGGCGCTTGCCTATCGCTTTCAGGAGTCGTCATGGGGTTCTTCAAAACACGCAAAGGACGTTTGCGGGTCTGGGTCTACATCCTGCTGTGTCTGATCATCGTGCCCGCCGCCGGTTTCGGCGTTGCCATGGTGGTGCAGCCCGAGCGCTTTGCCCGCGACGATGCCTGTGTAAGCCTGGCCGACGGAAAGATTGTCAACAGTTGCGGCAAGGCTGTCCTGGCCGAGGCTTGCGTTGTTGCCGATGATGGTATCCGCGAGTGCATCCGCCGTGAGGTGCCGGCTTCAGGCTCGATCGATCGTCCGGACAAGCTCAAGGGCGACAAGGTCGAACTGACCGCCTGTTACGCGCCATATATCCCGGCCCGTGTCGCCTCGCCGCTCAACCTGTCCCTGCTGATCGAAAGCTGCCGCAAGCCGGACGCCGAATAGGCCCGTATCGCGAACAGTCTGTTCGCCGTCTTTCATTCACGGAACGGAGCGCCTAGTTGGGCATTGTATTTGTGAAGGGAGACGGCAATGGGAATGTTGATCGACGGCAAATGGCATTCGGATGGCTCCGGCTTTGCCGATGATGACGGGCGCTTCAAGCGCCAGGAGACCACGTTCAGGAACTGGGTGACCGCCGACGGTTCGCCCGGCCCGACCGGCAAGGGCGGGTTCAAGGCGGAGCCCGGCCGCTATCATCTCTATGTCTCCTGGGCCTGCCCGTGGGCGCATCGCACGCTGATCTTCCGCTCGCTCAAGGGTCTTGAGGACATGATCTCGCTTTCCGTGGTCCATTGGTTCATGGGCGAGGATGGCTGGACGTTCAAGGAAGGCCCCGGCGTCATTCCCGACACCGTCAACGGCGCTGATCTGCTGCGCGAGGTCTATCTAAAGGCGGATCCGGATTACACCGGCAAGGTTACGGTGCCTGTCCTGTGGGACAAGCAGACCGGCACCATTGTCTCGAATGAATCCGCCGACATCATCCGCATGTTCAATTCCGCCTTCGATGACATCGGGGCGGCGGCTGGCGACTACAATCCCGAGCCGCTGCACGACGAGATCGAGGCGTTGAACGCGCGCATCTACGACACGGTCAACAACGGTGTCTACAAGGCCGGTTTCGCTACCAGCCAGGACGCTTATGACGAGAACGTTGCGCCGTTGTTCGAAACGCTGGACATGCTGGAAGAACGGCTTTCGGGTCAGCGCTTTCTGTCAGGCGAGCAAACAACGGAAGCCGACTGGCGGCTGTTCCCGACGCTGTTCCGCTTCGATGCCGTCTATCACGGCCACTTCAAGTGCAACATCCGGCAGCTCAAGGATTACCCGAACCTGTGGGCCTATGCGCGCGATCTCTACCAGCAGCCGGGCATTGCGGAGACGACCAATATCGAACACGCCCGCCGCCACTATTACGAAAGCCACAAGTCGGTGAACCCGACGGGCATCGTTCCAGCCGGCCCGCTGATCGATTGGGATGAGCCGCATGGCCGCGAGAAGCTGGCGAAGGCCGCCTGACCTCTTTCAAGAACGGATCATGAGCGCGCGCCGTCCTGCCGCGACGGCGTGCGTTCCACGCTGACCGACTTCACCAGCGCCCAGACCTTCGCGCCTTCTGTAATGCCAAGGCGTGACTGGGACATCCTGGTGATGCGCGCCAGAAGGGCCATGCCGGCGCAATCGAGCCTGACATCGACATAAGGACCATGGTCGGCGCGAATACCCGCGACCTTGCCGGCGATGATGTTGTTTGCGCTGATGCCGCTCACGCGTTTGGTCGAAAGCATCACGTCGCGCGCACGCACGCGCAGCCGCAGCGCGCAGCCCGGTTCTTCGGCGACGCGCGGCACCGTAAAGATGTTCTCCCCGACGGCTATCTCCGACATATCTTCATTGTCCAGATGCCGGGCGATATGCCCTTCCAGCACGGCGCCGGCCTCGAAGCGCCCGGTCAGCGGGAACAGGTCGAGACGGCTCATGATGTCCTCGACCGGCCCTGTCGCCGCGACAGAACCCGCGTTGAGCACGACGATGTCGTTGGCAAGGCGCGTCACTTCGTCGATGGAATGGCTGACGTAGAGGATCGGTATCCGCGCATCGTCGCGGATGCGTTCGAGATACGGCAGGATGCCGGCCTTGCGGCCTGAATCGAGCGCCGCCAGCGGCTCGTCCAGCAGCAGCGCTTTCGGGTTGGACAGCAGTGCGCGTCCCAGCGCGACGCGCTGGCGCTCGCCGCCGGACAGATGCCGGGGCTTGCGTTCCAGCAGGTTCTCGAGCCCGAGCATGGTAACAATGCCGTCGGCTTCCGTTGCCGGTAAGCGTTGCGCCGCCCGCTTTGCCCCGAAATCGAGATTGGCCCGCACGCTCATGTGCGGAAACAGCCGCGCGTCCTGGAACACGTAACCGATGCCCCGGTTGCGCGCGGCAACGTTGATGCCCGATGCCGTGTCCAGCATCGTCGTGCCATTGAGCCGGACTTCGCCCTCGTTGGGCTTTAGCAGACCCGCGATCACGTTGATGATCGTGCTCTTGCCCGAGCCCGAAGGCCCGAACAGCGCGGTTACGCCATGCCGTTCGACGGCGAAATCGATGTCGAGCGCAAATCCGGCAAAGCCGTGCCTGAAACAGACCTCGATGCTCACCGCCCGTTGATCCTCTTCAGGTGATACGCCGCAACTTCCGACAGGATCAATCCGGCGAAGGCCAGCGCGATGGCAAGCATCACGAGGCGCGCCGCCGCCGCCTCGCCGCCGGGCGTCTGGATCGCGGTATAGATGGCCAGCGGCAATGTGCGGGTCTCGCCGGGGATATTGGAGACGAAGGTGATGATCGCGCCGAATTCGCCAAGGCTTGCCGCATAGGCCGTGACGGCCCCGGCGAGGATGCCGGGCGCTGCCAGTGGCAGCGTGATCGTCGCGAAGCGGTCCAGGGGACCGGCGCCCAGGGTCTCCGCCGCCTGCATCAGGCCTGAATCGATGGCCTCCAGCGCAAGCCGGATCGCACGGACCTGAAACGGAAAGGTGATAATGCCCGCTGCCAGCGCCGCTCCCGTCCAGCTGAACATGAAGCGGATGCCGAAAGCGGCGTCGAGCCATGCCCCGACAGGGGCCCTCAGCCCGAAAGTAATGAGCAGCAGATAGCCCATCACCACCGGCGGCAGAACAATGGGCAGATGCACGATGGCGTCGAGCACGGCGCGGCCGGGAAACGAGCGCGTCAGCAGCAGCGCCATGCCAACCGCCAGGGGCAAAGCGAACAGCACCGCGGCGGCCGAGACCTTCAGGCTCAGCAGCAGCGCTTCCGTTTCGACCGGTGTCAGCGTCAGATCCATGATGGATGCACCCTAACCCAAACACGAAATCGGGAAATTGGTTTTTCACAATCAGGGAAAACACAAAGATCGACGTGAGGGCCGAGGCTGGTCCACACTGCGGCAAACGAAACAAGCTTCAGAGGATGCGCTATGTTCGATTATTCCGGCAAAAACGTCTTCGTCGCGGGCGGCACCAGCGGCATCAACTTCGGCATTGCCGAAGGCTTCGCCCGCGCCGGTGCGCGTGTCTTCGTGATTTCGCGCTCGCCCGAGAAGGTGACCAGCGCTGTCGAACTGTTGCAGGAGACGGGCGCTGAAGCCGCCGGCGCCAGCGCCGACGTGCGCGACTTCGATGCGGTTAAAACCGCGTTTGCCGCCGCTCACGGAACCTTCGGCGATATCGACGTGCTGGTGTCAGGGGCGGCCGGCAATTTCCCCGCCCGCGTCAACGACATATCTTCCAATGGTTTCCGGGCCGTCCTCGAAATCGACCTGCTCGGCACCCATCACGTCATGACGGCGGCCTGGCCGGTTCTGAACAAGCCGGGCGCCTCGGTCATCAACATTTCCGCCCCGCAAGCCATCGTCGCCATGACCGGTCAGGCCCATGTCTGCGCCGCCAAGGCAGGCGTCGACATGATTACCCGCACGCTGGCGCTGGAATGGGGCCCGGAAGGCGTGCGCGTCAACTCGGTCATCCCCGGCCCCATAGACGGCACCGAGGGCATGCGCCGCCTCGCGCCGACGCCGCAGGCCATGGAGATGGTCCGTCAGAGCGTGCCGATGAAGCGCGTCGGCATCCCGCAAGATGTTGCAAACCTCTGCCTCTATCTCGGATCGCACTACGCGAGCTACGTATCCGGCGCGGTGATCCCGGTTGACGGGGCCTGGTCGCTCAACATGCCGGGGACCGCGCTCGATCCGGTTCTCGATCACATTGCAGCGAGCAGGGCGAAGTGAGCTGAAACCAGGCTTGCATCATGCCGTTCCTTCTCCCATCTGGGATTGAGGGAGGACAGTGGCACAGTGGCTGAAGGGAACGCGGAGAATTTCTACGCCCAACTGACGGGCTTCGCCGATTTTGATGGCGTCATCGATTTCGAGGATTATGTGCCTGTTCCCGATGACTGGACGGTGCTGGTCTCCGATGTCGTCGGTTCGACCAAGGCGATCGCCGCCGGGCGCTACAAGGATGTCAACATGCTTGGCGCGGCGTCGATCACCGCCGTGCTCAATGCCTGCGATCATGCCGAGCTTCCCTTCGCGTTTGGTGGCGACGGCGGTGTCGTTATCGTGCCACCGGCGCTTGCGGCCAATGCGGGCCTTGCGTTGGGGCGTCTGGCGGATTCCGCGCCCGGCACGTTCAATCTATCGCTGCGCGCCGCCGGCATTCCGGTTGGCGAATTGCGCCGGCGCGGCGCCGATCTGCTGGTGCGCAAATATACGCTGAGCCCCGGCAATCACCTGGCGATGTTTTCCGGTAACGGGCTCGATCTGGCGGACGCTATCCTGAAGGGCAGGGCCGAGGGCGACTTCGTGCTCACAGCGCAGGATGACGAGTTGCCGGACCTGACCGGCCTGTCCTGCCGCTGGGAACCGTTGCAGCCTCAGTCCGGCCTGATGATGAGTGTCATCGTCAAGCCGGAAGGCGCGAGTGATGTTGAACGCGGCAAGATTCTCGACGAGGTGCTTGCCGCGACGAACCGCATCCTGGGCGCGCAACTGACAGCAAACGCACCGGCCAGCGAAGGCTCCGTGAAATTCCGCTGGCCGCCGCGCGGCCTTATGACCGAGGCCCGCGCCACGGCAGGCAAGTCCGGCGTCACGATGCGTTATGCCTATCTTCTGGCTGAAACCTTTGTGCAGGGGCTGGCGCGCATCTTCGGTTGGCGTGTCGGCGCTTTCGATGCTCCCGCTTACGAGCGCGAGCTGCGCACCAATACCGACTTCCGCAAGTTCGACGGTCACCTGCGCATGGTGCTCGACGTGTCACACGAACAGGCCGATGCGTTGCAGGACTATCTCGATGGCCGCTACCGTGACGGCAAGCTCGTCTACGGTCTGCACCGCGCCGATGCCGCGCTGATGACCTGCCTCGTGTTCAGCCTTGAACAGTCCGAACACGTCCATTTCATCGACGGCGCCAACGGCGGCTACGCCATGGCCGCAACCGATTTCAAACAGCGGTTGGCGAAGAGCGCTACTTCCTAAAACGGCATGCGGTCGCGCAGCGAGAACCAAAGCAGCGCCATGGCCATGATCGGATGGCGCAGCGCCGTTCCGCCGGGGAAGGCCGGTGTCTTCAGTGTCGAGAACACATCGAAACGGCTCATCTGACCGTTGATCGCTTCGGCGACGAGCTGCCCGGCCAGGGGCGCGATGGTCACGCCTTGGCCGGAAAAACCGGTGGCCACATAGAGGTTTGGGTCAAGCCGCGTGACATAGGGCATGCGCTTCATGGTGATCGCCAGCGTACCGCCCCAGGCATGCTCTATCTCGATGCCCTTCAATTGCGGATAGATGCCTTCCATGTGCGGGCGCACGAAGCCGGGCAGGTCCGCGGGAAAGCGGCTCGAATAATTCTCTCCACCGCCGAACAGCAGCCGGTTGTCCGCCGTAAGCCGGTAGTAATAGACGACGAAGCGGGAGTCGGAGACCGCTTCGCGGTCGCGGATCAGGCCGCGCGCCTCTTTCTCGCTCAAGGGCCGCGTCGTGGCGATGAAGTTGTTGATCGGTAAGGCGCGCGAAGCGACCTTCGGCAGCAGATTTTCCAGATAGCCGTTGCAGGCGACGACGCAGAAATCGGCGCTCACCGATCCTTCCGCGGTCTCCAGCGTCACACGCTTGCCGCGCCTGATCGCGGTGACGCGGCTGTTCTCGTGGATGCCCGCGCCGGCGTCCGATGCCGCCTTGGCAAGGCCGAGCGCGAAATTGAGCGCATGCAGATGCCCGCCGCCATGGTCGAGCGTGCCGCCGAAGTAGCCTTCGCTGCCGACCTTTTCCGACAAGGCGTCTTTGTCGAGAAACTCGATCAGGTCGTAGCCGTATGTCTCGCGCAGGTGCTCGACCTCGGCGCGGTAGTCGTCCACATAGGCCTGCTTGTGCGCGCAGTGGATCAGGCCCGGTGTCAGGTCGCAGTCTATTCCGTGACGTTCGATGAGACCGGTCACCAGCTTGCGTGCGTCTTCGGCGAGGCCCCACAGCGCACGGGCGTGGTCCTTGCCGACGCTTGCCTCGAGCGCGAACTGGTCGCGGCGCTGGCCGGGGTGGATCTGCCCGCCGTTACGGCCCGACGCGCCCCAGCCGACACGATTCGCTTCAAGCAGCACGGTCTTGTAGCCGTGTTCCGCCAGGTGCAGAGCCGCCGACAGGCCGGCATAACCGCCGCCGATGACGCAGACATCGGCCTTCACCTCGCCTTTCAGCGGCGAGAAGCTTTCGTGCGGGTTGGCGGTCGCTGTGTAGTAGGACGCCTCGGGATATGCGGAGTCCTCGCGCATTGCGGCCTCAGGCGACGCGGCCCTGTTTCTTCAATTCCGCCAGCGTATCGTCGAGCGTCTTGCGAATGAGGCCGGCGAGCGTCGCGATCTCTTCCTCCGATATCACCAGCGGCGGCGAGATGATCATCGCGTCGCGCACCGCGCGCATGACAAGACCGTTGCCGAATGAGATGTCGCGGCACAGGGTGCCGACCTGACCGGCCGGTTCGAAGCGCTTGCTCATGTCCGATTTGTCGGGAACCAGTTCCAGCGCGCCGACAAGGCCGACCATGCGCGCCTCGCCGACGAGCGGGTGATCGCCAAGCTCGGCCCAGGCTTTTTGAAGCGCGGGCGCGGCGGTGGACTTGACCCGTCCGACAATGTTCTCGCGCTCCATGATCTCGATATTGGCGAGCGCGGCCGCGCAGGAGGCCGGGTGCCCGGAATATGTATAGCCGTGGTAGAACTCGCCGCCCTCGCCGACGAGGTGTTCGATCACCTTGCCGGACACCATGACGGCGGAGATCGGCAGGTAGCCGGACGACATGCCCTTGGCCATCGGCATCAGGTCGGGCTTGAGCCCGTAATAATCCGAGCCAAACCACTCGCCGGTGCGTCCGAAACCGCAGATGACTTCGTCAGCCACGAACAGGATATCGCGCTCGGACAGGATGCGCTTCACTTCCGGCCAGTAGGTTTTCGGCGGGATGATGACGCCGCCGGCGCCCTGGATCGGCTCTGCGATGAAGGCCGCGACCTTGTCCTCGCCGATCTGGTCGATGGCTTCTTCCAGCTTGCGCGCGGCGTAAACGCCGAATTCGTCGGGCCTCATGCCCTCGGCGCGGCCGATGTCGAACCAATAGGGCGGGGTGATGTGGTGGACGCCGGGAACCATGCCGGCCTGGGTGTGCATCGCGCCCATGCCGCCCATGGCGGCTGCCGCGACGGTCGATCCGTGATAGCCGAAGGTGCGCCCGATGATGACCTGCTTGTCCGGCTTGCCGGCGCGCGCCCAGTAATAGCGCACCATGCGCATCACGGTGTCGTTGGCTTCCGATCCGGAGCCGGCGAAGAAGACATGGTCCAGCCCCTCCGGCGTCAGTTCGGCCAGCTTCTGCGAGAGCGCCACCGCGGGCGGATGGGTCGTCTTGAAGAAGGTGTTGTAATAAGGCAGTTCCATCATCTGCCGGTGCACGGCATCGGCGATTTCCTTGCGCCCGTATCCCACCTGCATGCACCACAGGCCGGCCATGCCGTCGAGATAGCGGTTGCCGTCCGAATCCCAGAGCCAGCATCCGTCAGCCTTGGTGATGACGCGGCTGCCCTCCTTGTTCAGCGATGCGTAATCGGTGAACGGATGCAGGTGATGGGCGATGTCGGCCTTGCGCAGGTCTTCGGTGGAGATGTTGGCTGCCAGGTTCATTCAGCAATCCTCAGACGTTCAATAAGAGATATTCGCGTTCCCACGGGCTGATCACGCGCATGAAGGTTTCCAGCTCCTCGCGCTTGATCTCGCTGTAGACGGTGACGAAGTTCTCGCCGAGCAGTTCGTGGATCGGCTCGCAGTTGACGAACAGCTCGACCGCATCGTGCAGGCCGCGCGGCAACTCGTGCGGCAG
Organism: Rhodobiaceae bacterium; assembly: GCA_020441995.1. Taxonomy (GTDB): domain Bacteria; phylum Pseudomonadota; class Alphaproteobacteria; order Rhizobiales; family Tepidamorphaceae; genus JACKJK01. The sequence continues at coordinate 21,319 of JAGRLC010000106.1, forward strand.
TTCCCGCGCGCTGCCGGTGATCGGCTCCGCCGGCGTCAGCCCTTCCTGGATTCCGAGCATGCCGGCGGCCAGCGATGCGGCGATCGCCAGATAGGGATTGGCGTCGGAGGAAGGCACGCGGTTTTCCACGCGCCGCGCATTCGGGCCCGATGGCGGAATGCGGATGCCGACGGTGCGGTTGTCGTAGCCCCAGTGAGTGTTGATCGGCGCGGTCGAACCCTTCGCCAGCCGGCGGTAGGAGTTCACGTAAGGCGCAAGAATGCACATCACCTGCGGCAGGTAGCGCTGCTGGCCGGCGATGAAGGAAAAGAATTCCGGTGAAGGATCGCCTTCCGGTGTCGAGAAGATGTTCTGGCCCGTATCCGCATCGACGACCGATTGATGGATATGCATCGCCGAGCCGGGTTCAGTCGCAATCGGCTTGGCCATGAAGGTCGCATAGACGTCGTGCATCATCGCCGCTTCGCGGATGGTGCGCTTGAAGGCGAAGACCTGATCGGCCAGCGCCAGCGGCTCGCCGTGGCGCAGGTTGATCTCCATCTGCGCCGCGCCTTCCTCGTGGATCAGCGTGTCGATCTCCAGTCCCTGCGCCTCGGAGAAGCGGTAGATGTCGTCGAACAGCGGATCGAACTCGTTGACGGCGCTGATCGAGAAGGACTTGCGCCCGACTTCCGGCCGTCCCGAGCGGCCGACCGGCGGCTCCAGCGGATAATCCGGATCGGTGTTCGGCTTGACCAGAT
>JAGRLC010000107.1 GCA_020441995.1 Rhodobiaceae bacterium
GAATACAGAGATCGGCATCGGCCAAACATGCGGCATCGCCCGGTTAAAAACTCACTCCGCCTTTTCAAGCGCGCGGACGCCGTATGAGCCGTCCGGGCCCATTTCCAGCATGATCATGACCTTGTCGCCTTCGGCGACGCCGTCGATGTCGGCGCCTTCCAGCAGCGGCAGGTCCATGCGCATGGCCGGCCAGCCGATGTCGGGGATCGGGTCATGGCTGACGTTGACGCTGTTTTCACCGATCGCGTGAAGCTCGCCGGTGGTGTGAACGCCTTCCGCCATGTTGGCGTGGCCGCCATGTTCGTGGCTGGTGCCGGAAGCTGCCGCGCTGGCGGCAAGAGCTGTCGAGAAGGCGAGGGAGAGAAGAAGCTTGCGCATCTGTTTTCCTTTTTTGCTTGCTGAGATGAGGTTTGAAGTGAGTGCCGGGCGGCTCATTCCGCCGGCACGGGGGGTAAATCCGCGAGTTTCGAAAGCGTGCGGTTGACCCGCACCACCTCGAAGCCCTTCCAGATGACGAAGATCGAGGGGATCACCAGCAGGGTGAGCAGCGTTGCCGTCGCCATGCCGCCGATCATCGGGGCGGCGATGCGCTGCATGATCTCCGAGCCGGTGGCGCTGCCGAACATGATCGGGATCAGGCCCGCAAAGATGGTGGCAACGGTCATGATCTTGGGCCGCAGCCGCAGCAGCGCGCCCTCGAACACGACCTCCTCGATGTCCTGGCGCGTCAGCAGGCGCATCCCGGCTTCCGCCGCCTCAAGCCGCCGGTTCCAGGCGATGTTGAGGTAGAGCAGCATGACGATGGCGGTTTCCACCGCAACGCCGGCAAGGGCGATGAAGCCGACCAGCACCGCGACGGAAATGTCGAAGTCGAGATACCAGATCAGCCAGACGCCGCCGGCAAGCGACACAGGCAGCGCCAGCAGGATGATGGCAACCTCGGTGGCGCGGTTGAACGCCATGAACAGCATCAGCGTGATGATCAGCAGCGTCGCGGGCGCGACGAGCAGGAGCCTGGCCTGCACACGCTCGATATATTCATACTGCCCCGACCAGGTCAGCGAGTAGCCCGGCGGCAGCTTGACGCTGCCGGCAACCACCTGGCGCGCCTCGCTGACATAGCCGCCGAGATCGCGGCCGGCGATGTCGATGAAGACGAAACCGGTGCGCCGCGCATTCTCAGAGCGGATCATGCCGGGACCGTCGACGATGCGCACCTCGGCAAGGGCCTCAAGCGGCAGGTGCGCCCCTGACGGCGTGACGATCGGCAGCGCGCGCAGCCGCTCGGGGCTGTTGCGCCAGTCCTGCGGGTAGCGCAGGTTGATCGGGAAGCGCTCCAGACCCTCGACGCTTTCCGACACCTGCATGCCGCCGATGGCCGTCTGCACCACCTCCTGCACGTCGCGGATCGACATCATGTAGCGGGCCGCCGCCTCGCGGTTGACGTCGATCTCGATGAACCGTCCGCCGACCGGGCGTTCGGCATAGGCCGATGCCGTGCCGGGAATGCCGGCGACCGCGCGCTCGACATCGACGGCGATCTTCTCGATCACGTCGAGATCGGCGCCGGTGACCTTCACGCCCACCGGCGTCTTGATGCCGGTCGCCAGCATGTCGATGCGGTTCTTGATCGGCTGGATCCAGACATTGGTGACGCCAGGAACCTGCACCGCCTTGTCGAGCGCGTCGCGGATGCCTTCCATGGTCATGCCCGGCCGCCATTCCTCGCGCGGGCGAAGCTGGATTGTGGTCTCGATCATGGTCAGCGGTGCGGGGTCGGTCGCCGTATCGGCGCGGCCGAGCTTGCCGTGCACGGTCAAAACCTCGGGCACGGTCGCGATCATGCGGTCGGTCTGCTGCAGGACCTCGCGCGCCTTGCCGATGGAGACGCCGGGATAGAGCGAGGGCATGTAGAGGAAATCGCCCTCGTTCAGTTCCGGCATGAACTCGGTGCCAATGCGCTGCATGGGCCACCACATCGACACGACCACGGCGCCGGCGATCAGCACGGTTGCCCAGGGCCAGGCGACGGCGGCGTCGAGGAAGGGGCGGTAGGCGGCGATGCACAGGCGGTTCAGCGGGTTGCGCTTTTCCGGCAGGATGCGGCCGCGCACGAAATAGCCCATCAGCACCGGCACCACGGTGATCGACAGGATGGTCGCCGCCGCCATGGCATAGGTCTTGGTGAAGGCCAGCGGTTTGAACAGCCGCCCTTCCTGGCTTTCCAGCACGAAGACCGGCAGGAAGCTGACGGTGATGATGGCCAGCGCGAAGAACAGCGACGGGCCGACTTCGGAGGTGCATTCCGCCACGATCCGCCAGCGGTTTTCCGGGGTAATCTTCTCCTTTTCCATGCGCCTGTGCATGGCCTCGATCATGACGATGGCAGCATCCACCATGGCGCCGATGGCAATGGCGATGCCGCCGAGGCTCATGATGTTGGCGTTCACCCCCTGCAGCTTCATCACCAGCACCGCGCCGAGAACGCCGAGCGGCAGGAAGAACAGGATGACCAGCGACGAGCGCACATGCAGCAGGAAGGCCGCGCAGACGAGCACGACAACCAAGAATTCCTCGCCGAGCTTGCCGCGCAGGTTCTCGATCGCGCGTTCGATCACGCCGGAGCGGTCATAGGTGGTGACGATCTCGACGCCGTCCGGCAGGTTGGGCCTCAGCTCCGCGAGCCTTGCCTCCACCGCGCGGATGGTGGAAAGGGCGTTGCCGCCCCAGCGCATGATGATGACGCCGCCGACCGCGTCGCCTTCGCCGTTGAACTCGCCGACGCCGCGGCGCATTTCCGGCCCCAGCCGCAACTCTGCGACATCGCCCAGCATCAGCGGCGCGCCGCGCTCGTTGACCATCAGCGGAACACGCGCAAGATCGGCCAGTTCGTCGACATAGCCGGTGGCGCGGACCATGTATTCGGCTTCGCCCATCTCGATGACGCTGCCGCCGGTTTCCCGGTTGGCGGCCTCGATGGCGGCGCGGACCTTTTGCAGCGGAATGGCGAAGGCGCGCAGCTTGTTGGGGTCGACGACGACCTGGTACTGCTTGACCATGCCGCCGATGGTGGCGACTTCCGACACGCCTTCGATGGTCTGCAGCTCGTATTTCAGCCACCAGTCCTGCAGCGTGCGCAGTTGCGCCAGGTCGTGCTTTCCGGTGCGGTCGATCAGCAGGTACTGGTAGACCCAGCCGACGCCGGTGGCGTCTGGGCCAAGCTCGGGCGAAACGCCCTCGGGCAGCCGCGACTGCACCTGGGCAAGATATTCCAGCACGCGCGAGCGCGCCCAGTAGAGGTCGGTGCCGTCCTCGAACACCACGTAGACGTAGGAATCCCCGAAGAAGGAGAAGCCGCGCACGTCCTTCGCGCCGGGCACGGCGAGCATGGCGGTGGCGATCGGATATGTCACCTGGTCCTCGACCACCTGCGGCGCCTGGCCCGCGTAGGGCGTCTTGATGATGACCTGCACGTCGGAGAGGTCGGGGATCGCGTCGACCGGGGTTTCGCGCACGGCCCAGATGCCGGCGACGGCGAGCATCAGCGCCAGGGCGATGACGATGGCGCGGTTGGCGATGGACAGGCGGATGATTGCGGGGATCATGACCGGCCCTCCGAAACGCCCGTGAGCGTGAGCGAGAAATCCGGGTTCTGCTGAAGGTGGATTTCAATCTCGGCGTTGAGCGGCAGCGCGTCGATGTCGACGCCATCGGCGACGGGGAAGTCCATCGTCATGCCCGGCATGCCGATATCGGCGAGCGGGCCATGTGTGATGTTCGCCGTTCTTGCCTGCGGATCGACGCTGTTGATCGTGCCGACCGCCTTCATCGGCGGCTTGGCCGGCGTTGCCCCGGCGAGAACCATTTTCCCGTCAGGGCCAAGGCCGATCACCACCTGCGCGGGGCCGGTAACAAGGCTTTCCGCGCTCAGGTCCCCGGCCAGCGGGAAATCCATGGTCATGCCGGGCATGCCGATTTCCTTCAGCGGGCCGTGGCTGATGTTCGCCGTCCGGTTTGCCGTGTCGATGGCGTTGATGGTGCCGTCGGTGCGCGTCAGGCGCATCGGCTCGGCTTCGGGCTCGGGTCCGGGAGCCGGGCTGTCCATCTTCGCCGGTTCGTCTTTGCGCTTGTCCTGGTCCGCCTGCTTGCTTGCGGCGGGGCGCACGGCGGTGATGACGAAGGTGCCGCCATCGTCCTTCACGAGGTCGAAGCGGACCGGCTGGCCGAGCGGCACAGCGGCTGTTTCGACACCGCGCACGGGCATGTCCATCTGCATGGCGGGCCAGCCGAGTTCGGGGATCGGGTCGTGGCTGAGGCTGAGCTTGCCGTCGCCGGTGATGGCCTCGACAATGCCGGTGCCGACCGCGTCGACGCCGTCGTCCGGGCGCAGCTCGTGCAGCGCCAGCAAGCCGTCCGCGCCGCGCATGGCGGAGAATTTCACGGTTTTGCCGGTTTCCAGCCTGTCGAGAGCAATGTCGGCGGTGAGCGCGAAGCGCGTTGTCATCGCCGGCCAGTCGAGGGCCGGGATCGCTTCATGGGCGATCTCCGCGATGCGCCGCGCGCCATCCAGGCTTACGAGCGCGCCTTTGCCCATGGCCGGCTCTTCCTTCGTCGGCGCCATGCGCAGCAGGCCGGCATTGAGCGCGCTTTCGCTGTCGATGAGGAACTGCGCCGAGGCGACAACCTCGTCGCCGGGCGCGAGGCCCTGGACGATTTCGGTCCGCCCGCCGCCGCCGAAACTGTCGTTCAGCCCGGTGGTGACGAGCCTCGGCTTGAAGGTGCCGTCGGCCAGCCTGAGGATGACGCGCTCGGCGCGGCCGGTGCGGATCACGCTTTCCATCGGCACCGTCAGCGCCTCGCGGGTGTTCTCCGGCACCAGCTTCACCTGTCCGTACATGTTGGGCCGCAGCAGGCCTTCCGCGTTGTCGAAGCTGAGGCGGATCGGCAGGGTGCGCGTGGTGCGGTCGAGTTCGGGATAGATGTAGTCGATGGTGCCCTGGAAAACCTTGCCGGGCAGGTGTTCGAACAGGGCCGTCGCCGTCTTGCGCGACGACAGGCGGCCGATGTCGCGCTCGAACACGTCGACCAGCAGCCAGACCTGCGACAGGTCGGAGATCGTCATGGCGCGCACGTCGGGCTTGAGGAACATGCCGTCGGCCGCCTCCAGCGCGGTGACGACGCCGCCGCGCGGGGCGAGGATATCGAACCTGTCCGCCGGCGCGTCGAGGGTGGCCATGCGGTCGATCTCGCTTTCCGGGACGCCGAAATTGCGCAGCTTCTTGCGGGTTATCCCGATTTCACGCGTATCGTTGCCGCGGATCGCGCGCAGCAGTTCGGAGCTCGCAACCGTCACCTCGGGGGCGTACATGGTGAAAAGCACGTCGCCCTTCGCGACGCGGTCGCCGATGGCGCGCACGCCCAGGCGCTCGATCCAGCCTTCCACGCGGGTGTGGATGTGGCTCGTCAGGTGCTCGTTGTAGCGCACGAAACCGACGGTTTCGATGGAGCGCGCAACCTGTTCCATGCGGGCAACCGCGGTGCGCACGCCGATGGCGTTGATCTCGGCGCCGGAGAGTTCAACCGCCGCCGGGTCGCCGCCGGACTCCTGGCCCTCGTAAACGGGGATCAGGTCCATGCCCATGGGCGACTTGCCCGGCCCGTCGCGGCGGAAATTGGGGTCCATCGGGGCGACCCAGTAGAGGATCTTCTGGCCCGGTGACGCGCCATCATTGGCGCCGGTCTGAAAACGTTCAAGGGCGATGCCGCCAATGAAGGCAGCGGCGGCAACAAGGGCCGCGAGAGCAAGGTATCGGCCGCGCATGGCGTGTTATCCATCCGGATTTGACCAGCCGAAGCGTCCAGCCGGCGCATTGCCGCCGGCAGGTTCCGGAGCTGGCCGTCAACAAAGGGGTGACGGGATCTGGAGGGATATCAGCGGGGAGGGCGTTCGAGACCCGCTGCCGCAAACGGCAGGGCGCGTTCGATCAGCGCGGGGCTGTAGGATGCGCCGCGCGTTTCGCCGGTCATGGAGAAGATCACCGGGACAACGTCCGTGGCCTGGCACATGGCCGCGCAGCACGACATGTCCGCGCCGGCGGGAGCGCTGTCCGGCGTATGGCACGGGAGCGGCGATCCGGCCTTTTCAGCCGTTTCGCCGTGATGGCCATGCGCGTTGGCTTCATGCTTATGGCCGGCATGCTGATGACCGGCGCGGGCGCCCGCGTCAGCCGCCACGGAAGAGGCAAGCATCGACGCGGCAAGCATCGACGCGGAGGCCCTTCCGGCGTGGTCATGATGCGATCCGCCGGCCGAAACGGCGGCGGAGGCCTGGAAGGCCGACATCGCGACCCACAAGGCAACCAGTCCGAACATGACAAAACGCTTCAGCATTACCGCTAGAAAGCCCATTTATATTCCGCTGGCAAGATGGATCGCGGATTCGTGATCCTTTTACGGCATTTCTCAGGAATACGGTTTTCCTGTGAACCGCAGGCGCGCGGCATGCAAAAGCGTCCCGAGGTTCTGCGCCGCCTTGGCCATCATCTCGGCGAAGGGCTCGCGTTTGACCTCGGCCGGGCCGGCCAGTTCCCCGATATCGGCGCCTGTCAGGTCGTAAACGCGCGCGCCGATTTCGCCGATATGTTCATGGGTTTCCATGACGCGGTCGGCGCGCAGGCTGCCGGGCAGGGCGATCGCGCCGGCGGCCGCGTCCGTCACCATGATGTAGCGGTGGCTGCCGACGCTGTTCTTCATCAGCCGGTGAATGATGATCACGTCGGTTCCGAAGTGATCGACCAGGCCGTGGAACTCGAAACGCGCCGCCTGTCCGCGGTGGACGAAGACCTTGATGTCGAGATCGCCGATATGGGTGCAGGCCGAACACGGGCACAGGTTCGACTTGATCAGCCGTTCCTGCTCGCGGAAGAAGGCGCTCATGATGGCGATGACGGTCTTGCCGAGCTGTTCGGGCGTCAGCTTGCCGGCATCGACGTAGAACAGCGCCGCGTCGCCTTCGAGCTTTGACAGCTCGACAGACTTGCAGGCGGCGGCGACCATCGCATCGATCAGCGCGAACACGATATGGCGGGCATGGCCGAAGGCGAACCGGTTGCCGGTCATGAAGCGGGTGTAATTGCTGATGTCGGGCAGGATGAAGACCGTGTCGCTGGCATGGCTGGCGGGGTCGGCGGTTTTGTCCTGCCACCGCGCAAAGGCGCTCCAGCGCCCACGTCCGGCAAGGGCGACATCGCGGGAAAGAAGCCTGTTACTGCTTGCCGGGCGCAGGAAGAACACCGCGAGGACGGCCAACAGCAGCAAAAGAACGCCGCCCAGCAGGTACACCGGCAGCATGTGTTGCCATCCAGATGGCATCATGTGGGCGTTCACGGCTTCATCCCTGTTCGGCAGCCGTTTTCAGCTGCGCTTGCGGCCATCGGCTTCATGCCTGCGATGGCGCGGGCGCGCCTTGCCATCGCGGACACCTGCCTGACTTTTAGGGAGAAGCTAATCCTTACCGTTGCGGGAAGGTCAAGGGAGAGTGCCGGGGTGACACGGCCCTCATCCCCACAGGCCAAGCGGGGCAAGGCCGAGCGCGAGCCGGGACCAGCCAACATAATCCCCGAGTCACTGCGGACGATACGAAGTCTCTTGGACGCGCGGATGGGGCCCGCGCTTGGCGATGCGAAGGCTTTTATTGACGATGTGGCAGGAGATGGGTGCATATGTGTATCCAGTTCGGAGGCGGCAGGCGCAGGAGGAACCGTCGATGCTACCCGCTCACATCAGGCTGAGGATGGTGATCGACCTGTTCAGGGAACTGGATGAGTCGATGCCGATACAGACCGCGCTGACGTTCATCGTCATCGCGGAGGCGAGCGACCGTAACGCCCCGGTCATCGCCAAGGATGTCGAAAAGGAACTCGGGCTGTCGAACAGTTCGGCGGTGCGCAACGTGCAGGCGCTGACGCTGACGAGCTGGAACGGCAAGCCGGGCGCCGATGCGGTGGTGCAAATCCCCGACCCAAGCGACGGCCGCGCCAAGCGGCTTGCGCTGACGCCGCGCGGGCGGCGGATATGGGAGCGCATGAAACGGGCGCTGGAAAAGGAATAGGGCCTGGCTCGGCGGCACCGGGGCAAGCCGCTAAGAGTAAGCGCCTTCAAGAGGAGAAAGGCCCCATGTCTGTCATTCAACGCGGCGAAACGTCATGGCGCGCGGAGTTCATGTTCAAGGGTGCGCGTTACAACGCGACCTTCGATGACAGGGACGAGGCGAGGGCGTGGGAGCTGAAAGCGCGCGCGGCGCTGAAGCGCGGCGAGGGTGTACCGGACCCTCAGGCCACGGAACGCGGCGGCGGCGCGGGCCTGAGCTGGGGCTGTCTGCTCGACCGTGTCTGGAAGCTGCACTGGTCGCGGCTGGAGCGCTCCGCCGGTAACCTGAAATACAAGCTTAGAGCTGCGAAAACCTATTTCGGCGCCGGGACGCCGGTGAAAGAGATCGGCCGAGCCCGCATCAACGATTACATCGAGGACTGCATCGACCAGGGCAATTCTCCGGCGACGCTGAACCGCAAGCTGTCGTTTTTGAACACGGCGCTGAAGGAGGCCGAGGCGATGGGGGCGATCGCGAAGCGCCCGGTTTTGCCGCACTATAAAGAGGGTGGCGGGCGCATCCGGTTCTTGAGCGACGAGGAGGAGGACATCCTGCTTGGCGTGATCACGCGGATGGGCTTCGATCATCTGCGCGCTTTCGTCGTGACGGCGCTGGATACGGGCTGCCGGGCAAGCGAGCTTCTTTCGATGCAGTGGCGCGACGTCGACAAGGACATGGCCACGGTATCGATCTGGAAGAACAAGGCGGACCATCCGCGCACGCTGCATCTGACACGGCGGGTGCGGGCGGAGCTGCGCTTCATGAAAACGCAGAACCCGCAGGCGCCAGGCCCCTTCGCGCACATGAAGAAGGGAGGGGCATTGCGCACGCAGTGGGAGCGGGTTATCAACCACATCGGGTGGGACGACGTTGTGATCCACACGTTGCGCCACACGTGTGCTTCCCGGCTGGCGATCTCGGGAGTGGACATGAAACGCATCCAGACATGGATGGGACACAAGTCCATCACCACGACCCAACGCTACACGCACCTGATGCCGGGGCATCTGAAAGGTGTGGCCGAGGTGTTGGAGCAAGGCAGATCGGCCCTGCGGGCTGTATCGTGAACACGGGTGTAAAAGCCGGTGTAAAAAAGGTGCAATTTTGGAGTAGTTGGTGTAACGCAACTCAGCTAACCCATTGGCGGGCGTGGTGGAACTGGTAGACACGCGAGATTTAGGTTCTCGTGCCGCAAGGTGTGGGGGTTCAAGTCCCTCCGCCCGCACCAGGCCCGCAAATCAACCGGATACGAATTGACAAAGCCGTGCGCGGCAATTTTATGCCAGCGCCATGATCAAGAACCCAAGAGAGAACCGATGCAGATTACCGAGACCCTTAACGAGGGGCTGAAGCGCGAACTCAAGGTCGTTATTCCCGCGGATTCGCTGAATTCGAAACTGTCGGAACGGCTCCAGAGCATGAGCAAGCAGGCCCGTATCAAGGGCTTCAGGCCCGGCAAGGTACCGGCGGAGCACCTCCGCAAGGTTTACGGGCGCTCGGTTCTCGCCGAAATTATTCAGGAATCGGTGCAGCAATCGGCGCAGAAGGCCGTCGAAGACCGTGGCGAGAAGCCCGCGTTGCAGCCGGTGATCAATTTCAGCGAAGACAAGGACGAGATCGAAGCGGTCATGAACGGCAAGGCCGATCTCGCCTATACGCTCGAGTTCGAGGTCATTCCGCAGTTCGACAAGCCCGACTACGCGAAGATCAAGCTTGAGAAGAAGACAACCTCCGCAAGCGATGCCGATATCGATGAAGCGCTTGGCAAGATTGTCGAGCAGAACCAGTCTTTCGCTCCGCGCGAGGCCGGTGCCGCCGCCGAGAACGGCGATCGCGTGACGCTTGATTATTCCGGCAAGCTCGATGGCCGCGTATTCTCCGGCGGTACGGAAGAGGGCGCGCAGCTGGTGCTCGGATCGAACACCTTCATTCCCGGTTTCGAGGCGCAACTGGTTGGCAAGAAGCCCGGAGACAAGACCGAGGTAAAGGTCACTTTCCCGGAAAACTACCAGGCTGATTTCCTGGCGGGCAAGGACGTCATCTTCGATGTCACGGTGCATGAAGTGGCGGCGCCCGCTGACACCAAGATCGATGATGAGTTCGCGAAATCGCTTGGCGTTGAATCGCTCGACAAGCTGAAGGAAGCGCTGCGCGAGCGTATCGACAGCGACATCGCCGCGCGTTCGCGCGAACTGCTGAAGCGCGATCTGCTCGACGTGCTTGACGAGCAGGTGAAGTTCGACCTGCCGGAAAGCCTGGTCGATCGCGAGTTCGAGACCATCTGGAAGCAGGTTGAGGACGATCTGAAGCGTTCGGGTAAGACTTTCGAGGACGAAGACACGACCGAAGAAGAGGCCAGGACCGAATACCGTACACTCTCCGAGCGCCGCGTGCGCCTGGGCCTACTTCTCGCCGAGATTGGCCAGGAAGCCGGTGTCGAGGTCAGCGACGACGAACTGCAGCGCGCCCTGATCGAGCGTGTGCGCCAGTATCCCGGCCAGGAACAGCAGGTTTGGGAGTTCTTCCAGAAGACGCCGGGCGCAATCAACGAAATCCGTGCGCCGCTGTTTGAGGAAAAGGTTGTCGATTATATCGTCGAGCGCGCGAGCGTGACCGAGAAGCCGGTTTCCCGCGAAGAGCTTTTCCACGACCACGATCACGATCACGATCACGGCGAGAAGAAGCCGGCCAAAAAGGCTGCCGCCAAGAAGGCGCCCGCCAAGAAGAAGGCCCCGGCCAAGAAGAAAGAGTCCTGATCAGGGACTTTTCCCGCAGCGCAGAAACACCTTTCCCGGGCACTGTATCAGTGTCCGGGTTTACCCGCTGTTCACCAGGGGCCGCGCAGACCTATATGCGCGTGTTGACGAATCGCATTTGATGCGTTGACCGTTCGGACGCAGCCGCGGGCAGGGCGCCCCCTTGCCAGTTTGCGTGTGTGCGCCATTTGCCTTTCGCCAGCCGGCGGACCAGTTCAGGACAGGACGAACATGAAAGACCCAGTCGATTATTACACGAACACCCTCGTTCCGATGGTCGTCGAGCAGACGTCGCGCGGTGAGCGCGCATTCGACATCTATTCCCGTCTGCTGAAAGAGCGCATTGTGTTCGTCACCGGCCCGGTCGAGGATCACATGTCGTCGCTGTTCGTGGCGCAATTGCTGTTTCTTGAATCGGAAAACCCGAAGAAGGAAATTTCCGTCTACATCAACTCGCCGGGTGGCGTCGTCACTTCCGGGCTTGCGATGTACGACACTATGCAGTTCATCCGCCCGCCGGTGGCGACATTGTGCACGGGGCAGGCGGCCTCAATGGGCTCGCTGCTGCTGACCGCCGGCGCAAAGGGCATGCGCGCCGCGCTGCCCAACGCCCGCGTGATGCTTCACCAACCTTCCGGCGGTTTCCAGGGGCAGGCGTCCGACATCGAGCGTCATGCCCAGGACATCATCAAGATCAAGCGCCGGCTGAACGAAATCTACGTGAAGCATACCGGTCAGGATTACGACACAATCGAGCGTACGCTCGACC
>JAGRLC010000108.1 GCA_020441995.1 Rhodobiaceae bacterium
ACCAGCATCCGCATTGCGTGTTGCTGCTCGACGAAATCGAGAAGGCGCATCCCGACCTGTTCAACATTCTGTTGCAGGTCATGGATCACGGCAAACTGACCGACCACAATGGCAAGCAGATCGACTTCCGCAACGTGGTGCTGATCATGACCACCAACGCGGGCGCGGCGGATATGGCCAAGCCGCCGATGGGCTTCAATCGCCAGCGGCGCGAGGGCGAGGACACCGAGGCGATCAACCGCATGTTCACGCCGGAATTCCGCAACCGTCTCGATGCGACGATCGCCTTCGGCAATCTGCCGCCGGAAGTCGTTTCCATGGTGGTGGAGAAGTTCGTGCTTCAGCTTGAGGCGCAGCTCGCCGACCGTGGCGTTACCATCGAGCTGACCGAGGAGGCGAACCAGTGGATCGCCGATCGCGGCTATGACGACCAGATGGGTGCGCGTCCTCTGGCCCGCCTGATCCAGGAAGAGATCAAGAAGCCGCTGGCCGACGAGGTTCTGTTCGGCAAGCTCAAGGATGGCGGCATCGTGCGCGTCAGCGTCGGACGCAATGCGGCTGGCGAATCCGCGCTCGAATTCGAATATCTCGATCCGCCGGCAAAGCCCGCCAAGCCCAAGGCGAAGCCGAAGAAGAAGGCGCCCGCAAAGAAGGCTACAAAGGCAAAAGCCAAGCCCGCTGCGAAGGCTGAAAAACCGAAGCCGCGCAAGGGCGGCGGCAGTGTGCCGAGGGTTCCCGCCAAGGCGGAGTGATCCGACCTTCAGGACAAAAACAAAACCCGCAGTGGAAACGCTGCGGGCTTTTTTGTTTGAGCTATCGAACTGCCAGAAACACGATCAGGGCAAGGATCCAGGGAATGAGCCCGATGTAGCCTGCAGTATCGCTGGCGATAAGGATCGTCCCGTCCGCTTGCCGTTTGCAGCCTAGCCAGTTGAAGCCGGTTTCCGACGAGGCGAGTGGGGCAACGCGCAGCTTACCGAAGGTCAGTAGCGGCAAAACCAGTTTTGCGGTCGTGTGGCCGATGAAGTCGGTGATGATATCGATGATGATCATACGCCGTTATCCCGACCTGCATTCGAAGGGTATGCTCTAAAGCGCCGCCCGGATTTTCTCCGCGTTGGCGGCCAGCACGTCGTTGTCGGCCATTTCGCCGGTGTGCGGACGCAGGCTGACGCCTTCGTGGCGCGGCAGGACATGGACATGAGTGTGGAACACGACCTGTCCGCCGGCGGGTTCGCAGAAGTGCTGGACGGTGACGCCGTCCGCCTCGAAGGCTTTCATCACCGCATGCGAAATCTTTTTTGCCGTGGCCATAACGGCTGACAGGTCGGCAATCGCGATGTCGCGGATGTTGCGGGACGGCGCCTTCGGAATCACCAGGACGTGGCCGTCCGCGCGCGGCATGATGTCCATGATGGCGAGCGTCTTGTCGTCCTCGTAGAGCTTGTGGGCGGGCAGCTCGCCGCGCAGGATTTTCGCGAAAACGTTCTGATCGTCGTATTCCGGCATCGTCATCTCCGGTTCGAGTTTCTTGTTGGCGGGGATTAGACCTTGCCGGCTGCCTCATCGCAAGCGGCAGGGGGCTATCCCTTTCTGAACGGTGTGTAATCGCCGAGCGCCTCGATCTCGTGATCGACCATCATCCGCTCGCGCTCGAGATAGTCAGCAACGGCGCGGCGAAGTCCCGGATTTGCGATGAAGTGGGCGGAGTAGACCGGCACGGGCTCATAGCCGCGCGCCAGCTTGTGCTCGCCCTGATGGCCGGCCTCGACCCGCTTCAGGCCGTGGGCCAGCGCCCAATCGATCGCCTGGTAGTAGCAAAGCTCGAAGTGCAGGAAGGCATGATGCTCGGTACAGCCCCAGTGGCGGCCGTAGAGCGCATCGTCGCCGATCAGGTTGAGCGCGCCGGCAATGTAGCGCCCGTCGCGCTTCGCCATGATGAGCAGTATGCGGTCGGCCATGCGCTCGCCGATCAGCGAGAAGAAGGTGCGGTTGAGATAGGGGCGGCCCCACTTGCGGCTGCCGGTGTCCATGTAGAACGAGAAGAACGCGTCCCAATGGGCTTCTGTCAGATCTCGTCCCGTGACGCATTCGATTTCGATGCCGCTCTCGATGGCCTGGCGGCGCTCGCGGCGGATCGTTTTGCGCTTGCGCGAGGCGAGGGCGATGAGGAAGTCGTCGAAGGTTTCATAGCCGCGATTGAACCAGTGGAACTGCCGGTCGGTCCGGCGCAGCAGTCCGAGCTTGCCGAAGCGCTGCCATTCGTCTCGGTTGCAGAACGTCCAGTGGATCGAGGAGCCCTTGGCGGCTTCGTTAAGCGCCATGGCGCCGGAGACGAGGGCTTCGAAATCTTCGCGCGCGCCGCTTGCCGTCAGCACCCGGCGGCCTGGTACGGGAGAGAAGGGGACGGCAATCTGAACCTTCGGGTAGTAGTCGCCGCCGGCGCGCTCGTAAGCATCGGCCCAGCCGTGATCGAAGATGTATTCGCCGTAGGAATTGTTCTTCACATAGGACGGCATGACGCCCGCGAATGCACCGCTGCCGTCCTGCAGCGTCACGTGATGCGGCCACCAGCCGGCCAGATCGCCAACGCAGCCGCTGTCTTCCAGGGAGGATAAAAAATCAAAACAAATCAGTGGGTTGAATGACTCTTGCTGATAAAGGGATTCATTGTCCTGAGAAAAAGATTCATCCCCCTGAGAAAGTGATTCACGCGCATGAACGCCTTCGCGATCTGATTCAGGATCGCGCGGTGAAGGTGTTGATGCGGGAGTCGTTTTTCCGTCTGCGCCGGTAGCGGCGGGGTTGGCGCATTTGTCCCAGTTTTCGCGGCCAATGTCGGCGATCGCGTGGACAACCGAAAGCGTGCGCTCGGGTTTGCTGCCGGTTTCAGGCTGGGCGTTATCGGTCATTCCGTCTCCGGCAACACGATCCTCGCGGCATGCGCCCGGTCAGGGCCGGAAACCTTCGAAGATCATCTGCGCCCCGGTGAGCTTCGCGCGCTCGACATCGGCTTTCGTATGGACGGTCCATGCCAGCAGCGGCATGGCGAGCACCGTGTTGAGCATGACAGGAGCGGGAGCGGGCAGGTCCTGCACCTTGTAGGCAATGAAATGGGGCAGGGTGGAGAAGAAGTGAAGCAGGTGGCGGCAATAGAAACGCTGCCAGGCGTTGAGACCAGACCACTCCGCTGTGTCGTGATAGCCTTCGCTGACAATGCCGCGTGGAAGTTCCGGCGCCAGCCGCCGCAGCACGGCGATGCTGGAGGGTTCGAAAGACATGGCCGCCACCGGGCCGTCGTAGTTTTCGAGATCGGCGATGACGGCGCGTTCCAGCGCCCAGTCCGTGGGGCCTTCGTGCTTCAGCTCGATGTAGAGCGGAACCTTGCCATCAATCGCGGCGAGCACTTCGCTCAGCGTCGGGATGGTGTCGGATGTCGCGCTGACGCGGATGCCACCCAGTTCTATCGAGGTGCGGGCGTCCATGCGTCCTTTTTCGGACGTAAGCCGGTCGAGCAGGGTGTCGTGGAAGACCATGACCTTGCCGTCGGCGCTCATCTGCACGTCGATCTCGATGGCGAAGCCCGCGTCAACGGCGGCGCGGACCGCGCTGAGCGTATTTTCGATGCGGCCGGCCAGCACGTCATGCAGGCCGCGATGCGCAACCGGCAGCTTTCCGATCCAGTCGGGGGCACGCATCGCTTTCCTCAGGCCAGTTCGAATATGGCTTCGACCTCGACGCTGACACCAAGGGGCAGGGCCGCAACGCCAACGGCGGAACGCGCGTGTCGCCCCTTGTCGCCGAAGACATCAACCATCAGGTCGGATGCACCGTTGATCACCTTGGGCTGCTCGGTGAAATCGGGAGCGGAACTGACGAAGCCGACGAGCTTGACGACGCGGGCGATGTTGTCGAGACCGCCGGCCGCAGCCTTTGCCTGGGCGATGAGATTGATGGCGCAGGTGCGTGCGGCCTTCACCGCGTCATCGGTTGAGATCGTCGATCCGCACGTGCCGATGAACGAAGGCTTGCCATCGACGATGGGTACCTGACCGGAGACGAAGATCTGCTTGCCCGTGATCACGAAGGGCACGTAGTTGGCGACCGGCGCAACCGGTTCTGGAAGGGAAATGCCAAGCTCCGCCAAACGTTTCTCGATCTGTCCGCCCATTGTTTACGCTCCTTGCCGGTCTCTCTGCCGTTGTCTTGCCGTGATGATGTCCGACATCACTTGCAGCGAATCCGCATTGTGATCAAGCGCATCCTAACCAGATTGTTCCATTCCCATTGGTGATGGCGGAAAATTCCGTCATTATAAGGATAACGGGGCATTGCTTCAGGGAGGCTACAGCATTGTCTGAACGAATTTCACGCCGGTTCATCGGGCTTTGCGCCGGCGCGGCACTTGCCGCAGGCGCCGCCATGCCCGCGCCTGCGCAACTCGTGCCGCACCGCGCTGTCTATGACATCAGCCTGGACCGGGCCGATGAAAGCGGCACCATCGCGTCCTTCCAGGGGCGCATGGTGATTGAAGTGATCGCGTCGGATTGCGACGGGATCGCCACCAACTCGCGCTATGTCTTCCAGTCGGGCAGCGCGGAAGGCTCAACCCTGTTGACCGATTTGCGCACGGCGCAATGGGAAGCGATGGATGCGTCCTCATTCCGTTTCCTCACACGGCGCTATGACGACGCCAAGCTTACCGAGGAGACCGATGGCAATGCCGAGCGTACCGGCGCCGGTGTGCAAATCGCCATCAAGTCGCCGGCTGAAGGGCGGGTGCGTTTCGGCGATGACGTGATGTTCCCGACGCAGCATCTCAACCGGCTGATCGAGCTTGCCCGCGCAAACAAGCACACCCTGTCCGCGCGGCTGTATGAGGGTGCCGATCCGGGGACCCAGATTTACGATACCTTTGCGGTCATCGGCAGCGCCAAGCACGACGAGCAGGGACTTTCGGTTTCGGGGGCGGAAAAGCTCAAGGGACTGGCCAAGTGGCCGGTTACGATCAGTTACTTCCCTGGCGAGGGCAGCGATCCGAAGGAGCGCGAAAACGCGGGCGGCGAGGAAGTGCCGGTCTATGCGATCAGCTCGACGCTTTATGAAAACGGCGTCTCGCGCGATATCCTGCTCGATTACGGCGAGTTTTCGCTGCGCGGCAAATTGAGCACCCTCAGCTTTCCGGAAAAGAACGACTGCGCCAAAGAGTAGGCGGTCAGGCCACGTTCACTTGTCCTTGCGGGCCGGAGAGAAGCTCAGGCCGCGCTGAACCATGTCGCGGCCGAATTTCGCCCGGACCCGGTCAACGGCGCGTTCGGCGCCCACCTTGCGGCCAAGGTCGGGGTCGGCAAGGTCCGCAGGGTCAGCCGCGTCCGCATTTCCCAGATCGGACAGGCCGATACCGATCAGGCGGAACCGCGTACCGTCTGTTTCAGCGCTGAGCAGGTGCTTGCCGGCCTCGAAAAGCTTTCCTGCAAGCTGCGTGGGGTCGGAGAGACGCGCCGCGCGGGTGCGGGTGGCAAAGGTGGCGGTCTTCAGCTTCAGCGTCACCGTCAGGCCTGAGAGACCGGCTGCCTTCATGCGGGCGGAAACCTTCTCGCACAGCCGCCACAGATGCACTTCCAGCGCGCGGGGGTCAGATATGTCCTCGTTGAAGGTGGTTTCCGCGCTGACGCTCTTGCGCTCGCTTTCAGGGTCGATGCGGCGGTTGTCGCGCCCGTGCGACATTTCGTAGAGGCGCAGGCCGTATTCGCCATGTTGCCTTATCAGCGTGGACGGGTCGGCGCGCTGGACATCGGCGAGTGTGCGGTAGCCTTCACTGGCGAGCTTCTTCGCCATCGCGGGTCCGATCCCGGGAATGATGGTCACCGGCTTGTCATGCAGGAAAGCCTCGCTTTCCTGCCTGCCGATCACGGCGAAGCCGCGCGGTTTGTCGAGGTCGGAGGCGATCTTGGCTAGAAACTTGTTGGGGGCGAGGCCAACGGAAACGGTGAGGCCGATGTCTTTTTCGATGTCGCGGGCAAAGCGCGAAAGCGTTTCGGCCGGACTGCCGTGATGTACGCCCTCGGTGCCGGTCAGGTCGAGGAAGGCCTCGTCGATGGAAAGGGGCTCGACCTGTGGCGTCAGATCGAACATGCGCCGGCGGATTTCCTTTCCGACTGCGGAGTATTTCTCGATATTCGGCTTGATCACCACAGCGTCCGGGCATGCGGCCAGCGCCTTGAACATCGGCATGGCCGACTTCACGCCGTTGAGCCGCGCCACGTAGCAGGCGGTGGAGACGACGCCACGCTTGCCGCCGCCGACGATCACGGGCTTG
Organism: Rhodobiaceae bacterium; assembly: GCA_020441995.1. Lineage (GTDB taxonomy): Bacteria > Pseudomonadota > Alphaproteobacteria > Rhizobiales > Tepidamorphaceae > JACKJK01. The sequence continues at coordinate 6,320 of JAGRLC010000108.1, forward strand.
TCGCGCAGGGACGGGTCGTCGCGTTTTTCGATGGCCGCAAAGAAAGCGTCGCAGTCGATATGGGCGATCGAGAGCTTGAACAGTTCCTCATGCGCGACGATGCGTGCGCTGCCGCATGAGGAGCAGCGCCCATGCATACCGGTCGCGCCGCAATTGCGGCACAAGCTCGCTATTCTGTCTTTCCCCGGTTCGGACATGTTCAGCACTCAGCCGGCAGCGGCTTCAGGCACACAGACGCGCCGCGCCACGGACACCGGAATCATCGCCATGTATGGCGCGCACTATGCGCGCAGACGGCGCATCGGAGAAGATATGCGGGAGAATCAGTTCGGGTAGATCCTCCGCAAGGCCGGCAATCCGCGACAGGCCGCCGCCCAGCACGATCGTGTCCGGATCAATGATGTTCATGACGCTTGCCAGCCCCCGCGCGAGCCGGTCGCGGTAGCGCTGCATGGTTGCTTCGCATGCGGGGCTGTCGGCTCCCGCGATCTCGCCGGCTTTCATGACAGTGCCGGTGCGCCTTTCGTGATCTGCGCATAGCGCGGGGCCGCTCAGCCAGGCTTCGATACAGCCGTGGCGGCCGCACCAGCAGCGCGGGCCGGGGGTTTCATCCTCGCCGGGCCACGGCAGCGGATTGTGCCCCCATTCCCCGGATATGCCGAGCGGGCCGTTGAGGAGCTTGCCGTCGATGACCAGCCCGCCACCGACGCCGGTTCCAAGGATCACGGCGAAGACGATGGCACCGCCGGCGGCTGCGCCATCGGCGCTTTCCGACAAGGCGAGGCAGTTTGCGTCATTGGCCATGACGACGCGGCGTCCTGTGACGCGCTCAAGGTCGCGGTGCAGAGGCTTGCCATTCAACCAGAGCGAATTCGCATTCTGAATCAAGCCGCTGGCGGGAATCGTTGAGCCCGGTGTGCCGATGCCGAACGGGTGCGGTTCAGCGCCTTGACCAAGGCCGGCGGCGCGCTCCGTCTCGATTACAAGGTCCCTGATAACGGTAAGGGTCGCCTCGTAATCGTCGCGCGGGGTTGCCACCCGCAGACGCGCCAGCTCGCGTCCCGAGGGTTCCATGACCACAGCGGAAATCTTCGTGCCGCCGAGATCGACGCCGGTCAGGAGCCGTTCAGTCATTCCAACCCGTTGCTTCGTTCGAGGTCAGCAGCGCGTGTGCGCGCGATACGGCTTCGGGACGCAGACCTTCATTGGCGGTGAAGGCGAGGAGGGCCGGTTCGTTGTTCATGAGAAACCCGGTAACGGCGGACATGAAGCCCGGTTCTGCGGCAGCGGCGCGCAGCGTCGCTGCGTCCAGACCGGTTGCGTTGAGGAATCGCCCGAGCATCTGCGGATCAGCGGCGATGTGGCCGAGCGCGGATATAGCCAGCGTTTCGGCTTCCTCGGGATTTGCCGGATAAGCCTGTTTGTGGGGTATCATTTGCCAATCCGTAAGTTTTGACAGTTAAGGTCATGATGAATTCGGGGGATGGCCGGTGCAAGATATCCGGTCAGCAATTGCTGTTTCGGGGAAATCCCGCGTTGTTGCCGTGAAAATGTCGCGGAACGGCGGCGGGGGTGTTGGGTTAGCATGGCCAAGAAGATCATGATCGTGGAGGACAACGAGCTCAACATGAAGCTCTTCCACGATCTGTTGAAAGCGAACGGTTTCGATGTTGTCGGCACCCGCGATGGGCGCCAGGCGGTTGAACTGGCGCGCGGCGAGAAGCCCGATCTGATCCTGATGGATATCCAGTTGCCGGAGGTTTCCGGCCTCGATGTTACGGCATGGCTGAAAGACGATGACGAGTTGCAGCACATCCCTGTCATCGCGGTAACGGCATTTGCGATGAAAGGGGATGAGGAGCGCATCCGCGAAGGCGGCTGCGAAGCCTACATCTCCAAGCCTATCTCGGTGGGCAAGTTCATCGAGACGGTAAAGCATTTCGTGGGAGCGGCCTGACAGGCCTGCGTTCCCGTGTGGAGTAGAGTAGCGTTGAGAGTTGGCCCATGACGGCGCGCGTTCTTGTAGTCGACGATATTCCGGCAAACGTGAAGCTGCTGCAGGCGCGGCTTTCGCAGGAATATTTCGACGTGCGCGGCGCGACATCCGGCGCGGAAGCGCTGCGCATCTGCGACGAGGAGCAGTGCGACATCGTTCTGCTCGACGTCATGATGCCGGAAATGGACGGCTTCGAGGTCTGCAAGCGCCTGAAAGCCAACCCGCGAACGCACCATATCCCCGTCGTCATGGTCACAGCACTCGATCAGCCGAGCGACCGCGTGAAGGGGCTGGAAAGCGGAGCCGACGATTTTCTGACCAAGCCGGTCAGCGATATCGCCCTGATCACGCGGGTGAAGAGCCTTGTCCGCCTGAAGATGCTGACCGACGAGCTTCGGATGCGCGCCGAGACAAGCCGCGATCTGGGCATCGAGGACCCCTTCGCGGAAGCCGCCAAGGTGTCGGGCGAGAACGGCCGCATCCTGATTGTCGATGACCGCCTGAGTTCCTATGACCGGTTCAAAAGGATCCTGTCGCGCAACAATTCCATCCAGATTGAAACGCAGCCGCAGGAGGCGCTGTTCCGCGCCGCTGACGAGAATTACGACCTCATCATTGTCAGTCTTGCGCTGGAGAACTTCGATGGTCTCAGGCTTTGTTCCCAGTTGCGCTCGCTTGAGCGCACGCGCAACGTTCCCGTTCTGATTGTCGTTGATCCCGATGACAATGCCCGGCTGATGCGCGGGCTCGATCTCGGCGTCAACGACTACATCACGCGGCCTGTCGACCCCAACGAACTGGTTGCGCGCGTTGTCACCCAGATCAAGCGCCGGCGCTATGCCGAGCGGCTTCGCGACAATGTGCAGATGTCGGTGACCATGGCCGTGACCGACAGTCTCACGGGGCTGCACAACCGCCGCTATATGGAAAGCCATCTGCAGACGCTGGTGGAGAAGGCGCAGGAAAAGCGCCGCCCGCTATCGCTGCTTGTGCTCGATATCGATCACTTCAAGGCCGTCAACGACACTTACGGGCACGATGCCGGCGACGAAGTCTTGAAGGAGTTTGCCCGCCGCGTGCGCAAGGCGGTGCGTGGTCTCGACCTTGCCTGCCGCATGGGCGGCGAGGAATTCGTCATTGTGATGCCGGAAACCGACATTGGCGTTGCGGTGCGTGTGGGTGAGAGAATACGCGCTACGGTTGCAGGCGATCCGTTTCCAATCAATGGTGGTACGCGGGCGATCGATGTCACTGTCAGCATTGGCGCATCGACCCTAGCCGCAGGTTCGGATACCGCCGAATTGCTCATGAAACGGGCTGATGAGGCGCTCTATAATGCCAAGCACACAGGCCGTAACAGGGTTAGTGCGCAGGCCGCATAAACAGACCGCAGGTTGAGCTGCCTTCCAGGCTAAAGATGCGCGTTAAGCCTCTGCGCTAACCTTATCGATTTACTCTGCGGTGCGAATTGGCCGCATTTTAATGTAAAATCAGTTGATTCTATTAAGTACGCGGATAGTGTTCCGGTGCTTGCTGCTTTCTTTTGTCCCCAGAGGGAGAGAAGATGCAGCAATGACCCCCATGGAGTTTCAGGTCCGCCGCATCTCCTGGGTCCGTGGGGTTAAGGCCGGTTCGGGTCGGTGGAGTGGCCTCCTCGTTAACACCGATTTCGAACCGGCCACTACTTTCCTCAAAGACGTTTGCAGTCAGGGCCGCCTCGATCAGGCGGCCACCAGAATTGTCATGCCTGCCAGAATGACGGCGGCCCAGCCCAACCTCTGCGCGATCTTTCCTTCCCCCAGCAGCAGGCTGCCGGCAAGCACCGTCAGAAGCACGCTGACCTCACGCAGTGGCGCCACATAGGCGACCGGCGTGAAGGTGAGGGCATAGAGCACCAGGATGTAGGCGAGCGGATTGAACACCGCGATGGCGATCACGCCGGAGCGGTGCTCCTGCCAGTGCCTGCGGACGAGATCGCGTTTGCGCATGGCGACGGGTGCCAGCAGAATCGAACGCCCGAAGGATGATGCATAGTCCAGCAGCAGCGGCGGGATGAGCAGGCTGGAGACTGCGTAGGCATCCCATGCGGTGTAGCTGCCGATCAGCAGTCCGGCTGCCAGACCGAAGAGAAGCGAAGCCGTGCTGCCCGCCGCGCTTCGGCGGATGCCCCCGGTCAGGAAGAAGACACCAAGGATGATGATGGCCGCGCCCGCGGCCATTTGTGGATTGAGCGTTTCGCCAAGAAGCATCACGGCAAGCGCGGTTGAAATGATCGGGCCTGTCGCGCGCGCGGTGGGATAGACCAGCGAAAGGTCGCCTTTCCTGTAGCCGGTCTGGAGCAGCAGGAAGTAGCCCAGATGAAGAGTGGCGCTACCGGCGATGAAGCCCAGATGCACAAGTCCAAGCGCGGCATGTTCGCTGAAGAGGATGCAGGCCGCCAAGGGCAGGTAAAGCGCGGTTGAGATGATCGAGAAGAGCCAGATCAGTTCCGGCCCGCCATTGATCCGCTTGACGAAGAAATTCCAGGTTGCGTGGCAGACGGCGGCGGCGAGGACGAGGGCCAGTCCAAGATATGTCATATGTAACCTCGGGAGTTGGAATTCAGACGTGTTTCAGCACGCCTTTTCCATCCCCTCTGGTATTCTCGTCCTCGGGTGTCTGCCGTATCCGGCTCATGACGGCGCTTGGTCCAGCTTGCTCGCCTGGAGCAACGGAACCCTAGCCGCACATGGAAAGGCAAACGGGAGATTATGCGCGGGAACCATCAGGGGGAAGGGGTTTCCCGCATGGCTGCTTTCCCGTGGCGGCATGAAAAAAGCCGCTGACGGGCGTCAGCGGCTTTTTGTCTGAGAAACGCGTGTTCGCGGCAGGCTACTTGATCTTCGCCTCGCGGTATTCCACGTGCTTGCGCGCAACCGGGTCGTACTTCTTCTTGACCATCTTTTCGGTCATGGTGCGCGAGTTCTTCTTGGTGACGTAGAAATGCCCGGTGTCGGCGCTCGACACGAGACGGATTTTGATCGTGGTTGCCTTGGCCATCGTCTTGCCCTGCGTTCGCTCGACCGCGCGGCTGCCATTTGGGCAGGTTCAATGCGGCTGGCGTATTGAAAAAGAAAGCGCGCCGCGATTGCTCGCAGCGCATTAATGGCGGAAATAGCGTGATGCGCGGGAAAAAGTCAAGGCATGCGCGCAGGGCTGGCGTGGCGGCTGCACGCAAATAAAGCATAGAGGGCAAGACGGGATTGGCGAAACTGCGGATAGAGCGGGCGAGCGGTGCGCGTTTTGAGGATTTCTCAATGTTGATGGGTCCAAAGGGCGGTCCCGGCGGGTGCTGGTGCATGCTGTGGCGCCTCAGGGCCAAGGATTACGACACTGCCGGCCCCGAGGGGCGCAGGCAGGGCATGCGGGCGGCCTTCGATGGTTCGATCCCGCCCGGATTGCTCGCTTATGACGATGAAACGCCGGTCGGCTGGTGTTCGCTCGCGCCGCGCAGCGCTTTTCCCCGGCTGGAGACTTCGCGCGTGCTCAAGCCTGTGGATGACGCTGACGTCTGGTCGATCACCTGCTTCTTTATCGCAAAGTCGCATCGGCGCACCGGCATGACCGTCAAACTGCTCGAGGCTGCGGCGGACTTCGTTGCCGGGCAGGGCGGGGCTATTCTGGAAGGCTATCCCGTCGATCCGGGCCGCAAGGACTATCCCTCAGCCTACGCCTGGGTCGGGCTGGCGGATGCCTTCCGCAAAGCCGGGTTCGAGGAGGTTGCGCGGCGTTCCGACACGCGGCCGATCATGCGGCGGGTTTTGTCGGCCGGGTGACGCCGCGCCAGGCCGCGATAACCGCATAGCCTGCAAAGAGCGCCGCCAGGAACCATGCCAGCCCCTTGGGCCCATATGTCTGCATGGATACACCGCCAATGGCCGGCCCGACGATCATGCCAAGCGCATACATCATCACGAACATCGCATTGGCGCTCGCCAGGTCGATGCCGCGGAAGCGCGATCCCAGGTGCGTCAGGCCGATGGTGTAGAGCCCGCCCGTGATGCCACCCCAAACAACAACGACCGCGTAGGCAACCAGGGGCGCTGCAATTGCGATGGGCAGGGCGATCATGCCCGCGACGCCGACGAGGCTGCATCCAAACAGCAGCAGTGCGCGATTGTAGCGGTCGGCGAGCAATCCGAGCGGGATCTGGAACATGAGGTTGCCGATGCCCATCATCGTCAGCAGCAGCGCGGACTGATATTCGGCAAGGCCGCTGCGCAATCCAAACAGCGCAAGGAAGGCGAAGCTGGTCTGCTCGACCGCTCCGAAGACGAATGCGGCCAGCGTCGCCGCAGGCGCAATCCAAAGGAAGGCGATGAACTTCTGCGTCGGCGCATCGTGAACGGCAGGCGCCACGTCGCGCGCTATCCAGACCGGAATGGTGGAAAGGACGAATGCCGCGATGCCCACAATGAACGGAGCGATGCCGTCAGAACCCGTTATGGCAAGCACGGCCGGACCGGCTGCAAAGCCGGCGGAAAGCATCGAGGCATAGACACCCATGATGACGCCGCGCCGCGATTCGTCAGCGGAGGAATTGATCCAGAATTCCGCAATGACGAACGTGAAGGTTGCAGCCATCGTGAAGACAAAGCGGATCGGGAACCACGCCCAGGTTGGCGTGAACGGCAGCAGCATCAGGCAGATCGCGCAGGTGAGGATCGCGGTGATCAGAAGCGGCGTTGCGCCGAGGCGTCCGGCAAGCGGGGCTGCGAAGGGAGCCGCGAACAGGGCAGCGAATCCGGCCGTTGCCGTATTCAGACCGATCAGCGTTTCGGTTTCGCCGCGCGACTCCATCACAAGCGACAGCAGCGGGAAAGACAGCGAGATGCTGAACCCGGAAATGGTGATGCATGCAATCGCGGCGGCGAGGGCGCGTGGATCGCCGAAGGAGGCTATGGACTTGCGCAGCCCTTTTCCGAACAGTGTGGTCATGGGCGCTCTTTAGCGCCAAATCTGTCACGGGGATACGATAATCGGGCATTGCTGAAATGCCGGAGCTGCGCCTTGCCTCAGACGGTCTCGCGAATGAAACGTCCGCGCACCCAGTGATAATAGGGAACGGGAATGTCCCGGCTCAGGCCGGGGTCGTCGGCAAGGCGCGTGGAAAGTTCTTCCAGCACAACCGAGGTGATCGTTGGCAGTTCCAGTTCGGACGTCTTGGAGACCGGCATCCAGACCAGTTTTTCCAGTTCCTCGGATGGCCGCATGAGCGCATCCGTGGAGTGACCCGTCTCGGTCATGTCGATGGCGAAGAAGCGCGTGTCGAAGCGGCGAGGGCGCCGTGGCGGTGTGATGGCGCGGGCAACGAATCGCAGCACCGACAAATCAGGCGCGAGGCCGTGGCTGAAGAAGTCGGACCAGTCCGTCGTTTTCGGCGGTTTGCCTTCATGCGGCTTGCCGATGGCGATACCGGTTTCCTCGAAGACCTCACGGATCGCGGCAAGGGCGAGCGCGCGGGTACGGTGTGCGCTCTTACCCTGTTTCATGGCCGTCAGCAGGCGTGATTGCACGGCGGGCTCGAGTTCGGCGGCGGCGGGAATGTAACCGTCGGTCCGGTCGACACGTCCACCGGGAAAGACGTACATGCCGGGCAGAAAGACGTGGCGGTCATGCCTGCGGCCCATCAGGACACGCGGCTCGTCTTCGCTGCGGTCGAGCATGATGACGGTGGCGGCATCCTTGGGCCGCTGGTTTTTCCAGCGCTGTTCGCGTTCCGCTTTCGTCAGACGTTGCGCGAGGTCGGTCATCAGAGGGCTTCCTCTTCTCCTCCGAAACCGTGCATCCGGAGCGCCCACTGCCAGCCGATCAGCGCGGCCTTGATCGGCGGCAGCAACGTCAGCGACAGGATGGTCGCAAGCGGCAGCCACAGCGCCATGTGCACCCAGACCGGCGGATAGAACGCTATCTCGACCCACAGCACCATCGGCACCACGATATGGCCGACAATGAAGATGGTGAAGTAGGGCGGGGCATCGTCGGCACGCTGGTGGTGCAGTTCCTCGCCGCAGTGCGGGCAGGCGTCGTTCACCTTCAGATAGGCTCTGAACATCTTTCCGATGCCGCAGTTGGGACACTTCAGCGCGAACCCACGGCGGATGGACTGCCACACATCGCGGGCGGGCAATGCGGTTTGATCGGGACTGCCGGAATATTCAATCGTCATCAAAAATCCTATCTGCGGCGGCGGACGGCGGCGCGGCGGCGCGTATTGCCGCGCGGCGCATTCTTGGTGCGTTCGCGGAGTTTCTTGCGTTCTGAAGCAGGCAGTTTGCGGCCATCGGAGAGAATCTCAAAGCGCAGCATGCCGGCGACTGGAACCGCTTCTATCAGCCGGACCTCGACATCGTCACCTAGACGGAATGCCTCACCGGTCTGGTCGCTGACGAGTTGCTGGCCGGTTTCGTCATAGCGCCAGTAGTTTCCGTCGATGGAGGCTGCCGGAATGTACCCGTCGGCACCGGTGTCGTTGAGTTTCACGAACATGCCTGACCGGGTTACGCCGGCGATGCGTCCGGGAAAGCGGGTGCCGACGCGGTCGGCGAGGAAATGCGCGATGAGGCGGTCGACCGTCTCTCGCTCGGCCGCCATGGCGCGGCGCTCGGTCATGGAGATGTGCGCCGACGTTTCCGCCAGGTCTTCGGGTTCGTACAGGAAACCGCCTTCGCCGAGTTTCAGCGCCGCAACGAGGGCGCGATGCACGATCAGGTCGGCATAGCGGCGGATCGGCGATGTGAAATGAGCGTAGCGGCGCAGGTTGAGGCCGAAGTGGCCGTAGTTCTCCGGCGTGTATTCGGCTTGTGCCTGGCTGCGCAGGATCACTTCGTTGACGAGGCCTGCGTTGGGCGTGTCCGCGACCTTGGCCAGGATCTGGTTGAACTGGCGCGGCTGGATCGTCTGTCCCTTGGCAAGCGAAATGTCGATGGTGCGCAGGAACTCGCCCAGTGCGGCGAGCTTCTCCTGCGATGGCGCGTCGTGGGCGCGGTAGACGAGGGGAACCTGCGCCTTTTCCAGCGTTTCGGCCGCGGCGACATTCGCTGCGATCATGAATGTCTCGACGAGACGGTGCGCCTCCAGCCGTTCCGGCACGATGACCCGGGCGACCTTGCCGGCCTTGTCGAGCACCAGCTTGCGTTCGGGGAGATCAAGGTCCAGCGGAGCGCGCTTCTCCTGCGCTTTCAGCAGCGTTTTCCACGCCGCCCAGAGGGGCTTCAGGACAGGCTCGAGCAACGGCCCGGTATCGGTGTCGTCACCCTTCGGGTTCGGGCGTCCGTCAATGGCTGCCTGCGCCGTTTCGTAGCGCAGCTTGGCGGCTGACTTCATCATGATGCGGGCAAAGCGGTGGTCCGTTTTCACGCCGCCGGCGTCATAGACCATGCGCACGGCCAGCGCCGGGCGGTCTTCCTTCTCACGCAGCGAGCAGAGATCGTTGGACAGCCGTTCAGGCAGCATCGGCACGACGCGGCCGGGGAAGTAGACCGAGTTTCCGCGTTCGCGGGCGGCCTTGTCCAGTGCGCTGCCCGGCGTCACGTAGCGCGACACATCGGCAATCGCGACCCAGACGATATGGCCGCCGGGGTTCTTCGGATCGTCGTCGGCTTCGGCGAAAACCGCATCGTCATGGTCGCGCGCATCCGCCGGATCGATGGTGACGAAGGGCACCTTGCGCATGTCCTCAAGGCCGGAAACGCCGGTCTTCGCCTTGACGGATTCGGCTTCCTCGATGGCCGCGCGAGGAAAGTCGAGCGGGATGCCGTGTGTCTCAACCGCAATGCGGCTGACAGCGTTTTCATCGGCCATCGAACCGATGCGCTCGATGACGCGGGCCTGCGGCAGGCCAAGGCGTTTGCGCGATTTCAGCGGCTCGACGGCGACCAGTTCGCCTTCGCGCGCGTCTTTTGAATCGCTGTGGTGGACCGCCCATTCCTTGCGATTCTTCTTGTCCACCGGCTCGATGCGGCCCGAACCGTCTGTAATCTCGCGGTAGATGCCGAGGATGCGGGCGCTCGGCTTGTCCAACACGCGGATGACATGGGCGGTGACGGTGGCGCCGGGGCCGGCGTTCTCGCGTTCCTCGTCATCGACGCGCAAGAGAACACGGTCTCCAACGCCGGGTGCGGGCTTGCGCTTCGTCGGCATGACGAGGATGCGCGGGCCGGCGGCAACGGGAGCGTTCTCGTCATCCTCGTCGCTTGGGCCGCGTTCCGTCAGCGTGGCGATCAGTTCGCCATCGTCGTCGCGTCCGGTGATGTCGGCAACAACGACCGGGGGCAGGGAGCCGGGCGTGTGCAGTTTCTTGCGCCCGCCGCGCTCGACCAGCCCGTCGTCGATCAGTTCGGCGAGCATGCGTTTCAGGCCGATGCGCGCCGCACCCTTGATCTTGAACTGCTTGGCGATGTCGCGCTTGGTCGCCTTTTCCGGATGCGCGGAGACAAAGGCGAGAATTTCCTCACGCGAGGGCAGATGCGGGTCCTTGCGGGCCTTTGCTTTCTTGGGCGAGGGGCGGCGGGCCAAGGCGTTACGCTATTTCGCGCCAGGGCGTTTTCCGCCCTTGCGCTTTCCCTTGCCGCCACCGGATTCGGCTTTCGCCGAGATCAGGGCTGCGGCTTTCTCAAGGTCGATCGATTCGGGGTCGGTGCCGCGCGGGATCGTCGCGTTGATCTTGCCGTTGGTGACATAGGGGCCGTAGCGCCCGGCCTTCAGCTCGATGGCCCCGAGATCGGCATGATCGCCAAGCGGCTTGCCCGGTGTGCCGTTGCGTCCACCGCCGCGCTTGGCCTCCTTTTCCGCGATCAGCGTGACCGCGCGGTTGAGGCCGACGGTGAAGACTTCGCCGACCGATTCCAGGTTGGCGTAGATGCGCCCCTTGTTGACGAAGGGACCGTAGCGCCCGATGCCGGCGTAAATCATCTCGCCGCTTTCCGGATCGGCTCCGACCTCGCGCGGCAGGCGCAGCAGTTCCAGCGCCTTTTCCAACTCGATGGTGGTGGCGTCGAAATCCTTCGGGATCGAGGCGCGTTTCGGCTTTTCCTTGCCCTCGGCTTCGCCCAACTGGACGAAGGGGCCGAAGCGGCCGGAGCGCGCGGTGACCATCAGGCCGGTCTCGGGGTCTTCGCCAAGCTCGCGGATGCCGTCTTCGCCAAGCTGCTGGTTATCGCCCTCGGCGGCACCGATCTGGCTGGTATAGCGGCAGTCGGGATAATTCGAGCAGCCGATAAAAGAGCCGAACTTGCCGATCTTCAGGCTCAACTGGCCGTCTTCGCAGTTGGGGCATTTGCGCGGGTCGGCGCCATCCGCCTTGGGCGGGAACAGATGCTCGCCGAGTATCTCGTTCAGCGCGTCGATGACCTGGGCGACGCGCAATTCGCGGATGCCCTCGACGTGGGCGGAGAAGTCTTTCCAGAACTGCTTCAGGACCGTTTTCCAGTCGATCTCGCCGGCGGAAATGCTGTCGAGCTGCTCTTCCAGCGCTGCGGTGAAATCGTACTGCACGTAGCGCTCGAAGAAGCTTTCGAGGAACGCGATAACGAGGCGCCCCTTGTCCTGGGGCACCATGCGCTTCTTGTCGAGGGTGACGTAGTCGCGGTCCTGCAGGACCTGAAGCGTTGCCGTGTAGGTCGAGGGGCGGCCGATGCCGAGCTCTTCCATCCGCTTGATGAGGGATGCTTCGGTGTAGCGCGGCGGCGGTTCGGTGAAGTGCTGGGTCGCTTCGATGGAGTCCTTCGAAGGTTTGTCGCCGGTCGAGAGCGGCGGCAGGCGGCGGGACTCGTCATCGTCGTCAGCGTCGTCGCGGCCTTCGATGTAAAGCGTCAGGAAGCCGTCAAACCGCATCACTGTGCCGGTTGCGCGCAGGCCATAAGATTTGGCGCCATTCGCGGTGATCTCCACGGTGGTGCGCTCCATCTCGGCGGCCTGCATCTGGCTCGCAACGGCGCGCATCCAGATCAGTTCGTAGAGCTTTGCCATGTCCGGATCGAGCACCTTGCGGACGCTGTCGGGATGGCGGGACACATCGGTCGGGCGGATCGCCTCGTGCGCTTCTTGGGCGTTTTTCGCCTTGGTCTTGTACATGCGCGGCGAGGAGGGGAGATATTTGTCGCCGTAGCGCTTGCCGATCACGTCGCGGACGGCGGCAATCGCTTCCGGCGCCATCTGCACGCCGTCGGTACGCATATAGGTGATGAGGCCCTGCGTCTCGCCGTCGATGGCGACACCCTCATAGAGTTTCTGCGCCGTCTGCATGGTGCGCGCGGAGGAAAACCCCAGTTTGCGCGAAGCCTCCTGCTGCAGGGTCGATGTCGTGAACGGCGGGTAAGGATTGCGCTTGACCGGCTTGCTCTCGACGCTGTCGACGGTAAAGGACGCGCCGTCGAGATCGTCACGGATTGCGTGAGCGTCCTTTTCGTTGCCGATGTCCAGTTTGTCGAGCTTGCCGCCGGCGACGGAAACGAGGCGGGCATCGAAGCTCTCGCCACCCGAAGCCTTCAGCTTGGCGACGACGTTCCAGTATTCCTGCGAACGAAAGGCCTCGATCTCGGCTTCGCGGTCGCAGACGAGCCGCAGCGCGACCGACTGCACGCGGCCGGCGGAACGCGCGCCGGGCAGCTTGCGCCATAGAACCGGCGAAAGGGTGAAGCCGACGAGATAGTCGAGTGCGCGGCGGGCGAGATAGGCATCGACGAGGGATGCATCGATCTCGCGGGGATGCTCCATGGCGTCCAGCACGGCTGATTTGGTGATGGCGTTGAAGACGACCCGCTGAACACCGGCGGATTTCAGCGCGCCCTTCTTCTTCAGCACTTCCAGCACGTGCCAGGAAATGGCCTCGC
>JAGRLC010000109.1 GCA_020441995.1 Rhodobiaceae bacterium
AGGGAAGCACGTAGCCCATGAAGGCAGTCGCCATCATGGCCAGCAGGATCAGCACACCAAGCATCCAGAGGATTTCGCGGGGCGCCTTGTAGGAGCCGTAGTAGAGACCGCGGAAAATGTGGATGTAGACGGCAATGAAGAAGAACGAGGCGCCGTTGGCGTGCAGGTAGCGCAGGAACCAGCCGTAGTTCACATCGCGCATGATGTGCTCGACGCTGTTGAACGCCATGTCGACATGCGGCGTGTAGTGCATCGCCAAAACGATGCCCGACACGAGCTGCACAACAAGGCAGATCGCCGCGATACCACCGAAGGTCCAGAAGTAGTTCAGGTTCTTCGGGGTCGGGAAATCGTAAAGCTGCGCGCGAACCAGCGAGACGAGCGGCAGGCGGCTGTCAAACCAGCGTACCACCGGGTTCTTGTAATGATAGGTCGTGTTACCGGCCATGGTCGTTCAGGCTCCCTGGCAAATCAGCCGACGCGGATCGTCGTGTCGTTGATGAAGGTGTACTCCGGCACGTCGAGGTTGCGCGGAGCGGGCCCTTTGCGGATGCGCCCGGCGGTGTCGTAGTGCGAACCGTGGCACGGGCAGAACCAGCCGCCGAAATCACCCTGCTGGCCAAGCGGCACACAGCCCAGGTGCGTACACACGCCAACCATGATGAGCCACTCGGGCTTTTCGGCCCGGTTCTCGTCGGTCGCGGGAGAGCCGGCCGGCAGATTTGCGTTCTCGGCATTCTGGTCCGGGAGTTCGTCAACCGGAACAGCGCGGGCTTCCTCGATTTCCTTCTGCGTGCGATGCCGGATGAACACCGGCTTGCCGCGCCACAGCACCGTGATCGCCGAACCTTCCGCAATGGCGCCGAGATTGACCTCGATGGAGGCCAATGCCTGGACGCCAGCGTCCGGGTTCATCTGGTCGACAAACGGCCAGACGGCCGCAGCGGTGCCGACGGCGCCCACTGCGCCTGTTGCAATAAAGAGAAAGTCCCGGCGGGTCGGTTCGCTCATGTCACTCGTTGCCACGGTACGTCGATCCTTCCTGGTGCGGCGGCTTGGCCGCAAACCCTGACAATTCCTTTAAAGGGACAAGTTTTCTGAAATTCGATCGGGCGGCAAGTGCCGTTTACCCCTGTCAGCCAACCGCTCCGGTTCGTGCCGAAGCAAACCGCGGGCGCAAAACCCCGGTGTCCCCGGCGGCTTTCTTGCATCCCGCGCGCGCCTTGTCCAGTATCGCATGCCTCCCTCAGGCAGTTTGTCGCGGTCTGGCATGCCAGTCTGAACCCTTCCCGGGCCTCTGGTTGCGGTTTACGGAAAAACAGCTTGGCATTTCCGGCAGCCATCGCATCGTTTCCGGATAATTATGGCGTCTCATGCGAATCGCCCTTTATCAGCCCGACATCCCCCAAAACGCCGGCACCATCCTGCGCCTCGGCGCGTGTCTGTCATTGCCTGTGGACATCATCGATCCATGCGGCTTCCCGCTGTCGCATGCGAGCCTGAAACGCGCCGGCATGGACTACCTCGAACATGTCGACATGACGCGACACGCGGATTTCACGGGTTTCATGGATGAAGCGCGCAATACCGGGCGCCGTGTCGTGCTGCTGACCACCAAGGCCAGCCTGCCCCACACCGCTTTTGCGTTCCGGCAAGACGACACGCTGCTTCTGGGGCGCGAAAGCGCAGGTGTCCCCGGCGAGGTTCATGAAGCCGTCGATGCCTCGGTGACAATTCCCATGTCGCCGGGCATGCGCAGCCTGAATATTGCCATGGCGGCGGCAATCGTCACCGGCGAAGCGCTGCGGCAGACCGGCATGTTCCCCTCGCCCTGAGCGAGCGATTGATGTAAGTGCCTTTCACATGAACTGGTCCCATCACCGGCGCGGCAAACGCGGCTATCACCACGGCAACCTGCGCGAAGCGCTGGTGCAGGCCGCGCTGTCGCTGATCGGCGAGCGCGGTTCCGAAGGCGTCACGCTGGCCGAAGCCGCCCGCATGGCGGGTGTCAGCGCAGCCGCCCCCTATCGCCACTTCAAGGACCGCGAAGCCTTGATGGCCGCCGTGGCCGGTGAAGGCTATGCCAAATTTGCCGACGCGCTTGAAAAAGCCTGGCATGACGGCGCGCCGGACCCCGTCAAGGCCCTCGAGCGCGTCGGCCATGCCTATCTCGCTTTCGCGCGCAATGAACCCGCACTCTACGCGGCCATGTTCGAATCGAGCGTTTCGCCGGGTTCCGATAGCGCTTTGAGCGCGCAAGCGGACCGCGCCTACGCCGTTCTGCAGGACGCCAGCGAGCGGATTTATGCCATTCTGCCGGCCGACAAACGCGCCCCGGCCCGCATGATGGCGCTGCATATCTGGTCCATGGCGCACGGCATCGCCTCGCTCTTCGCCCGTGGCGATGCCGGCAGGCGACCGCTCCCTGTGCCACCGGAGGATCTGCTGGAAGCCGGATTGCTGATCTATCTGTCCGGTCTCGGCCACGAGCCGTAGAAGCAATTCCAGGAAAAGTGCGAAGCGGTTTTCCGTCCGCAATTGCGAAAACCAAAAGCCAGGCAGCCAACGCTTCCAAGCGAAAATTTCTCACCCCCATTCTTGACAACCCGGCCCGGATTACCCACCTATGTGAATGTTAATAACATTAACACCGGGGACCGAACATGACTGACCTAGTGGCAAAAATGGACTCTTACGGCAGGGGTGCCTGGATCGCCGCCATGATCCTCGGCTTCATCCTCTTTTGGCCGGTTGGCCTCGCCCTGCTGTTCTTTCTTATATGGAGTGGACGCATGAAGTGCGGAAAACACAAAGGCGAACGCTGGCGCCGCATGGGCAACACCATGCGCTCGAGCGGTAACGCGGCCTTCGACGAGTACAAGGCGGAGACGATCCGCCGCCTCGAGGAAGAGCAGGAAGCCTTCAAGGAATTCCTGGGCAAGTTGCGCATGGCCAAGGACAAGGCCGAATTCGAGGATTTCATGTCCGCCAGAAAAAATGGCGGCGGGCCGGAACCCGAAGCCGCCTGAACCGTTATATCCCCGTACGACGCCCCGTACCCCCACACGACCCCCAAGCCGCCCGGTTCCCCCAGCCGGGCGGCTTTTCCTTGTCCGCGCGACAATGCTTCTCATTGATAAGCCTTGCGGCTTGGCGTAACCGCTAGGTCATGACCTTGGACATGGAAAATCTCGACGCCCGCAAACAAACCGCTTCCGCTTGGTTCGCAAGTCTGCGCGACGGCATATGCGCAGCCTTCGAAGCGCTCGAAGACGAATGCCCGGAAGGCCTGCCGCAATCGGATCAGCCAGCTGGCCGCTTCGAACGCACCCCGTGGCAGCGCACCAATCACGACGGCGCGCCGGGCGGCGGCGGCGTCATGTCGATGATGAAGGGCCGAGTCTTTGAAAAGGTTGGCGTTCACGTCTCGACGGTTCACGGAACCTTCGCGCCGGAATTCGCCAAGCAGATTCCCGGCGCGGACGAAGATCCGCGCTTCTGGGCATCCGGCGTCTCGCTGATCGCCCATATGCACAATCCGAACGTCCCCGCCGTGCACATGAACACCCGCATGGTGGTGACGTCGAAACAATGGTTCGGAGGCGGCGCGGACCTGACGCCCGTGCTCGATGCAAGGCGCACGCAGGACGACCCCGACACGATCGCCTTCCACAAGGCGATGGAACAACCCTGCACCGCCCATGGCCGCGACTATGCGGCCTACAAGAAATGGTGCGACGAGTATTTCTATCTCCCTCACCGCGACGAACCACGCGGCATCGGTGGCATCTTCTTCGACTATGTGAATACGGGAGACTGGGACGCCGACTTTGCCTTCGTGCAGGATGTCGGGCGCGCCTTCCGCGACATTTACCCGCCGCTCGTGCGCGCGAATTTCGCGAAAAGCTGGACGGAAGATCAGCGCGAGGAACAGCTCATCCGCCGGGGCCGCTACGTGGAATACAACCTGCTCTACGACCGCGGCACGATCTTTGGCCTGAAGACCGGCGGCAACGTCGCCTCGATCCTCTCGTCAATGCCGCCGGTGGTGAAATGGCCATGAGCGCAATCAACCAGCGTCCTTGTCCAAAAGCACTGCTGCTGGTTCTGCTTATTCTTGCGGCATTCGTCCGGCCAACCGAAGCCTGCGACTTCGACATCGCTTTCGGCCCTGTCCATCCGCCCCAGCGCCTCACATCCATTGCCAACGCCAGCTCCTATTTCATCGAGCTCCGCGCCCGTGGCGGAAGCCCGGTCGGCCATTCCTACGTGGTGTTGGGTGTGCGCACCGCCACCGGCAAGGAGCGCATCGTGCGGATGGCGGGCTTCTATGCCTCCATGGGAGCGTTCGGCGCCGCCGGCTCGGTTATCGGCGTGCCCGGCAAGGTCGGTTACAAGAAGTCCGATCTCGGCAAACCTTCCGTCCGCTATCGGCGCATGCTGACACGCAATGCGTTTGCCGGTGTTGAACGCACCATCGGGCGCATCAGCAAAAATCCCGGCAAGTTCATCATGCTGTCCAACAACTGCAATGCCTTTGTTGGACGCCTCGCCAGAAGCATCGGTCTCAAGACACCGCGCAGCACGGCCATATACGCGCCGGACTACCTGAAAAAGCTGATCGCGCTGAACCGGCGGCGTGGTTAGACGCCTGCGAGCAAATCCTCGCGCGACAGGGTAAACCCACTCTCTATCCAGCGCGTTTCAAGATGGGCCAGCGCCTTGCCCAGGTCAGGCCCCGGTTTCGCGCCAACCGCGATCAGGTCCTTGCCCGACAACGGGAATACGGGCGCTTCCCAGACCTGCGCCAGGGCGATGGCGGCGAGCCAGTCCTTGTCCGGTTCAACCTGGCGCGTCTGCGTCCACGCGATCTTCATCCGGTCGGCGAATGTCTCGGGCCCGAGCCGGTAGATCGCCTCTTTCAGCGCCACCTCGCCCGCCTCCGGCTTCAAATGCCACCAACCGTCGAAAGCCGCCCCGATACGCGCGGTCTCCGCGTTGGACAGCCGAAGCGCATCCTGTAGCCGTTCAGCGTCACCGGATACATGCATCGCGAGGACCGCAAGCCGCAGAACCGGGCCGGCTGCATCCCCGAGCGCGGCCTCAAGGGCCAGAAAGCGTTCGAGCCGTGGCACATCCGGCACGCTGGCGAGGATATCGGTCAGCACGCCATGGGATTGCATCAGGCCCAGTGCGGGGACCGGATTGACCGCCCCCAGCAGCACCAGCAACTCCTTGCGGACACGTTCCGCCGAAAGCTGCCGCAGGCCCTGCCGGGCCGAAACGATGGCGGATAGCGCATCCGCATCGGGTTCCGCCTCGAAGCTCGCCAGAAACCGGAAGAAGCGCAGGATACGCAGATAGTCCTCGGCAATCCGCGCCGGCGCGGAACCGATGAAGCGGATGCGGCGTGCGGCGATGTCGTCTGCCCCGCCAACGGGGTCGTGGACCGCGCCATCCGCGTCGAGATAAAGCGCGTTGACGGTGAAGTCGCGCCGCGCCGCGTCCGCGTCCCAGTCTGTCCCGAAGGCGACCGTCGCATGGCGCCCGTGCGTCTCGACATCGGTGCGCAGCGTCGTGAGTTCGACCGGTTTGCCATCGATGACCACCGTCACCGTGCCGTGATCGATCCCGGTCGCAATGGCATGCATGCCCGCATCGGCGGCCATTTTCATGACCGCCTCGGGCGTCGCCGTCGTGGCGCAGTCGACGTCTGAGCCCGCGCGCCCGGCAAGCGCGTTGCGCACCGCACCGCCAACAATCCGGGTTTCCACATCCGTGGTGTTGAACGCTCTCATCACCGACCGGCCCGGTTCTTCGGCAAGAAGCGCGGCAACCCGGCCGGCGGCTTCGGCACCGAAGCGCGCGGTAATCTCTCCGCTTGGGAAAATCACTTGATTTCGCCCGGAACGAGGACGCCGTCCTTGATTTGCGGAGGCGTGTAAACGCCCTCGGGAGGCGCGCCCGAAAATGCCGCCATGGCGATGAACGCCGCTATCGTGATGATGAAGCCCGCGACCATCAGCCAGAACATGTGCGGCTTCCAGTTTTCCGGCGCATTGACAACGCGGCGGGTAAAATAGAGCCAGAAGCCGTAGATGAGAAACGGTAACAGGAAGAACAGCAGCTGGATCGCGATGATTCTGAGCATCAACCAAGCATCCTATCGCGGTGGGTCCGGTTATAGAGATTGCGGATGATACCCGCCGTCGCGCCCCAGATGTAATGTTCGCCGAAAGGCATGGCGTAGAAATAACGCGGCCTGCCCTGCCACTCGCGCGAGCCGCGCTGGTGGTTGGCCGGGTCCATCAGGAAAGACAGCGGCACCTCGAACACGTTGGCGACTTCACCCGGCTCGGGCACGGGAATGAAAGCCGGCGCGATGACCGCAACCGTCGGCACGATCCGAAAGCCCGTCGAGGTCTCGTAGAGGTCGAGATACCCCGCCGGATCGGCCATTGCCGGGTCAAGGCCGATTTCCTCATGCGCCTCGCGCAGCGCGGCGGCCAGCGGGCCATCGTCCGTGTCGTCGATCTTGCCGCCGGGAAAGCTGATCTGGCCCGCATGGTTGGGCAGGTGCTCGGTGCGCGTCGTCAGGATCACGTTGACCGCGCCGGCGCGCTCGATCAGCGGCACCATGACGGCGGCGCGGCGCTTCGACTTTGCCAGAAACCCGGGCGGCGTACCGGGATTGAGGTCGTGGTCGCCGCAATCGGGGGCCTGGTCATCGTCGTGCACGCCGTCGGGCGCATGCGTGCGCAATCCGGCCTTGAGCCGCGCGCGCACGCCCTCAATCGTGAAATCCAGCGCCGTGGCCGGCTGATCCTGTGTCGAAACATCCATCAGCGATACGCCGCGATCTCATCAGCCGGTGCCATTGGAAAGAATGTCCCCTTGCTCCAGACGCCGAATGACCGCACGCCCTCGTGCTCTTCTTCCACGCCAAGCGCGACAAGATCGTAAAACACCGCGCGGTTGACCAGAGCTTCCAGCCCCCCGCGCACCAGCACATAGGGTTTCAGGCCGCCGGTGCCTTCCTCCACCTCGAAACGCAGCGGGTGTTCGGCATCGGCCTCCACGACATCGTCGACATTGGTCCTGAAGGCGATCACCTGATCCTGCCCCTTGCCTTTCACCGCCATCTCAACGGCAATGAAGGGGGCATCCTCGACTTCAATCCCGATACGCTCCACCGGGGTCACCAGAACGAATCGCTCCGGATCGCGCCGCAGAACCGTTGAAAACAGCTTCACCAGCGGTTTCCGGCCAATCGGCGTGCCCATGTAGAACCACGTGCCGTCGGCGGCGATGCGCATGTCCATTTCGCCGCAGTACTCCGGATTCCACAAATGAACCGGTGCGGGACCGCGTCCTTTTGCGCTGCCGGCCTGTGCAATAAGCCGTTCAAACGCGCTTTGCGGGCTACCGCTTTCGGATTGGGCGTGTTTCGCGCGCGTTTCAGCCATGAGACGCCTTGAT
Source organism: Rhodobiaceae bacterium (assembly GCA_020441995.1). Classification (GTDB taxonomy): domain Bacteria; phylum Pseudomonadota; class Alphaproteobacteria; order Rhizobiales; family Tepidamorphaceae; genus JACKJK01. Next base: position 7,480 of record JAGRLC010000109.1, read on the forward strand.
CACTCCTTGAACCATTGATGGGCCATTGCCTGACATTCAATCACAGATTGGCCACCTTTTTCGCGCGAAAGTGAGCGGCGGCCACTTCCTGCGCGCGCTTCGTGAGGCATATAGTCAAGGCATGAGCAAGAACAATCAATCCACCGCCCCCGCCCAAGCCGACATCGTTGCCGAGGCCGACCGGCTTGCCTCCCGCCTTGCCGCCGCCCGCGAAGCAATGGGCAGCGTCATCTTCGGTCAGGACGACGTTATCGAGAAAGCGCTCGTGACGATCCTGTCCGGCGGACACGCACTGCTGGTCGGGGTTCCCGGCCTTGCAAAGACGAAACTGGTCGAAACGCTGGGAACCGTGCTTGGCCTCGATGCCAGCCGCGTCCAGTTCACCCCCGACCTGATGCCCTCCGACATTCTCGGTTCGGAAGTTCTGGAAGAAGACAGCAAGGGCAAGCGTTCTTTCCGCTTTATTCCCGGTCCGGTTTTCTGCCAGCTGCTGATGGCCGACGAAATCAACCGCGCCAGCCCGCGCAC
>JAGRLC010000019.1:0-143 GCA_020441995.1 Rhodobiaceae bacterium
ATCAACGAACTCGTCTGCGAGGGCTGCGGCGACTGCGGCGTGCAGTCGAACTGTGTCGCCATCACCCCGGTGGACACCGAGTTCGGGCGCAAGCGGCAGATCGACCAGTCGACCTGCAACAAGGATTTCTCGTGCCTGAAGGG
>JAGRLC010000019.1:251-30341 GCA_020441995.1 Rhodobiaceae bacterium
TGGCATCGCTCGACAAGCCGTTCAGCATCATCGTGACGGGCGTTGGCGGCACCGGTGTCGTCACCATCGGCGCACTGATCGGCATGGCCGCGCACATCGAGGGCAAGGGCTGCGGCATCATCGACATGGCGGGGCTGGCGCAGAAGGGCGGCGCCGTGATGTCGCACCTGCGCGTCGCCCAGACGCCGCAGGACATCGCGACGATCCGCGTCGCCGCAGGCGGTGCCGACCTGGTGCTTGGCTGCGACATCGTCGTTGCCGGCGGCAAGAAGGTGCTGTCGGCGATCCGGCCGGGCGAGACGGAGGTCGTCGTCAACACCTACGAGCAGCTGCCCGGCGACTTCACCCGCGATGCCGATTTCTCGCTGCCCACCAAGCGGCTGCAGCGCGCGATCAGGCAGCGGGCGGGTGAGAAGAACGTGCACATGGTGGATGCGCGCAACATCGCGCTGCGCCTGTTCGCCGACGCGCTCTTGTCGAACATCTTCATGCTCGGGTTCGCCCACCAGCTTGGCCGCATCCCGGTCTCGGCGCGCTCGATCGAGGAGGCGATTCGCCTCAACGGCCAGATGGTGGACAAGAACATCGAGGCGTTCCGCGCCGGGCGGCTGGCCGCGCACGACCCGAAGGCGTTCGAGACGCTGGCCGGCTCCGCCGATGACAGCGCGCAGGGCGTGCGCCGGCTGTCGGAGAGCCTCGACGAGATCATCGAGCGGCGTTCCGCCTTCCTCACCGGCTACCAGAACGCGGCCTACGCGCAGCGCTTCCGCGACGCCGTGGACAAGGTGCGTGCGGCCGAGGCTGCTGTCACGCCCGGCAACACGGAGCTGAGCGAGGCGGTGGCGCGCGGGCTGTTCAAGGCGATGGCCTACAAGGATGAATACGAGGTGGCGCGGCTGTTCACCGACGGCAGCTTTGCCCGCCAGGTCGCGTCGCAGTTCGACGGCGACATCACGATGCATTTCCACATGGCGCCGCCGCTTCTGGCGCGTGTCGACCCGAACACCGGCACGCCGCGCAAGATGGAGTTCGGGCCGTGGATGATGGGCGCTCTGAAGGTGCTGGCGGGCCTGCGCTTCCTGCGCGGCGGGGCATTCGACATCTTCGGGCGAACCGAGGAACGGCGCGAGGAACGCCGGCTCATCGAGGACTACGAGGCAATGGCCGGGGAACTGGCGGCGCGGCTGAACGCCGGCAACCATGGCGCGGCCGTCGCGGCGGCGTCGGTGATCCGGTCGGTGCGCGGTTTCGGACATGTGAAGGCGCGCAACCTTGCCAAGGCGCGCGGCGACTGGGACAAGGCGATGGACGCCTTCCGCGCCGCGCCGGGCGCGCGCAGCCAGGCGGCAGAGTGACCGGCAGGCCGCACGCGCGTCACTGGCGTAACACAGCGACGGGAGCGCGATGACCCCGGAAGAGCTGCAGCAGATCGCCACCTGGGCGGCGCACCTTGCGCCGGAGGAGGTCGAGCGCGCTGCGCGCGGCGTCAGCGTGCGGGCCTTCACGCGCGGCAGCTATGTCTGCCATCGCGGCTACGTCTTCGATCACTGGACCGGTGTCGTGTCGGGGCTGTGCAAGCTGGCGACGATCTCGCCGGACGGCAAGGCGATCAGCTACACGGGCATCCCGGCGGGCGGCTGGTTCGGCGAGGGGTCGATCATCAAGAACGAGCCACGCAAGTACGACATCGTGGCGGTGCGCGACAGCGAGATCGCGCTGATGAACGGCACCACCTTCCGCTGGCTGTTCGAGCATTCGACCGCGTTCAACCGCTTCCTCGTCTACCAGCTCAACGAGCGGCTGGGACAGTTCATCGGCATGCTCGGCTACGACCGCATGCTGGACGCCACCGGGCGCATGGCGCGCACGATCGCCTGGCTGTTCAACCCGCTGCTGTTTCCCGGCGTCGGCGACCGGCTGGAGATCAACCAGGAGGAACTCGGCCAGCTGTCCGGCCTGTCGCGGCAGGCGGCGAACCGGGCGCTGCGTGCGTTGCAGGAGCGCGGGTTGCTGGAACTCGACGCGCAAGGCATCCGCGCGCTCGACAAGGACGGATTGTCGCACTTCGGCGATTGACGGCGACCGGGCGGGCGATAACGGCAATATCCCTTCCGACTGGCGGCTCGCGTGCGGAGCGCCACGTGTGCCGAAAAGGCGCCAAGGGACGAAAAAGCAACAAAATTGCGGGGACGCGGACTTCTGGACTGCAAAGAGCAGTGCGGAAAGCAGAATTCGCAATTATCGCATCGCAAAGCCTGACCTGTCTGTCAAGCGGGGTGTGGTTTGCGGAGAAAAATTGTGCGATTGATAGTTCAACGTGCCGGAATACCGGCGTGAACTGCGGCCAAAGGCCGCCGGCGACAACAAGACGGCGAAAAGCCGTGCCGACCAGGGTGGGAACGAACGAAGATGGCAGGCGATACGGCCCGCTTGGCCGAGGATACTTTTCCCAAGCTTCTCTTGCGCAATGCCGCGCTGTTCGGCGATCGGCCAGCCATGCGCGAGAAGGATCTCGGCATCTGGCAGACCTGGACTTGGTCGCAGATGCTGGAGGAGGTGCGCGCATTCTCGCTCGGCTTGCGGGCGCTTGGGTTGCAGGCTGGCGGCAAGGTGGCGATCGTCGGGTCCAACCGACCGCGGCTGTACTGGACGTTCGCGGCGGTGCAAAGCCTCGGCGCGGTGCCGATCCCGGTCTACTCGGATGCGGTTGCCGAGGAGATGGCCTTCGTCCTGAAACACGCCGAGGCCACCATGGCGGTGGTCGAGGACCAGGAGCAGGTCGACAAGCTGATCGGGCTTGCCAAGCGCCTGCCGAAGCTCAAGCACATCATCTACGACGACGATCGCGGGCTGAAGAACTACGACCACACGACGCTGCACCCGTTCGACGATGTGCAGGATTCGGGCCGCTCGCTGGCGAAGGCCGATGCCGGCGTGGTGGCGGCCTGGGAGAAGCACATCCACGAGGGCAAGGGCTCCGACACGTCGGTGATCCTCTACACTTCGGGGACGACGGGGCAGTCGAAGGGCGTGATGCTGACCGCGGAGCGCTGTGTCGGCGCAGCGCGCGACACGGTGGCCTTCGACAGGCTGACCGAGACCGACGAGACGCTGGCCTATCTGCCGCTGGCCTGGGTCGGCGACCACTACCTCAATTACGCGCAAGGCATGGTGGCGGGCTTCTGCATCGCCTGCCCGGAAGGCCCGGAAACGGTCGCCGTCGACCTGAAGGAGATCGGGCCGACGTTCTACTTCGCTCCGCCGCGGGTGTTCGAGGGCCTGCTGACGCAGGTGATGATCCGCATGGAAGATGCCGGCGCGCTGAAGCGGCGCATCTTCAGCTATTTCATGGACGTCGCCAAGCAGCACGGCGAGGCCATCCTGGACGGCAAGCCTGTGCCATTCTCGGCCAGGCTGAAATACGCGCTCGGCAACATGCTGGTCTACGGACCGCTGAAGAACGTGCTCGGCTTTTCGCGCATCCGCGTCGCTTACACCGCCGGCGAGGCGATCGGACCGGACCTGTTCTCGTTCTTCCGTTCGCTCGGCATCAACCTGAAGCAGCTGTACGGGCAGACCGAGGCGTTCCTCTACGTGACGGCGCAGCCCGACGGCGCGGTGCGCGCCGACACGGTCGGCCTGCCGATGGCCAATGTCGACATCCGCATCGCCGACAACGGCGAGGTGCTGTTCAAGTCGCCGGGGATGTTCGCCGGCTACTACAAGGACAAGGCGAAGACGAAGGAAACGCTGACCAAGGACGGCTACGTGATGACCGGCGATGCCGGCTTCTTCGAGGCCGACGGGCAGCTGAAGATCATCGACCGGGCCAAGGACGTCGGCAAGCTCAAGGACGGCACGCTTTTCGCGCCCAAGTACATCGAGAACAAGCTGAAGTTCTTCCCGGACGTGAAGGAGGCCGTGGCCTTCGGCGACCAGCGCGACAAGGTGTGCGTGTTCCTGAACATCGACCTGACCTCGGTCGGCAACTGGGCGGAGCGCAACAACATCGCCTATGCGAGCTACCAGGAGCTGGCCAACCATCCGGATGTCCTCGCGACGATGGAAAAGCACGTGCGCCAGGTGAACGCGGACCTTGCCAGGGAACCGCAGATGGCCGGCGCGCAGATCGCCCGCTTCCTGGTGCTGCACAAGGAACTGGACGCCGATGACGGCGAGCTGACGCGCACCCAGAAGGTGCGCCGCAGCTTCATTGCCGAGCGCTACCAGCCGCTGATCGACGCGCTCTATTCCGGCGCCAAGGAAGCCGACATCACGACGGAAGTGACTTACGAGGACGGCCGCAAGGGCAAGCTTTCGGCAAGGGTGAAGATTTCCGATGTCGAACGTTATGACGTGCCGGCGATGAAGGAGGCCGCGGAATGACCTTGGTCGATACTCTTCCCGCTGGTCAGCGCGAGGTGCTGCTGGAGGTCGATAACATTTCGCTGTCCTTCGGTGGCGTGAAGGCGATCAGCAATATTTCCTTCGACATCCGTGTTGGCGAGATCCGGGCCATCATCGGTCCCAATGGCGCCGGCAAGACGTCGATGCTGAATGTCATCAACGGGTTCTATCACCCGCAGGAAGGCACGATCACCTTCGAGGGCGTGCCGCGCAAGCGCATGCGTCCCCACCACGCCGCGACCCATGGCATAGCGCGCACGTTCCAGAACATCGCCCTGTTCCGGGGCATGTCGACGCTCGACAACATCATGACCGGGCGCGGTACGCTGATGAAGCGCAACCTGCTGTGGCAGGCGCTGTGGACGGGGCCGGCGGAGGCCGAGGAAATCGAACACCGCGAAGCGGTGGAGAAGATCATCGACTTCCTGGAAATCCAGCATATCCGCAAGACACCGGTCGGACGGCTGCCTTACGGTTTGCAGAAGCGGGTCGAGCTTGGCCGCGCGCTTGCCGCCGAACCGCGGCTGCTGCTGCTGGATGAGCCGATGGCCGGCATGAACCGCGAAGAAAAAGAAGACATGAGCCGGTTCATCATCGATGTGAACACGCAGTTCGGCACCACGATCGCGCTGATCGAACATGACATGGGTGTGGTCATGGACCTGTCTGACCGTGTTGTCGTGCTCGACTACGGCAAGAAGATCGGCGACGGGCCGCCAGAAGAGGTTCGCAACAACCAGGACGTGATCGACGCCTATCTTGGCGTTCCGCACGAGTAAGGAGAACGCGATGTTCCTGACCGATCCGTTCTTTTGGGAAGTTGTGATTTCCGGTCTTCTGGCCGGTGTCATGTACTCGCTGGTGGCGCTCGGCTTCGTGCTGATCTTCAAGGCGTCCGGCATCTTCAACTTCGCGCAAGGCGTGCTGGCGCTTTTCGCCGCGCTGACCCTGGTGGGTTTCATGGACGGACAGGTTCCCTTCGCCCATGTCATCAACGAGGCGCTGGGGACGAATTACCATCACTGGTACGAGACGCCGGGGGGAGGCGACGGCGCGCCCATCTGGTTCGTTGCGTTGAGCATTGCCGCGACCACCGCGGTAATGATCCTGCTCGCCTGGCTGGTCGTGAAGGTCGTTCTCAAGCCGCTGGTCAATCAGGAGGGCATCATCCTGTTCATGGCGACCATCGGGCTTGCCTTCGTGCTCGAAGGCGTCGGCGACCTGATGTGGGGCGCCAATATCAAGGTGCTGGATATCGGGCTGCCGAGCGGGCCTTCGGACTGGATCATCGATCAAACCGGCATGTTCGTGAACAAGCTGGAAATTTCCGCAGCCGTTGTCGCCGTCATCCTCGTCGTGTCGCTGACGCTGTTCTCGCAATACACGAAGATGGGCCGTGCGCTGCGCGCGGTCGCCGACGACCATCAGGCGGCGCTGAGTGTCGGCATTTCGCTGGAGACGATCTGGTGGATCGTCTGGTCGGTGGCCGGCATCGTCGCGCTTGTCGCGGGCATCATGTGGGGCGCTTCGTCCGGCGTTCAGTTCTCGCTGTCGCTGATCGCGCTCAAGGCGCTTCCGGTGCTGATGCTGGGCGGCTTCACATCCATTCCCGGCGCGATCATCGGCGGGCTGATCATAGGTGTGGGTGAAAAGCTGTTCGAATTCTACATCGGGCCCATGATCGGCGGGGCCACCGAAAACTGGTTTGCCTATGTGCTTGCGCTGGGCTTCCTGCTGTTCAGGCCACAGGGCCTGTTCGGCGAACGGATCATCGAGAGGATCTGAGGCGATGCTCTACCGCGAAGCAGGTGACTTCAAGACGACCTACCGGTCGGATCAGCAGACCTTTCCGATCAAGTCGGAACGGTTCCTGTTCTGGGCCGTCATCGCCCTGGTGGCGCTGGCCGTTCCGTTCTTCATCAACGACTATCTCGAGAAGGCTGTTCTGATCCCCTTCCTCGTCTATGCGATGGCGGCGCTCGGGCTCAACATTCTGATCGGCTATTGCGGCCAGGTTTCGCTCGGAACCGGTGGCTTCATGGCGGTTGGCGCCTATGCCACCTACAAGCTGATGACGGGTTTCGAATGGATGCCGATGCCCGTGATCATCATTCTTGCAGGGTTCATTACCGCAAGTGTCGGCATTGTCTTCGGCCTGCCTTCGCTGCGCATCAAGGGGTTCTACCTTGCCGTCGCGACGCTTGCGTCGCAGTTTTTTCTGGTGTGGCTCTTCAACAAGGTTCCCTGGTTCTACAATCATTCGGCGACCGGACAGATCACCGCGCCGCCGCGCGAGTTTCTGGGCTTTACCCTGACCGGGGCGAACGCGGAACCGTATGCCACCTATCTGTTTTGTCTCGGGTTCGTCTTCGTGTTCGCCTGGGTTGCGCGAAATCTCACGCGGGGGCGTATCGGCCGGCAATGGATGGCAATCCGCGACATGGATATCGCGGCCGAAATCATCGGCGTTAATCCGCTGATGTCGAAACTGTCCGCCTTCGCCGTATCGTCGTTCTATATCGGCATCGCCGGGGCGCTGTACTTTTCCGTTTGGACGGGCGCCGCCGAGGTGACCGAGGCCTTCGGCATCGACAAGAGCTTCGACGTTTTGTTCATGATCATCATCGGCGGCCTGGGCTCGATCCTGGGGTCGCTGATCGGAGCGGCCTTCATCGTGCTGCTGCCTGTTCTCATGACCAACATTTTCGCGCGCTGGCTTGGCATGTCGACCGAGATCGCCGAGCACATGCAGATCACGATTGTCGGCGTGCTCATCATTTTCTTCCTGATCAAGGAGCCACACGGCATTGCCGCGCTGTGGCGCACGATCAAGGAGAAGCTGCGGCTTTGGCCATTCCCGCACTAGCACTAGAATGGCCAAGGGCAATCGAGGCGCGAAACAGCGCCCAAGTGTCCATCATAAAGGGAGGATGGAAATGAAACTCGCCAAACTCGCGGCAATCGCCGCAACGGCGCTGACGATCGGAGCCGGGCCGGCCTTCGCCGAACTGGTCTTCCCCTCGCTCAGCTATCGCACAGGTCCTTACGCCCCCAACGGCATTCCGTTCGCGGATGGCTATGCCGACTACTTCACGCTTATCAACGAGCGTGACGGCGGTATCGAGGGCCAGAAGATCAAGCTCATCGAATGCGAGACCGGCTACAACACGGAAAAAGGCGTTGAGTGCTACGAATCCACCAAGGGCGAAGGCGCACTCGTCTATCAGCCGCTGTCGACCGGCATCACCTACCAGCTGATCCCGAAGGCGACGGCCGACCATATTCCGATCCACTCGATGGGGTACGGACGCACGTCCGCCGCCAACGGCAAGGTGTTCGAATATGTCTTCAACTATCCCGGCACCTACTGGGATGCCGCCTCGATCATCGTCAAATACATCTCCTCCGAAGAGGGCGGTGATCTGAAGGGCAAGAAGATCGCGCTCGTCTATCACAACTCCGCCTACGGCAAGGAGCCGATCCGCACCCTGGAAGAGCTTTCCAAGAAGCATGGCTACGAACTGCTGCTGCTGCCGGTCGACCATCCCGGCCAGGAGCAGAAGTCCACATGGCTGCAGATCCGCAAGGAACGGCCCGACTACGTGATGATGTGGGGCTGGGGTGTCATGAACCAGGTCGCCATCCAGGAAGCCGCCAACATCCGCTTTCCGATGGATCACTTCATCGGTGTGTGGTGGTCGGCATCGGAGAACGACACGATTCCCGCCGGTGACGGTGCGGATGGCTACAAGGCCATTACCTTCCACGGCGTGGGTGACGACTTCCCGATCTATGCGGACATGAGGAAATACGTCCTCGATGCCGGCAAGGCCGCCGGTGCCGGCGATCAGCTCGGCACGGTGCTCTACAACCGTGGCATGGTTGCCGCGATGTGGGCGGTGGAAGCAGCCCGCAAGGCAATGGAAATCCATGGCACCAAGGAGATCACGCCGGAAATGATGCGCGACGGCATGGAAGCGCTCGATGTCGGTGAGGCGCGTCTCAAGGAGCTCGGCCTTCCCGGCTTCACGGTTCCCGTGAAGGTTTCCTGCGAGTCGCACGGTGGCCCGGGTCTCGGAATGATCCAGCAGTGGGATGCCAAGGCCAAGAAATGGTCGATCATCACCGGCCTGATCGAGGCGGACCGCGAAGTGGTCGATCCGCTGATCATGGAAGACTCCCAGGCCTTCGCCTCGGAGAACAACATCGAAATGCGTTGCGGCTCTTAAGCCGGACGGACACGCAACACGCATCCGGCGGGAGCGCCCGCCGGATGCCCTTCAAAAAGCCAAATCACTCATCACCGGTGGACCGAACCGATGTCTGATACCGCTGCCGGGCAGAACATGCTCGAAGTCAACAATATCGAGGTGATCTACAATCATGTGATCCTCGTGCTGAAAGGCGTGTCGCTGAGTGTGCCGAGAGGGGGCATCGTGGCTCTGCTCGGCGCCAATGGCGCGGGCAAGACGACGACACTGAAGGCGATCTCGAACCTGCTTCGCGCCGAGCGCGGCGATGTCACCAAGGGGTCGATCGTGCTTCAGGGGGAACGTGTTCACGATCTCTCGCCCAACGAACTGGTGAAACGCGGCTGCATCCAGGTGATGGAGGGGCGGCATTGCTTCGGCCATCTCACCATCGAAGAAAATCTCCTGACCGGCGCCTATACCCGCAAGGACGGGAACGCCGCGATCAGGCAAGACCTTGAAAAGGTCTACAGTTATTTTCCGCGCCTGCGCGAACGCCGGACCAGCCAGGCCGGCTACACCTCAGGCGGCGAACAGCAGATGTGCGCGATCGGGCGCGCGCTTATGGCGCGGCCGCACATGATCCTGCTCGACGAGCCTTCGATGGGGCTTGCGCCGCAGCTTGTCGAGGAAATCTTCGAGATCGTGAAACAGCTCAACAGCAACGAGGGTGTGACCTTCCTTCTGGCCGAGCAGAACACCAACGTTGCGCTGAAATACGCGACCTACGGTTACATCCTGGAAAGCGGGCGCATCGTGCTCGATGGCGATGCGAAGGAGTTGCGCGAGAACGAGGACGTGAAGGAATTCTACCTCGGGATCGGAGGCGATGCGCATTCCAGCTTCCGCAATGTGAAGAGTTACCGGCGCCGCAAGCGCTGGCTCAACTGACCGGTCCTCATGACCCGAACGGCACTCGTCACAGGGGCCAACCGCGGCATCGGTGCGTCCATCGCGAAAGGCCTTGCAACCCAGGGCTTGCGCGTCATCGCCGCTGTCCGGGACCTGGCATCCGCAGAGAAGACACTGAATGGAATCCGCAAGGTGGGCGGCGAGGCATTGGCCGTTGAGTTCGATGCGGGCGAACCCGGCTCCATCAGGGCATGCGTGGCAGCGCTTGAGCGCGATGGCGAGCAGGTCGATGTCCTTGTCAACAATGCCGGGATCCTCGAAGGCGAGCGGTTGCTCGACATGGACGAAGCCGGTGTCCTGCGCTCGGTCCAGATCAATGCGCTCGGGCCGCTGCTACTGATCCGGCTGCTTGCGCCCGGGATGGTCAAGCGCGGATACGGGCGCATCGTCAACATGTCGTCCGGCTGGGGGTCGCTGGAAGACCTGGGACCGGGCGCTTACGGCGTATCAAAGGCGCTGCTTAACGCCATCACGGTCAAGACGGCAGAAGAGCTGCCCGCTTGCGTGAAGGTCAACGCCATGTGCCCGGGATGGGTGAATACGCAAATGGGTGGCACCTCCGCGCCGCGCACGCCGCAGCAGGGTGCCGATACCGCCATATGGCTGGCGATGCTCGCCGACGATGCTCCGAGCGGGGCTTTTTTCCGGGACCGGAAAAAGATCGGCTGGGATGACTGAACAATGAAACCGCGAGGGGAGAGCGATGTCCAAACATCATGACGCAAAGGAAGCGCGCCCCGCGCAAGAGCGGGAGGCGGAACTTTTTGCATCGCTTCCGAAGTTCATTGCCGATGCGATTGCAAGTGCCGATGGGTGGCGCGCGCGATTGGGCGATTTGGACGCCGCCGGCGTAACCAGCCGCGAGTCTCTTGCCGGATTACCTGTGCTGCGGAAGCCGGAACTCATGGAGCTTCAGACGCAGAAGCCGCCTTTCGGTGCCATGACTCCCGGCAATGCCATTCCGGCGCGGCTGTTCTCATCACCCGGTCCGGTCTACGAACCGGAAGGCCCCGGCGATGATTGGTATGGCACCGCGCGGGCCCTGTTTGCCGCCGGATTGCGCAAAGGTGATGTGGCGCTCAACTGCTTTTCCTACAACATGACGCCCGGAGGGTTCATCCTCGACAGCGGCTGCCGTGCTCTGGGCGTATCCGTCATTCCCGCAGGGCCCGGAAATACGGAAGGCCAGCTGGCGCTTATTGGCCACTACAGGCCGTCGGCCTATGTCGGCACGCCGGATTTCCTCAAGATCATTCTCGACAAGGCGGCTGAAACCGGCGCCGATGCGTCCTGCATCAAGCGGGCGCTGGTCTCGGGCGGTGCGCTGTTTCCGTCCCTAAGGGCTGAATACAAGGAGCGCGGCGTCGAGGTGCTGCAATGCTACGCGACCGCCGATCTCGGCGTGATCGCATATGAGTCAGAAGCCCTTGAAGGAATGATCGTCAACGAGGACATCATCGTTGAAATCGTGCGGCCGGGAACCGACGAGATTGTGCCGGACGGCGAGGTCGGCGAGGTCGTCGTCACTGCGCTGAGGCCGGATTATCCGCTGATCCGGTTCGGTACCGGCGACCTGTCCGCTGTGCTTGCCGGAGAGAGTCCGTGCGGGCGCACCAACATGCGCATCAAGGGCTGGATGGGCCGCGCGGACCAGCGCACCAAGGTGAAGGGCATGTTTGTCGATCCCGAGCAGGTGGCGGAGATTGGAAAGCGGCATGCGGCGCTTGGAAAACTGCGCCTGGAGGTTGTCCGCGAAGGTTCGCAGGATGCGATGGTGCTCAAGGCGGAATGCGCTGGCAGCGTGTCCGGCGATGATGTTGCCGCCACGCTGCAGCAGGTCACCAAACTCAAGGGCTCCGTTGTGTTCGTTGAGCCGGGTTCCCTGCCCAATGACGGCAAGGTGGTTGACGACCAGCGTGACTATCAGGCGGGTTGAGCCTTTCCGGGTCTGGCAACATCGATCGCGGGCGGTCCGGGCGCTCTCTCATCCCTGCCGGGTCCAGCGCCGATCACGTCGCGCGCCGGTATGGCAAGACAAAAGTCCGTACCGCAACCGGGCGCCTGACGTGCGTTCAGCTGCCAGCCGTGTCTGGCTGCCACCATCCTGCAGATGGCAAGCCCGATTCCGCTGCCGCTGATTTCGCTGCGCGTGCACAAGCGCCGGAACGGCTCGAAAACCCGCTCAATCTGACTTTCGGGAATGCCAATACCGTTATCACGCACGATGATTTCCAGCTCTTTTCCCGAATCCCGGTATTCGCAAAGGACCTGCACCTTCAAAGCCCGCTCCGGTGAACGGTATTTGACCGCATTGGACAGGAGGTTCGAGAAAAGCCGCTCAAGCGGCACCCTTCCACTGCGAATGACCGGTAGAGCGCCGATCTCGAATGTGCCGGGACCGATGTTCTGTTCAATGGCTGTCGTGGCGGCAATGTTGTGGAGCAGGGACGTGAAGTTAACGGGCTCGATGTCATAGCCCTCGTTGCTTTGGCGTGTGTAGGCCAGCAGATCCTCCACCAGGGCCGAGAGACGCTTGGAGGAATTGATCATCGCCCGCATGGCGTAGACCGAATCTTCGGACAGGTTTCCGGTTGCCTCCTTTTCAAGCATCGACCCGAAAGCGCGTATCTTGCGCAACGGTTCCTGCAGGTCATGTGAGGCGATCAGGTTGAAACGCTTCAGACCTTCATTGGCGCGCATCAGGCGGGCGTTGGCTTCGGCGCGGGAAACCTGGGCACGGTTGCGCTCCGTGACATCGATAAGAACACAGAGCGAGACTTCGGGCCCAGATCCTGTCGGGCTCCATGGCTCCTGGCCGGGTATCGAAGAGATGCTGCCCGCCATCCCTGACGACGACAGTTCACTCCAATCTCCGATGGAAGACATTTCGATGTCGACCGTACTGCCGTCCTTTCGCCGGAATACGTAGGAACCGCTTTGGTTGTCGGAATGGATGGCGCTGCCGGGCATCCGTTCGGCGACAGCCTGAAGCGCGGATTCCTCGGTCATGAATTCCATGGCCAGATGACCGATAACTTCTTCGCGGCTATAGCCGAGCTGATCCAGCCACGTATTGCTGACCTCGACGAGCCGGCCGTTCCAGTCAACCGAATGCATCATGACCGGCGTGTGTCGGTAGAGGTTCCTGTAGCGTTTCTCGCGGGCTTCCAGTTCGGCGCTCCGCTGTTGCGCGGCAAGCTCGTAGCTCAGCCATTGCGCCGCCAGGGACAGGAGGCTCAATTGCTCGGTTGTAAATGGGCCGGGGCGGGTGTCGTCGTCCCCGAAAATAAGGGCTCCGTGAACCCGCCCATTCACATGTATAGGCGTTGCCAGAAGACTGCCGAGCGGAACCCGCTTGAAGGCGGGCAACTTGCAGAAATCGCTTTGCGCAATATCGGGAATGGCAACGATTCCGCCTCTTCTGACAATGGATCCGCAATACGTATCCTCGCCGGGAAACTTCATGCCTTCGCTAAGTTCGCCGGTCTTGTCGGCCAGATGCGTGACCTCTACGCGGTTACCGGCCATCCGGTTGACCACGCCGAAGCGCATTCCGAAATACCGGTGCGTGACACCCAGTATTTCCGGGATACGCTGGTCAAGACTGAGATTGCCATCGTTGCCGATGGCGATCAGCTTTTGCAGGGCCCTCTGATAGGACCGGCTCTCGGTGACATCGCGGCCGGTCAGGATCACTTCGCCCGCAGCGGGATGTGATGGCATGCGCAGGTTGGCCGTCCAGTCTACCAGCCGCGCGTCACCTGAAACCGGATAGACAGGGATTTCGAAATGGGTCGGATCTGTTTGACTTTGAATCGACGCGAGGCATTCGCGGATAGGGTCGCGGTCGTTCTTGTCGCAGAAGTCGAAAAAATTCCGGCCGATCAGCTTCGGTCTGGGCAGCATGACAAGCGCGCAGAAGGCGCTGTTTGAATCTGAAATTGTTCCGTCAGTCAGAAGACTGCAGCACACTTCATCCCTGTCTTCGGTTGGCAGGGACCCATTTCGGGTAATGTCGAAGACAGAATGCATCGCTGTCTCGTTTCAAGCGTGTGCTTCTTGCGGGTCCGCCGATCCTGAACTGTGATGCGTTAAGACAACGTTAACCTTGTGCAGGCTGATGTATGTATTCATGTTATGGAGCGCGATATTTGAATTGAATAAGGTGCGCTTTTTTGGGTTGTTTAGATGACCACTATCTTGCTTGTCGAGGACGACCCGGATGATGTCTTCCTGATACGCAAAGTCATTGAGCGTGCGCCGATTGATGCCGAACTTGTGGTTGTCGAGCACGGCCAGGCGGCGCTTGATCATCTCGATACATTCAGCAGCCTGCATGCCGAGGGTGTGCCTGTGCTGATTCTTCTCGATCTGAACATGCCGGTCATGGACGGGCATGAATTCATCCGAATCCTGCGCCAGCACCCGGTTTTCTATCCCTTGCCGGTCGTGGTTCTGACCACGAGTTCGGATGCGGCTGTAGTGCGCATGGCCTACAAGCAGGGTGCCTGCGCTGTTATCACCAAGGTCGATTCACTGGAAGGCATGAGCGAGATCGTAAACTCGATCGCGGACTTCTGGTTTCACACCGCCAAGCCGTTCAATGTGAAGTAACGGGTAGGGCGCGGCCCGTTTTCAGGCCGTCGCCTGTGCCATTCCGGCATTTTCCTGATCTGCGTATTTGCCATGCGACTGCATGATACGGAAGACCCGGCTTGCCAATGTTACGGTGGCAAAGGGCTGAACAATGAATCCGGCAGCGCCTAATCTTGCCGCGGTGACGATTGAATCGCGCGTCGCCACCGTGGACGTCACCAGAATCGGAGAGCGGTCAAAGGGATGCTCACAGGACTTCAGGATCTGGAGTATGTCCGCCCCATCCTTGTCGGGCATGATCCAATCCAGCAGGATCAGGTCATACGGTTCGCGTAACGCCATCTCCACGCCCTTCAAGCCACAATCGGCTTCGTGGATGTAAGCGAAGCCGACTTGTTTGAGCATGGTTGCCAACAGGCGCCGTGCAAACAGGTTGTCATCGACGATCAGAGCCGAACAGTTGTCGGGGATGTGAGATTGTAAATCCATGGAGCCATGCATTCGGTTTTTTTCCGTAAGGGAAATATGCGGGCTGTGCGGTTAATGCACGCTTAACGGGAGCACTCGAGGCGGCCATAATATGGGCGTCTTGATGTCGCTTCATTGCATCCCGATTTCCGACAAATACGGATGCCGAAGAAGATGAGCGAAGCAAGTGATTCCAGCAGTGGAACGGCTGTATCCATGGCGTCAGGCATGAAGATGCCTGTTGGCCGGGCCGGTTTGGCCAGGGCCCGTGAAACACGCCCGGACTCCCGTCGCAGGACGCGGCGCGGTGGCGGGTTCCGCCGGACACTGGCATTCGGTCTGGTCATGATCATGGCCGGTGCGGTTGCCGCCTCCTTCGGGACGACCTTTGTCACCAGCCTCATGCGGCATCTGGAATACAGCCGCTCGGTTCACCCCGATGGCACGGTGGCGCGTGTTCTGGATGCTGTTTCGGGTCCGCGCCGCGATGTCGGACTTGTCTACCGCAGCGACGACGGAAACCTGCGGCGCATGCTTGTCGAGCAGAGCGAGGCGGATCGTTTCGTCAACGAAAACATTGCCGGCATCGAGGCTGCCCGGACCGGCGCAAAGAGCGAGGCAAGCCGGGAGCTTGAAGCGATGTTCGCGCAGGCTTTTGCGGATTCCGATGCGGCCATCGAAATCTACGCCGACTGGTTTTACGAGTGGAAACGCTCTTACGTCCTGCTCAAGGAAGCTCTTGTTTCGACGGTTTCGCACCTGAGTGAAATCGGGGAGGTCGAGCCGCTTTCCGTTGCCGTGGAACGTGACATCAAGGCCTATTTTCTGCGCCATTATTCCGAGCAGGTTCTCAAGCCGCAGGCTCGCGATCAGGTCATTACGTCAGGAATGGAGCATGCGGCCAGGCGGGCTCACGAGCGGTATCTGACCGTGCTTGCCCAAAGCGATCTCAGGCTTCAGCTTTTTCTTGCCCGCACAGGCAGGCTGGTGGAGGAGAAGGCGGCAGACGCGTCCATGACCGAGGTTTCCCTGGATTGGGATTCGCAGCGCTTTCAGGCTCCGACGTATCTGATGGAAGACCGGGCGTTCAGCGCGGTGACGGGACTGGGCACGATCGCCGTGGCCGGCACGATCGGGTCTTATGCGCTGCGTCCGGCTATCGAAGCCGCCGCCGCCCGCGGTCTCGCCGCGTTCGGGCAGCGGGCAGCCGGTGCGATGACGGCGCGCCTTGCGCTTGCCGAAGGCGGTGCTGCAACCGGTGTTTTCACGCCGGTCGGACCGCTTGGCGGCGCTGTCATCGGTGTTCTGGTTGGATTTGCGGTTGACTATGCCGTCAATGAAGCCGGAGAGGCCCTGAATCGCGAAGCGTTCATCGCGGCAAACCGGAGGGCACTGGAGGCAACCATCTCCACCTGGCACGACGCGATGGAAAAAAGCCTGCATGCGGCAATCGACGTCTGGTACGACGATGCGCGCGACGCCATCGCGCTGGAGCGGATTGCCGCACGCTAAGCGAACCCCTGACCTCGGTGGGAGAACCGGATATGCTGCGCGCACGTAGACATGAGCGGCATGTTTTGGCATGCCGCTCTTAAACTGTTTGTATCGGCGCGGGGAAAGACTTCATGAACCAGATCGACCTTCGAGGCGGATTCGCGGGCAGCCCGGCGCGGTTTCCCGATGGGCACCCTTCGGTCAAATCCGGCAAGATCGGCGTGTTGCTGGTCAATCTCGGCACGCCCGACGGAACAAGCTACTGGCCGATGCGCCGCTATCTGAAGGAGTTTCTTTCCGACAAGCGCGTCATCGAATGGCCGAAGGCGATCTGGTGGCCGATCCTCAATGGCATCGTATTGTCGGTCCGTCCGCAAAAGAGCGGCAAGGCTTATGAGGAAATCTGGAATCACGAACTGAATGAATCGCCGCTGCGCACCATCACCCGCAACCAGAGCGACAAGCTGGCTTCCGCGTTGCGTGACCGCTCCGGAAAAATCGTGGTGGATTGGGCCATGCGCTACGGCAATCCGTCGATCCGCTCCAAGATGGATGCGCTGCGGGGAGAGGGATGCGAACGTATCCTCGTCATTCCGCTCTATCCGCAGTATGCGGCGGCAACCACGGCGACCGTGAACGACAAGGTGTTCGAGACGCTGATGGACATGCGCTGGCAGCCGGCGATCCGCACCGCGCCGCCATATCATGATGACCCGGTCTATATCGAGGCGCTGGCGCATTCGGTTCGCGCGTCGCTTGCCAAGCTCGATTTCGAACCCGAGTTCGTGATCGCCTCCTTCCACGGCATTCCGCAATCCTACTTCCGCAAGGGTGATCCCTATCACTGCCATTGCCAGAAGACGGCGCGGCTGCTGCGGCAGAAACTGAAACTGCCGGATGAGAAGCTGCTGCTGACGTTCCAGTCGCGTTTCGGGCCGGAGGAATGGCTTCAGCCCTATACCGACAAGACGATCGAGCGGCTTGCCCGCGAGGGGGTCAAGAGCATTGCCGTGCTGACGCCGGGCTTTTCAGCCGACTGTCTTGAGACGCTTGAGGAGATCGCAGGCGAGGGCAAGGAAATCTTCCACGAGCACGGTGGCAAGAATTTCGCCTTTCTGCCCAGCCTGAATGACAGTGAAGAAGGTATGTCGGTCATTGAGGCGATCGCGCGCCGCGAACTGTCCGGCTGGTTGTAAAACCGCTTCATAGCCGCAATATCAATTATATTGACCGTGCGACATTCTTACGCCACGGAAGGGTTGGATTGTGCCTGCAACGATGCAGGTCAAAGAAGGAGACGGCCCATGTATCTTGGCGTCGATGTATTCGCGCTCGTTTTCGTGGTGTTGCTGGTGCTGGTGGTCATCGCCGGCGTCAAGCAGGTGCCACAGGGTTACCATTACACGATCGAACGCTTCGGGCGTTACACGAAGACGCTGCATCCCGGCCTCAACCTGATCATACCGTTCATCGATCGCGTAGGGCGGAAAATGAACGTCATGGAGCAGTTCCTCGACGTTCCCAGCCAGGAAGTCATCACCAAGGACAATGCGACCGTTGTCGTTGATGGCGTGACCTTCTTCCAGGTGCATGACGCCGCGCGGGCCAGCTACGAGGTCACGTTACTTGAAGACGCGGTGCTCAACCTGACCATGACCAATATCCGTACGGTGATGGGATCGATGGACCTCGACGAATTGCTGTCGAACCGCGACGAGATCAACCACCGGCTGCTCAAGGTGGTGGATGCCGCGACCGAGCCGTGGGGCGTGAAGGTCACCCGCGTCGAAATCAAGGACATCAACCCGCCACGCGATCTGGTCGATTCCATGGCCCGGCAGATGAAGGCGGAGCGCGACCGGCGCGCCGTCATTCTCGAAGCCGAGGGCAAGCGGCAGGCGGAAGTCCTGCAGGCGGAAGGTGAGAAGCGCGCTCTGGTGCTTGAGGCCGAAGGCCGCAGGGAAGCCGCGTTCCGCGATGCCGAGGCGCGCGAACGTTCAGCCGAGGCGGAAGCCAAGGCGACCCAGATGGTGTCCGAAGCCGTGCGTGCCGGCGAGAGCCAGGCTTTGAACTATTTCGTGGCCCAGAAATACGTCACGGCTCTTGAAGCACTTGCGTCGGCTCCCAACCAGAAAGTTCTGATCCTGCCGATGGAGACGACCTCGGTCATCGGCAGCCTTGCCGGTATTGCCGAGATCGCCAAGGAAACTTTTGGCGGTGGCGATGGAGCTGGTAATGGCAAGGGTGCGTCTTCCTCGCCGCGTGTACCGCGCAGCGGTCCCAAGCAGGGATAACGGCGCATGGTCATGTGGTTCTTTTCACTCGGGCCCTGGGCCTGGATTATCATCGGCCTGCTTTTGCTGGCTTTGGAACTGACGGCGCCGGGGCAGATTTTTCTCTGGCTCGGGCTTTCGGCAATTGTCGTCGGATTGATTGGTTTTGCCGCTGATCTGCCATGGCAGGCCGACCTGATCATCTTCGGCGTTCTCTCGCTGGTCAGCGTAATCGCCTACCGCAAATACGCCAGCGGCCGCACCGAAGCCTCGGACCGGCCGTTTTTGAATCAGCGCACCTCCGGTCTCATCGGACGCGAGTTTGCGCTTCACCAGGCGATCGACCACGGCGAAGGCAAGATACTCGTCAACGATACGGTGTGGCGTGTGCGCGGACCCGATCTGCCGCAGGGTACGCGGGTCAAGGTTGCCGCTGTCGATGGCGCATTGCTGATTGTCGAGGCCGCCGGAACCGAGTGAGCCCCCGGCTAAATCAGGCGAATCAGGGTTTGTGATTCTGCGGCAGGGGCGGAGCCTCGTGCAGCAGCAGGATCGAGATGCGCCGGTTTGCGGCGAGGAAGCTGTCTTCGGGAAACAGCGGGTCGCTGTCCGCCTTGCCGGAAACTTCCGCAAAACGGTCTTCCTGAACGCCCGCCTCCTCAAGCATGCGCCTGACGGCATTGGCGCGGTCGGCGGACAGTTCCCAGCGGCCATAGCCGGGGCGTTCTTCGCTGCGATCGGAGCTTGAATGCCCCGTGATCACGATCCGGTTCGGAAGTTTGGCAATGATCGGGGCCATGGCCCGCAGGATCGTGCGGGTACGCTCATAAGGGTATTTCGACCCCTCCGGGAACATCGAGCGCCCGTCCTCGTCAACAAGCTGGATGTTGAGCCCGTCGGGAACTTCCTCGACCAGGATCTGGGAGGAAATCTCCATCAGTTCCGGCATTTCCTGCCAGGCCTGGCGCAGCGAGACGGCGGCCGTGGCGAACTGGCGCGGTTTCTCGACGTCGGATTTCTCGATTTCGTGGGTGTTGGCTTCCGGCCCCTGCTTTGAGCGCTGCTCGTGGCGCTGTTCGGCGAAATCGGAATCGTTTTCCTGCGGGATCGAACTGACCTGTTTGACGTAGTCGCGGACGGGGGCGCCCTCGAACTCGATCATGCCGGCTTTCTTGCTCTCCTTCTTGACGCCGAAGGCGTCTTTCATGGAGCCGGCAACAATTTGCAGTTTCTGGGTGTCCTGAATCGAGAAGGAGATGATCAGAACGAAAAAACACGCGAGCAGCGCCATGAGATCGGAGAAGGTTACGATCCACTCCGGCGGCCCGTCGCTGCCCGATTTCTGCTTGCGCGCCATTGTCCGCCGCTTCCGCCGTTTAAGCCGCTGCCTCGGCAAACGCCGGGCGGCTCTTCTCGGGCAGATATGACGTCAGCATTTCGCGGACGAGATTCGGGCTCTTGGAATCGCGCAGCTGCATGACGCCATCAAGGATCAGGGTCAGGTTGATGTCCTCGATCTTGGACTTCAGCCCCAGCTTGTCCGCGATCGGCAGGCAGACGAGGTTGGCGATGACGGCGCCATAGAGCGTCGTCAGAAGAGCGATGGCCATGGAGGGACCGATCTTTGAGGGATCGTCCATGTTGGCAAGCATCGCTACCAGACCGACCAGCGTACCGATCATCCCGAATGCGGGAGCCGCGTCGCCGATCGCCTTGAAGATGCGCTGGCCGTCTTCAAGACGCTCCAGCATCAGATCGCGTTCGCGTTCGAGCGACTCGCGAATGAACTCATGATCATAGCCATCCGCGATGTACTGCACGCCCTTGGCGAGGAATTCGTGATCGACCTCGACGCCTTCGAGGCCGAGCGGACCCTGCTTGCGGGCAACGTCGGCTAGGTTGGCAATTTCCTCGATCAGGTCATGAGGATCGACGCGGCGATGTGTGAATGCGATTCGCCCACCCAGGATGAGGGCGGAAGAGACGTTCGCCAGGGGAAAACGCACCAGCGTTGCCGCCGCTGCGCCACCGACAACGATCAGCACAGACGGCGTGTCGACGAACGAATTCAGTTCGCCGCCAAGGAAAATGGCAAGCCCGACCACGAAGGAGCCGAACAGAATGCCAATGATTGTCGCCAGATCCATGAGACCGCCCAAAATACAACAACGCGCGCGTATCAGTGGCGCAGACTAGCGGGTGGCTTCCTAACCAAGGTTTAAGGCGAGAGGTGAAAACGAATCCGATCCGGCGTTTTCTTTAGGGCACTCTTATGCCACCCCTGCACGCAGCAGATCGTGGATATGCACGATTCCTGTTGGGCGCTTGTTGTCGTCGACGACGAACAGCGATGTGATCTTTGCGCTGTTGAGGATCTCCAGTGCGGAAGAGGCCAGCGTTTCGGGGCTCACCGTCTTCGGGTTCGCGGTCATCACTTCCCCGGCCCTGCGTGACAGAAGATCGTCGGTCATGTGCCGGCGCAGATCGCCGTCGGTGAGAATGCCGACAAGCTTGCCTGCCTCATCCGTAATGCCGAGACAGCCGAAGCTCTTTTCGGTCATAGCGACAATGGCCTGCTGCATGGGCGTGTCCCGCGTTCCGAGAGGCAACTCCGTGTCGGCATGCATGATATCGGCCACGAACAGCAGGCTTGCGCCGAGCTGGCCACCAGGGTGAAAAACCTTGAAATCATGCGCCGTGAAGCCCCGATCCTCGAGCAAGGCAACGGCTATTGCGTCTCCGACGGTCAGTTGCATGACCGTTGATGTGGTCGGGGCAAGTCCATGCGGGCAGGCTTCCTGCGCTTCCGGTAGAACGAGCGCCACATCGGAAGAGGCCGCCAGTGTCGATTGCTTGCGCGATGTCATTGCGATCAGGGGGACCCGGAAGCGGCGCGAATAGTCGATGATGCTGCGCAGCTCGGCGGTTTCGCCCGACCATGACAGCGCGATAATGACATCGTCCCGGGCGATCATCCCCAGATCGCCGTGGCTTGCTTCGCTGGGATGGACGAAGAAGGCCGGCGTCCCCGTGGATGCAAGCGTGGCAGCAAGCTTCTGTCCGACGTGGCCGCTCTTGCCCATGCCGGTGACAATCACCCGGCCGGGCGCTGCCCGGATCAGCCGCACGGCTTCCTGAAGCGCGGAGCCGAGTTCCTCGTCCAGTGCGCGCAGCACGGCATCAAGGCCATTACGTTCGGTTTCCACGGTGCGGCGCGCCGATTCCGCAGCATTGCGCAAGCGCTTGTCTGGAGCTTTTTGAGCCGTCATTGGCAGGATGCGGGTCCCTGAAGCCGGAGCAATCAAATATGTCGCGCGGTGGTAGCAGATCGTGCGGAAACCCGCCAGACATTGCAGCATTGCAGGCGTCGCGGGATTTACCGCCTTAATCGGCCATTAACCATAAATCGGCGATCAACAGGGGATGTAGGCGCAGTCTGTCGATTGCGGAATTCAGCCGTGCCCAAAGGCGCAGTAAGGCTATCGAAGTGAGCGTACGCCCGTCTGTGATCCATGGAATCGTGAGCGTTGCGGTTTTCGCGGCGGCCATGGGGCATGCGCATGCGCAAAGCGCCAACGCCTGGCCGCCGGAATGGCGCACCGGCACGGGCGATCAGCAGAACGAAGAGACATTCGCCGCAACGCGGGCGGAGGACGGAACGCCGGAAGCCAATCAGCCGCGCGCACCGGATTTGCCGGACACCTCGACGCCATGGCGGATCACGGGCGGGGGGGAAGAGGCTGGCCGTATTGGTGTGCGGGGTCAGCCGGGAACGCAATCGGGCGGGATTTCCCGCTCCCGGGCATCGGCGCTCGACGGTACAGGCAACAGCCTTTCCCCGGCTCTGGACCGTGCAAGCGTGTTCCGCCCGCGCAGCC
Organism: Rhodobiaceae bacterium; assembly: GCA_020441995.1. Lineage (GTDB taxonomy): Bacteria > Pseudomonadota > Alphaproteobacteria > Rhizobiales > Tepidamorphaceae > JACKJK01. The sequence goes on from JAGRLC010000019.1 coordinate 22,530, forward strand.
AGCAGCAGAATGACAATACCGACGACCAGCGCAATTTGCGCCGTGTGGTGGACGCACCCGATGAAGACCGGCTGGTTCCCGGGTTCGATCAGCAAACCGGTGCGGGATTTGCCCGGCGTGTGCGCCGGATCGAGGACGAGGACCCCTATGCGCCGCTCGGCATTCGCGCGGGCGCCTTTGTGGTGTCGCCAAGCGTTGAACTGCGTGGCGGGCATACCGTGGCGGATGCTGACGACGACAGCAATTTCGTGCGTGTTGAGCCGAATGTCGAAGTCAGGAGTGACTGGAGCCGGCACGAATTCACCGCGCGCGGTTCGCTTCAGCATGAGGAATCCGACGGCGATCCATCCAGCAAGACGCGTTTCGATGCCGGCATGGCCCTGCGCCTCGATATCAACCGCGATACGGTTGCGCGCTTCGATGTGTCCTACAGCCGTGATCAGGTCAGTCCGACGGACCCGGACCTTCCCGCAACCGCGCTCGATGAAACCAGCGTTGACGAACTGACGTTTGTCGGGGCGTTGAGCCGGCGTTTCGGCCGTTTTCTGGCGACGCTGACCGGCACGATCACGGATTTCTCCTATGGCGAGACGGAGGTTTCAGGCGGCGGACCGCCGGTCGATGGCAGCGAACAGGATTACCGTGAATACGAGGCGGCGTTGCGGCTCGACTACGAGGCAACGGACCGGATTGGCGTTTTTGCCGAGACCGCCATCAATACCCGCAAGTACGACACCGATATTTCCAGCGGCGGCTTGCGGCTTGGATCGGACGGTGCCAGCGTGATTGCGGGCCTGACCTTCGGCGGCGACGGCAAGCTGACCGGCGAGGCCGGCATCGGTTATCAGGTCCAATCTCCCGACGAGGCGAGCTTCGATACGATTGACGCGTTTCTCGCCCGCGGCTCGCTGGTGTGGGAAGCAACAGGCCTGACCACCGTCACGCTGACGGCTGAAACGGAAATCGACGATTCTGTCAGCGGCACATCCGCCGGGTCCGCCGTCTACACGCTTCGCGCCGGTGTCGCCCATGCGCTGCGGCGCAACCTGATCGTCACAGCCGGCGTCGGGGCGGAATTGCAGGATTCAAGCAGCACCATCTCACTGGAAGCCGGCGGCGAATACAGGATCAACCGTTCGATGGCGGTCGTGGGCGATGTCGTTCACGAACATACGCGCGACAGCGGCAACACCAGCGACGAGACGACGATGACGCTGGGTCTCAGGCTGCAGCGCTAGGATCTATTCCGCTTCCAGCAATTCCTTCAGCGCAACACGGAACTCCGGCGCGATGTCGGGGCGGGCCAGAGCGAAGGATACGTTGGCGCTCAGGAAGCCGATCTTGTTGCCGCAGTCGAATGACTTGCCGCGGAAATGATAGCCGTAGAAGGACTGGTTTTCAGCCAGGCGCAGCATGGCGTCGGTAAGCTGGATTTCTCCTCCCGCACCGGTCTGGTGTTCGGCAAGCAGGGAAAAGATCTCCGGCTGCAGGATGTAGCGGCCTGAAATGATCAGGTTTGAGGGCGCTGTTCCGGGCGCGGGTTTCTCAACCATTCCGGTGATGCGGAAGGCGCGGCCAACCTCCTCGCCGACACCGACGATGCCATAGCGAAAGGTCTGGTCTTCCGGCACTTGCTCAACCGCGATCACGTTGGCGGGCTCGTCCAGCCCGGCGTAGGTGTCGAGCATCTGCTTCAGGCAGCCCGGCTCGTCCTGCATCACCATGTCGGGCAGAAGCAGCGCAAAGGGCTCGTTGCCGACAAGTTCGCGGGCGCACCAGACCGCGTGCCCGAGGCCAAGCGGGGCCTGCTGACGGGTGAAGCTCGTTTGTCCGGGGCCCGGCAGGCTGTCTTCCAGTTCGGCGAGCTCGGCATCCTTGCCGCGCCGTTCCAGCGTCGCTTCAAGCTCGACCTGCTTGTCGAAATGGTCCTCGATGACAGCCTTGTTGCGTCCGGTCACGAAAATGAAATGTTCGATGCCCGCTTCCCGGGCCTCGTCGACCACATGCTGGATGACGGGCCTGTCGACGACGGTCAGCATTTCCTTCGGCATCGCTTTTGTCGCGGGAAGGAAACGTGTGCCAAGACCGGCAACGGGAAATACGGCTTTGCGGATGGGCTTCATGCAAACTCACTCAAGGGTGGGAGGTCGGAAGGCTTTGAAACGAAATAGCACGGGCACGCCAATTCGGTGCTTTGAAAATATTGCGCTTTTGGTCTCTGGTTACCAGTCCGTAACGCTCACAATCCACTATGTGTTCCAATATCCGGGTCCTTGACGCGGTCGAGGCCCCCGGTTTTTGGAGAGAATGCATGAGCGTACTCGTTACCGGCGGAGCCGGATATATCGGCAGCCACATGGTGCTTGCCCTTGCGGACGCCGGTGAAAATGTCGTCGTGCTCGACAATCTGAGCACAGGCGTGCGCGCGAATGTCGACAAACGCGCCGCTCTGGTTATCGGCGATGCCGGCGATCAGGATCTGGTGGCCAAGCTGGTTGCGGCTCACGATGTCGATGCGATTGCCCATTTCGCCGGTTCGATTGTCGTCCCGGAATCGATAACCGATCCGCTCGGCTACTATCTCAACAATACCGTGAAATCGCGGGCCTTGATCGCGGCGGCGGTTGATTCAGGCGTGAAGAGCTTCATTTTCTCCTCCACGGCGGCCGTTTACGGCAATCCGGAGACAAATCCGATAAGTGAAGACGCAACACTTGCCCCGATATCGCCTTATGGCACATCCAAAATGATGACGGAGATGATGCTTCGCGACACGGTCGCCGCGCATCCGCTTCAGTTTGTGGCGTTGCGTTATTTCAATGTTGCAGGCGCCGATCCAAAGGGGCGAAGCGGGCAGTCAACGCCGCGTGCCACCCATCTGATCAAGATCGCCAGTCAGGCGGCTCTGGGGCATCGAAGCCACCTGAACGTCTTCGGCACCGATTATGAAACACCGGACGGGACATGTATCCGCGACTACATTCATGTTTCGGACCTGATCTCGGCCCACATGCTGGCGCTCGAACATCTGCGCAAGCAGGCGGGTTCTGTGATCATGAATTGCGGATATGGCACCGGCTATTCGGTGATGGAGGTTATCGACGCGGTGAAGCGTGCTTCGGGCGTGGATTTTCCGGTCAACCTGGCCGGACGGCGCGATGGCGATCCCGCGGCGCTCGTCGCAGGTGCGCAGCTTATCCGCGATACGCTCGGCTGGAAGCCGCAATATGCCGATCTCGATACCATTGTTACAGATGCGTTGAACTGGGAACGCAAGCTCGTGTCCGGCCTGACAGCCGCCTGAGCGTGTTTCCGAAATTCCCCTGACTACGACGGATTCAAGTCATGCCCATAGCAAGACTTCATGCAGCCCTTATCGCCGCGATGCTGGTTATGGTTAGCGCCGCGACACCGGCATCGGCCAATTTCAATGCGTTTCTGAACGGCCTGTGGCCGCAGGCCAAGGCGCGGGGCGTCAGCGAGCGCACGTTCCGGGCCGCGTTCAATGGCATGTCGCCGGATCCCAAGGTGATCGCGCAAACGAAAAAGCAGGCGGAATTCGTCAAGCCGATCTGGGAGTATCTTTCAACGGCGGTTTCCGACAACCGTATCGAGAAGGGGCGCGCCAACTATTCCGCTTACCGCAATGTGCTCAAGGTCATCGAGCAGCGCTATGGCGTTGAAGGGCAGATCGTGCTCGCGGTTTGGGGCATGGAGACGAACTACGGCGGCTACATGGGCAAGAACAACGCCATCCGCGCTTTGGCCACGCTCACCTATCACGGTTACCGCAGTGATTTTTTCCGCAATGAGCTGCTGAATGCGCTGGTCATTCTGGAGCGCGGACACACGACGCCCGATCGCATGGAAGGGTCCTGGGCCGGCGCCATGGGCCATACCCAGTTCATGCCGTCGAGTTTCATGAAATATGCCGCCGATTACGAAGGCGACGGTCATGCCGACATCTGGGGCAATGTTCCCGATGCGCTGGCTTCCACGGCGAACTATCTGAAGTCATTCGGCTGGCGCACCGGCGAGACCTGGGGATACGAGGTCGATCTGCCGAACGGCTTCAACTACGCGCTTGCCGACGAGAAGACGGAACGCTCGCTTGCCGAGTGGCGCAAGCTGGGCATCACCCGGACGCGCGGGCGCGAGTTTCCCCGCCCCGACGACCGTGCGGTTCTTGTGGTGCCGGCGGGGGCGCGAGGGCCCGCTTTCCTGATGCTGCCGAACTTTCAGGTGATCAAGCGCTATAACAACTCCACATCCTACGCGATGGGTGTCGGGCATCTGGCCGACCGGATCATTGGCGGCGGACCGTTCGAGAAGAGCTGGCCGGTCGGTGAACCGGGTATGAGCCGCAAGGATACCGAGCAGTTGCAGATCCTGCTGTCCCGGCGGGGTTTCAACACCGGCGGCGCCGACGGCAAGGCTGGCCCGATGACCCGCGCCGCGATCCGGGCGTATCAGCAATCGGCGGGAATGCCCGCTGACGGATTTCCGAGCCACGCGCTGTTGAAGCAGCTCAAGAGCGGCAGTTGATTTTCCCATTCCGTTTGCCGCATTGCTGCGGCAATTGGCGGGCAGGGTTTTCCGCCTGATCGCAAAGATGTAGTGTCCGGCCGGATGCCGCGCCGCGCATGGTCATGCGGTCCATGTAGCTGTTTGGCTTCAGCAAGGGATAACAATGTTCCGCCGAGTGATCCTTCCGGTTCTGATGCTTGCCGGCCTTGCCGCCGGTGCGCTTGTTTTGGCGATGCCCGGCAAAGCCGCTGCCCAGGATGCGGGCAAGGCGATTCAGCTGGCGCAAGTCGATCCTCTGGCGAATTTCTTTCGCGGTCTTTTTGGCGGGCGCCCGACACGGCGGGAGCGTCAGCAGGAACCGCGCGCACCGCGTCAGGTCGAGCCGGCCCAGCCGAAAGTCGTTGTCCAGCCGAAGGATGAGAATGCGCGGGTCGTTTATCTGTTCGGCGATTCGATTGCCGCCAGCCTTGCGCGCGGGCTGGAAGAAGCCTTTGCCGAGGATCCAACCGTCATTGCGGCCGGCATATCGGACGGGTCTTCGGGGCTTGTCCGCGACGATTACCTGAGCTGGCCGGAGAAGATCGCGGAAACCCTGGACGACAAGAGCCAGCGTATCGATGTCGCGGTCATCGCTGTTGGGATCAACGACCGCCAGCGATTCCGCATCGACGGAACGCGGGTCGAGTTCAGAAGTCCGGAATGGGAAAAGCTCTATGCCAAGCGTGTTCGCGAGGTGATGCAGCTTTTCTTTAACAGGCGCATCCCTGTCGTGTGGGTCGGACTGCCTCCGGTCAGCACAAGCAGGATGTCGACGGATTTTCTCTATCTCAATGAATTCTACCGCGACGGGGTTGAAGATTTTGGCGGGTTCTTCGTCGATGTCTGGACCAATTTTCTCGACGAGAACGAGCGTTATTCGTCATACGGCCCCGATGTCGCAGGCCAGCGCCGTCTGCTCAGGCGCAAGGACGGCATCAACTTCACCCGCGCAGGTGGCCGCAAGCTGGCGTTTTTCGTCGAGCGTCAGATCAAGCGCGTTATCGGCGGCGGCGGGCTCAGCTCGATTCCCGGTCTCTCGACGAGCCGGACCGGGCCTGATCCGCGCGAAACCGGTATCGGCTATGTGTTCGAGCTGACAGGACCGCTGGCGGCCGGAAATGGAGAGCTTGCTGGCGGGCCGGAAGAAAAGCCCTTCAAGAAGGATGAGAAAAGCGCCTACCAGAAGGTTCTGGTGGAGGGTGCTTCGCTTCCCGTCGTTGGCGGCGCGGCGATCGATCCGGAACCGGCGGAAGCCGACAAGCAGGCACGCATCGAGGCCAACGCGGAAGCCGCCGGCTCGCAATAGCTGCCAGCTTGCCTGAAAGGCACTTCTCACCCTTGCGGGGAAGGCTTCGCCCGCTCTAGCGGGGCAGCGTCGTCTCGCCCATCAGGTCGAGATCGATCTGGCGGGCGGCCTGACGGCCCTCGCGGATAGCCCAGACAACCAGCGACTGGCCACGGCGCATGTCGCCGGCGGCATAGACCTTCGGAACCGAAGTCCGGTAGGTCTGCGTATCCGCGACGACGTTCCCGCGCGGATCGCAGTCCGGCTTGATCTGGTTGATCATGCCCTCATGCACCGGGCCGGCAAAGCCGATGGCGATCAGCACGAGATCGGCGCGGATGCGGAACTCGGTACCCTCGATCGGCTTTCGGGTATCGTCTACGCGCGCGCACAGCACGTATTTTGCGCGGCCGTTCTTGCCATCGATGCCAAGCGTCGCTGCGGAGAATTCGCGCTCCGCGCCTTCGGCCTGGCTTGAGGAGGTGCGGAACTTGGTCGGCCAGTAGGGCCAGATGTGCATCTTGTCTTCGCGCAGAGGCGGGATCGGGCGGATATCAAGCTGGGTGACCGACAAAGCCCCCTGGCGGAACGCGGTTCCGATGCAGTCGGATGCGGTGTCGCCGCCGCCGATGACGACGACATGCTTGCCGCCGGCAAGGATCGGCGCTTCCGGCGTCGGCGGCTCGCCGCCAACGCGCCGGTTTTGCTGGACGAGATACGGCATGGCGTAATGCACGCCTTCCAGTTCCGAGCCGGGCAGGGCGGGATCGCGCGGCAGTTCCGCGCCACCGGCCAGCAGCACGGCATCATGGCCGTCGATCAGTTCCTGTGCGGGCATGGTCACGCCGATGTTGGCGCCGTAATGGAAGGTGACGCCTTCGGCCTCCATCTGTGCCACGCGGCGGTCGATGTAATGCTTTTCCATCTTGAAGTCGGGAATGCCGTAACGCAGCAGGCCGCCGGCGCGCGGTTCGCGCTCGTAGACGTGAACGTCATGGCCGGCGCGGGCAAGCTGCTGGGCCGCCGCCATGCCGGCGGAACCGGCACCGACAACCGCGACCTTCTTGCCGGTGCGCGTTTCCGGCGGTTCGGGGCGGATCAGGCCCATTTCATAGGCCTTGTCGGCGATGGCCTGTTCGACGGTCTTGATGGAGACCGGCGTGTCCTCGAGATTAAGCGTGCAGGCCTCCTCGCAAGGGGCGGGGCAGACGCGGCCGGTAAACTCCGGGAAGTTGTTTGTCGAATGCAGGTTGCGGATCGCCTCTTCCCAGTCGGACTGGTAGACGAGGTCGTTCCAGTCGGGGATCTGGTTGTTGACCGGGCAGCCCGTATGACAATAGGGCACGCCGCAATCCATGCAGCGGGCGGCCTGGCGCGCAACATCCTCGTCCGACATCGGCAGGGTGAACTCGCCGAAATGGCGGATTCGGTCCGATGCCGGCTGGTACTTCTTCTCCTGCCGGTCGATTTCCAGAAATCCGGTTACCTTGCCCATTTCGTCACTCCGATAAGTCCGTCACGTGTCCGGCGCGGCTGCTCAGCCGTCAAGCCGGTGCGTTGAAACGATAAGCCCACGATTGACATCACTCCGCCGCAACGCCCATCCGCTCGCGCTCCATCTCCTGCAGCGCGCGGCGGTATTCGAGCGGCATGATCTTCACGAACTTGGGCCGGTAGTCTTCCCAGTTCTCCAGGATCAGGCGTGCCCGCGAGGAGCCGGTGTAGTGCAGATGGTTGGAGATCATCTGATGCAGACGCTCGTTGTCGTGACGGCTCATGTCGCCGGTGATGTCGACGCGGCCATGCCATTCGATGTCGCCGCCATGGTGGTGCAGTTTCTCAAGCAGATCGTCTTCCTCGGTCACCGGCTCGAGATCGACCATGGCGAGGTTGCAGCGCTTGGCGAAGTCGCCGGCTTCATCCAGCACATAGGCGACGCCGCCCGACATGCCGGCGGCGAA
>JAGRLC010000019.1:30351-31424 GCA_020441995.1 Rhodobiaceae bacterium
CGGTCTGGCCGATGACGACGACGAGACCGCCGGTCATATATTCGCAGCCGTGATCGCCGCAGCCTTCAACAACGGCCAGCGCACCGGAGTTGCGCACGGCGAAACGTTCACCCGCGACACCGCGGAAGTAGCACTCGCCGGAGATCGCGCCGTAGAGCACGGTGTTGCCGACAATGATGGAATCCTCCGGCACGATACGGGTGTCTTCCGGCGGCCGGATAACAAGGCGTCCGCCCGACAGCCCCTTGCCGACATAATCGTTGGCATCGCCGGTCAGGTTGAACGTGACGCCGGCGGAAAGCCACGCGCCGAAGCTCTGTCCGGCGGTGCCGGTCAGGTTCACCGTGATGGTGTCGTCCGGCAATCCTTCGTAACCGTGCGCCCTGGCAACCTGCCCCGACAGCATCGCGCCGGCGGAGCGGTCGGTGTTGTGGATCCTGGCATCGATGACAACCGGCTCGCCGCCATCGATGGCCAAACGGGCCTGCTCGATCAGCTTGCGGTCGAGAATGTCATCGATCGGATGCTGCTGGCGCTCGGTGTTCGACAGCGCGACGTCCGCCGGCACCTGCGGCTTGTAGAAGACGTTGGTGAAGTCGAGCCCCTTCGCCTTCCAGTGGTCGATCATGGTGCGCTTGTCGAGCAGGTCGGAACGGCCGATCAGGTCCTTGAACTTAGTGAAACCCATCTGCGCCATCAGGGCGCGGACTTCCTCGGCGACGAAGAAGAAGTAGTTGATGACGTGTTCCGGGGCGCCACGGAAACGCTTGCGCAAAACCGGGTCCTGGGTGGCGACACCGACCGGGCAGGTGTTGAGGTGGCACTTGCGCATCATGATGCAGCCGGCGGCAATCAGCGGCGCGGTCGAGAAACCGAACTCGTCGGCCCCGAGAAGCGCGCCGACAATCACGTCGCGCCCGGTCTTCAGGCCGCCGTCGACCTGCAGGGCAACGCGGCCGCGCAACTTGTTCAGCACCAGCGTCTGGTGGGTCTCGGCGAGGCCCATCTCCCATGGGGAGCCGGCATGCTTGATGGAGGTCAGCGGGCTTGCGCCGGTGCCGCCGTCATAGCCG
>JAGRLC010000019.1:31448-31581 GCA_020441995.1 Rhodobiaceae bacterium
GCGCCTTGGCGACGCCGGCGGCAACCGTGCCGACACCGACTTCCGAGACCAGCTTGACCGAGATGTCGGCTTCCGGGTTGACGTTCTTCAGGTCGAAGATGAGCTGGGCCAGGTCCTCGATCGAATAGATGTC
>JAGRLC010000110.1:0-16586 GCA_020441995.1 Rhodobiaceae bacterium
TATATTTCTCTTTTTTAAATCAAATGAAATCATTTTTACCCTTAATTAAGCTTGAATTACGCAGCACCATTGTTTATTTTGTTATTTTCCGGCTTTGGTAAGCCGCCACGATGGACAATAATGCTGGCAATCGTATATGATTATGCGCACCACAAAGTAAGGCATTTAATGTTATCCAAATCAACTTAAACAGAGCAAAGCGATCATAATGGGTAAAAATAAACTTATATCATTTGCGGACGGACGTTTTGCAAATCGCGCACCAACCTTCTTTAAAGAGGCCAAATTAATTAATTTGTACGATGAAATAAATATATATAATTTTAATAAGCTATCTACCAGTTTTTCCGAGAAACATGGAGATTTTATAAGAAATAATTCTAAAGGATTTGGGTATTGGATATGGAAACCGCAAATTGTTTTACAAGAAATACAACGCTCTCATCCGGACGACACTATCACGTACATAGATATTGGATTTTCGATAAATTCAGGTGGTCGCGACCGCGCACGAGAGTATATTGATATTGTAAGAGAATCTAAATGGAAAATGCTTTCTTTTTCTAATACATACAGAGAATATTTATGGACTAAATATGATCTAGCCGCCCGTATTGGGGTTGAGAACCGGATGACTTACATGGGCACCACACAACTCGCCGCAGGCTGCTTTTCCTTAAAGCCAACGTCATCAAATATAGATCTATTAAATGAATGGATATCAATTTCATGCGAAGATAATTACCGCTATTTAGATGAGACAGAATCCAAACTGCCAAATCATAAACAATTTATTGAACATAGACATGATGCAAGCATAAGTAGTTTACTTCGAAAAAAAAGAGGCACAACCGTAACTCATTACGAAGTCCAAAAATACGATAACGAATTTGAAAAATCAAAACTTAGTTTCCCATTTTATGCTCATAGATTGACAAAATAAACTATTTATATAAATAATAAGCATAATTAGGATATGATTATGACAAATTCCAAAGAAATAATAATTATGAAATTGAGAAATTATATAATTCAGAAATTCAATAACTTCAAAACGCTCAATTTGAAGAACATTACGGCTATCGCATTCAAGGATCATATTTTATCGCAACTCAGCACCGTCGATGCGGAGATTGAAGGCTACCGCAGCAACGAGTTGGAATGGCAGAGAGACCTCTCGATCAAGTACCACTGGGGCCACAATCACGACTTCGGCACGTTTCGCCTCGATGGCCGGATGGGAGATCGCCACATAGATTTATTGGCCAACTTCATCACCTTCTTTCCGATCGATATCACGGACTTCCGGGACAAGAACATCTTCGACATCGGCTGCTGGACAGGCGGAACAACTCTTACGCTCGCGGCTTTGGGCGGGAAGGTGCACGCTACCGAGGAGGTGAAAAAATACGCTTCAACCGTGGATTTTTTGATCCGTTCTTTTGGCCTTGAAAGCCACGTATCCATCGAAAACAAGTCAATATATGAATGCAATTCACTTGATTATCATGACCGGTTCGACATCGTTTATTTCCCCGGCGTCATTTATCATTTATCCGACCCCGTCCTGTCGCTCAGAATACTTTTCAATTCGCTGAGCATCGGCGGCGTCTTACTTGTCGAATCCGCCGGCATCGATCACGAAGAACCATATTGCCGCTTCGACGGGAACTTTGTTTATCACACCGGAACGCGTGAAGAATTAAACCGTGGCGGCTGGAACTGGTTTCTCCCCTCCCCTTCAGCGCTCGGCAGGATGATGAAAGAAGCCGGGTTCGATGAGATTGAAACGATTTGGGACGAAGGCAGCAAACGAGTCTACGGCTACGGCAAGAAGACAAAGGAAGTCGGCATCTGTAAAGCCGGGCTATCGGTGTCGGACATCAAGTAGCGGAACGCCGCCCTTTCGGGCTACTTCGTCACATAATCCGACCATGCCGCAGTTGAACGGTATTATTCGTGAACTTCTTGATCAATTGCTCGGAATGCGACGCAAGAATGAAAATACTGGCCTTTTCGACGAATTCATTCATGCGTTTCTGAGCCTTGACCTGGAATTCCGCATCGCCCGCACCGAAAATTTCATCGACGAGCAAAATCTCGGGATACGAAGCTGTGGCAACGGCGAAGTTCAGCCGCATGGACATGCCTGCCGAATAGGTCCGAACCGGCATCGCCAGGAAATTTCCAAGCTCCGAGAAATCCTCGATATCAGGAATTGCCGCTTCGGCCTGCGCGCGGGTTGCGCCGAGCATCATGCTCATACGGATGATATTGTCGTAACCGCTTAGCTCCGGCTGCAACCCGGCTCCCAGCCCGAACACGGTCGAGACGCGCCCTTCAACTTCGACGCTGCCACGAACGGGCTGGTAGATACCGGCTATCGTCCTGAGGAGCGTGGACTTGCCCGAACCGTTATGACCGACAAGGCCGAGGCGGTCGCCATCGTTCAGTTCAAGCGTAACATCCTCGAGAGCCATAACGCTCTTGATATGGCGCGCCTCCGCCGAAATCCGCCCACCCGTGCCGATGGCAACCAGGTTGTTGCGCAGCGAGAATGCCCCGGCATTGTAGATCGGATATTCAACGCTAATCTTGTCGAGCGAGACCCTGGCCATCGTCACACCCAATAGGCCAAACGATGGCTCTTTGCACGTGTCACCCACATGGCAAGAGCCGAGCCGACGATCACCATTGCGATACTGACCAGATAGTCGGAAAAGTGCGGAACCGATCCGAGCATCGGTTCTCGGATGATGTTGATCCAGTAACTCATCGGATTGAGTTTCATCAGAAAAGCGCGCGAACCCAGCTCATGACCGCGAAAGAGCACGGGGCTCATGAAGAACAGCAGCGGCATGACAGCCGTCACGAGCGGATCGAAATCGCGATAACGGGCACCGAGAAAACCGAGTAACTGGACCACCCAGTACAGGTTCAACAGCACGAGCACGAAACCCGGAATCGCAAGCAGAATCAACGGCGAGAGCGTGTGGGGGAAAATTGCATAGAGAAGAATGACAAGCACCAGATTATGGGCGAAGTTGATGATCTGCTGGAAGAGAAGCTGCAGGGACAGGCGCCAGGAAGGCGTTTTGATATTCTTGATAACCGTCGCCTGAAAGACAAATAGTTTGGCAGCTCCGCTGACACTGCCGGAGATCATCTGCCACAGGACCAGACCAATGCCCAGGGAAGGCACGAACGTCTCGGAATCGGCGGCCATCAGCGTACCCCAGATAAAAGCGATACCGCCGATCCCTATCAACGTGCTCAAGACAAGCCAGAAAGGCCCTAGCACGCTGTGCTTGTAACGCGCATAAGTGTCGCTCAGCGCAAAATACCAAGCGAGCGACACCTGACGATAGAGGTCCTTAATATCGCCAGGCATGCTTATCCCCTGTCGACCCACCACCGGCATTCGAACTGCCAGGAACCAAGGAAACAATTTCAATATACATATGCCGTTTCATACTACTTGATTTCGATATCCATTTTTTCTGTCCAAAGCGCCTTGGCAATTTTTAGCGTTTCAATTTCCCGATTCCTCCACCAATGCCTCTCATTCCCACTGTGGTGTAATTCCATATGATGGATGCGGCAATTGCACTGATCCGCTCACCGTTTTGTCCGCGCTTAGCTGTTCATCTTGTGGTTCCTTGCGGACCGGGTTGTAAAGCCGTTTGGGTGAGCCCAGCGAGGCCCGTGTGGCTGGTTCCGATTGTAGTCCATCCTCCAGTGGTTGATACGCTCGCGAGCATGACGGCGCCTGCGGAACAGATGTTCGTTTAGGCACTCGTCCCTGATCCTGGTTACAGCCATTTGTTCGCTTAGGCCGTTTTTCAGAAAATAGGCCACATCCCGCTGACGACGTGATCGGCCAAGGGGAATATCCGTCGTTGTCGGTATTGGAGGTTTATGTCCCTGGTGGACAATGACGGCGCTGCATGATCAGTCCCGCGCCGAACTGCGGTATCGCACCGACTGCTCGTAGTAATCTTCAAAGCCCACCCGCCGGCGCAGTTCGGCGAAGTTCATCAGCATGGATTGCCTGCGTTGCGTATCGCCCTCGCGCAACGCGCCGAGCACGCCGGTCATGGCGTTCATTGCCGCTGCCATCAGCGACAGCGGATAGGCTGCGATGACATAGCCGATGTCCTGCAACTCGTCCGCACCAAGATCCGGCGTCTCGCCACCCTCGACGATGTTGGCCATCTGCCAGCCGGGAAGCTCGGAACAGATCGTGCGCATCTCCTCAACGCTCTTGGGCGCCTCGACAAAGAGGATATCGGCGCCGAGTTCGCGGAACTTCGCTGCGCGCGAAATCGCTTCTCCCAATCCATGCTGATGGCGGGCGTCGGTGCGCGCCAGGATCAGGATGTCGGTGCCTTCGTTCCTTGCATCGACGGCGGCGCGGATGCGGTCGAAGGCCTCGTCGCGGCCAACGACTTCCTTGCCTTTCGTGTGGCCGCAGCGCTTGGGCGCAAGCTGGTCCTCGATCATCACCGCCGCGCAGCCGGCGCGCGCGAAACCTTCCACCGTGCGGCGCACGTTCATGGCATTGCCGTAGCCGGTGTCGCCATCGCCGATCACGGGTATCGAGATCGCGTCGCAGATATTGCGGGCCTGCTCGACCACCTCGCCATAGGACATGAGCCCGGTGTCGGGCGCACCGATGCGCGAAGCCGAGGCCGCGAAGCCCGACATGAAGGTGAGCGGGAAGCCCTCCTGCTCGATCAGCTTTGCCGACAGCGCATCGAAGCAGCAGGGCATGGTGACAAGTTTGCCCTGGGAGAGCAGACGACGGAGTTTTTCGGGTTGGGAAATCGTCATGGATGTCACCACTTGAACGGAATGTAGAGCGCCAGATCCGGCCAGACGTAAAGCACGGCGACCGTGAACAACATCAGAGCCAGGAACGGCAGCACGCCGCGCGAAACATTGCCGAGGCTGGTCTTCGCGACAGACTGGATGACGTAGAGGTTGAGACCCACCGGCGGGGTGATCAGCGCGCATTCGACCATGATCACCATGTAGACGCCGAACCAGATCGGGTCGAAACCCATGGCCATTGCGGCGGGCAGCAGCACCGGCGTCATGATCAGCACCATGGAAAGCGCCTCGAAAACGAGCCCCATGAACAGCAGGACGACCGATACGACAAGGATGAAGACCAGCGGCGTGTCGATATTCTGGCCGATCAGCATCGAAACATCCTGCGGGATGCGGTAGAGCGTGATCGCCTTGCCGAAGATCTTGGCGCCGGCGACGATCAGCAGGATCGCGACCGTCGTCGCCATGGCCTCGAAGACGGCTTCCCTGAACCCTTGCCACGTCAGCGTGCGCAAGACGAGAACGGTTATGATCAGGGCTGCGGCAAAGCCGATGGCCGCGGCCTCGGTCGGCGTGAACGCGCCGCCATAGAGCCCGCCGATGATCAGCGCGGCCAGCGCGAAGGGGGCCAGCGCGCGTTTCGACGCCTTCCAGCGGTGTTCCCAGCTTGCCGGCTCCAGGTTCTGCTGGCCACCGATGAAGCGGGCATGCAGCATGGCGAAGACGATGAACAGCCCGACGAGCGCAAGGCCCGGCCCGACGCCGGCCAGAAACAGCGCGATCACCGATTCCTCGGTGACGAAGCCGTAGACGATCATCGGGATCGACGGCGGGATCAGAATGCCGAGAGTGCCGCCGGCTGCCAGCAAACCGTAGACGAAGCGCTTCTCGTAACCGCGCGAGATCATCTCGGGAATCGCCACCGTGCCGATGGTGGCGGCCGTTGCGACCGAGCTTCCCGAGATCGCGGCGAAGATGCCGCAGGAGATGATCGTCGCAATCGCCAGGCCGCCGGGCCAGTGGCCGACCCAGGCCTGCACGGCCTCGTAAAGGTCGCGCCCGACACCGCCTTTCAGCAGAATGTTGGACATCAGCAGGAACAGCGGAACCGCAAGCAGGATGAAACCGTCGAGCGTCGACAGCAGCGCCTGCGGCGCCATCAACGGCGAGAAACCGCCCAGCATCAGCATGCCGAGACCGATACCGCCGAGCGCGAAGGCAACCGGCATGCCCGACAACAGCAGCGCGAACAGCACGATGAGGATCAGCGCGACGGTCACTCGTTGGGCACCTTGTCGGCAAGCGTGATTTCACCGCGAGCCAAGCGCATCACCTCGATCAGCGCCTGCACGAAAAGCAGCGCGAAACCGAAGGGCACCGCCAGTTCCGCAATCCATGACGGCAGGTTGAGCAGGCTGCCCGTGGTGCGGCCGCGCTCGAAACTGTCGAAGAAGATGGTCCAGCCCTTCCAAACGACGATTGCCGAGAACAACGCCACGGCGAGCATGGCGAAGAGATCGAAGGCGATCTGGCCTCTGCGGCTGAGCAGCGCGGTGACCGCCGTCACGCGGATATGGCGGCGTGCGGAGAGCGCCCAGGCCATGGCGATCAGCGAGCCCCAGATCAGGCAGAGCTGGGAGAGTTCGGCGGCCCAGATCGTCGGGCGGATGAAGAAATAGCGCGCCACGACCTCATAGGTCAGCATCGCGCCGGACGCGACGAAAAGGGCTGCCGCCACCCAGGCCAGACAAGTCGTCAGACGCGTGAATGCGTTCACGACCTCAGACTCCGGATACCGTCTGCAAGAAGCGCTCCGCCCAGTATGCCGAATACAGCGCCGAACGCCGCCTCGAACCAGCGCGCGGCACGGGCATAGACGCGGGTTGCAGCCGAGGTGGAAAACAGAACCGCATAGGCGCTGTAGACGACGAGAGCCGACACCGCGCCGACCGGTGTGAACCAGACAGCCTGCCCCGCGCCGATACCGTGGCCGAAGAGGAACGCCACCATCGCGGCCCACGCCAGGACGGATTTCGGATTGGTCAGCACGACGAGAAGTCCGCGCAAGAAACTGGAAGCATCGCTGGCTACCGCCCGGCCCGGCGCGACGCGGAACTGGCTGCCGCGCATTGCGGCAAGGAGCGCCCGCACCGACAGGACCAGCAGATATCCCCCGCCCAGGATCTTCATCGCGATGATCGAAGCGGGTACCGCCAGCAGCACCGCGACGAGGCCGAGCGTGGTGGCAACGATCCAGACCGCGGACCCAACAGCCACGCCGAGAGCGACGAACAGGGCCGCACGGCGGCCCTGCCCCAATGCTGCGGAGGCAACCGCCAACAGGTTCGGACCCGGCGCCAGCTGTGCGACGAGGATTCCGAGCCAGGCAGCGAAGAACGCTTCCACCATGGCGGTTGCCCCTAGTGTGCCTTGCCGATCAGAACTTCTCGGCCGCTTCGAGAATCTGCACGCCGAGGTCTCCGGCTGCTTGCTTGTAGCTCTCGTAGACCGGGGCCGCGGCTTCCTTCCACGCGGCAAGCTCTTCCGCCGTCGGCTCGTAGACCGTCATGCCGTTTTCCTTGGCCGCGTCATAAGCCTCGGACTCGATCTTCGACATGGCGTCGCGGACGTTGTTCTCGGCAACGATGGCCGCGTCATGGATGACCTTCTTGTGGGCATCGGACAGGGCGTTCCACCAGTCGTTGTTGACGACGACAATGAACTCGATGTCGGCATGGTTGGTCACCGTGATCGTGTCCATGACTTCCCACAGCTTGCGCGATTTGACGCCGGAGATGCCGGTCATGCCGATGTCGACCGTACCGCGCTGATAGGCGAGATACTGCTCGGAGCCGGAGATCAGCGTCGGCGCGCCGCCGACCGCGGTGGTGAAATCGCCCAGCGTCTTGCCGAAGACGCGGACTTTCTTGCCGTTCATGTCCGCCGGGCTCTTGATGGGCCCGCCATTGGACAGCAGGATCGCGCCGCCATAGGCCTGCCACCACAGCACTTTGGAGCCCGTGCCGGCGATGGCTTCGTCAAGCGGCGCGCGCACCGGAGAATCCGGCGAAACAGCAGCACGGACCTTGGCTTCGGTGTTGAACAGGAACGGCATGTAGAAGACATCGACAGCAGGAATATCGCCGACATAGCGGGTCAGCGAGGCAACGCCGGCCTCGATTGCGCCTGATCCGACGGCGGCAGGAACTTCCTTGTCCTTGTAGAGCTGCGCGGAGTCGTAAATCTGAACGTCGATCTCGCCATTGGAGGCTTTCTCGACTTCCTGCTCGAAGAGCACGAGATTCTGGCCCAAATGGCTCTTCAGCGGCAATTGCAGCGTAATGCGCATGGTGACATCGGCGGCCGATGCGGCGCCGATACCGAGCGACAAGCTGAGCGCTGCCGCGCTGATGGCGGATACAAACTTCATGGATTTTCCTCCCGTACGATTTTTATGGGAAGGAATTTGCATCGCGTCGGCAAACAGGTCAACGCATGACTGAAATACACAAACCGGCTATGCGGAAAGCTGCGTCCGTCTACGGCTCCTGTGTCACAGTGACCGAGACATCCATATCGAGGAACGTCGCGCCATTACCTTCGAAGGTGCCGCTTATGGGAGAAGCCTGGGCGGGCGTGCGGGTGGTCGCAACGCGGATGAGCGCGGCGCCGCCGGTGATCCGGTTCGTCGGATCGAACTCGACCCATCCTTCGTTGGGCAGGAAGACATCGGCCCAGGCATGGGTCGCGCCACCGCCTTCCAGGGTACCTTCCGTTGACTGGTCGTAGAGGTAGCCGGTGACGAAACGGGCCGCAAAACCGAAATAGCGCACCGCTTCCATGAAGAAGAACGCAAAGTCGCGGCACGTGCCGCTTCCGCTCTCAATCGTCCTGGCTGCTGTCTGGGTGCCCAGTTCATCGCGGCGCGAGTAAGCGAACGACGAATGGATCGCCTCGCTCAGAGCCTGCATGAAACTTAAAACCGCAGCTGGCCGCGTGGCGAAGTTTGCGTCGAGCCAGGCGCCCAGGATTTCCTGTTCGTCCGGGTTTTCCAGTCGCATGAACGGGGCCAGATCGATGACATCATCGACACTGTAGGAAACCGGCAACGCAATCGGCGGGCGCCGCCCGGAAAACAGCACGGCGTCATACGGATACCGCTCGATCAGAAGATCGCTGCGGATCGACAACGTGTCGGAATCGGTCTGGAATTCGGCGTCGGCGACAGAATTTCCGAATGTATCGTAGCGCCAACTGATTTCGGCATTGGGTGAAATCGTCAGCAGCGACTCCAGTACCCGCAGATCATGCCCATCGCGCGGACGCAGCATCAGCCGGTGCGGGCCGAAAACCACCGGAGCGGAATAACGATATGTCGTCGCATGACAGATGCGGAGGCGCATGAACTGATGATCTCTCAGAGGCTTGAATCAGCGCGGACGTTACCGTGCCCGGCAGGGATATGGTGGACCCTGCGGCCATCGCCAAGACCGCCCGCTAGCTGCGGAGCTCACATATACCGGTATCGGTGACGATCTTGTGTAATGGGATGTCATGCGGCTGAGGAAAGATTGTCGCAATGGCCATTGAAGAATAGCCCACCCCCAGAACCACCGGTTCATGCGTAATGGCGGCCAGCGTGCGATCGAAATACCCGCCGCCATATCCAAGCCGGAAACATTGCGGATCGAAACCGACAACCGGCGACAGCACGATGTCGGGCTGCACGGGTTTCGGTTCGCTGGGCACGGGAATGTTCCAGAACCCCTTCTCCAGCGGCTCACCGGGCGCCCATGCGTGAAATTCCAGCGGCGCGTTGCGTTCGACGACAACAGGCAAGGCGCATTGGCCGCCCGCCTCAGCCACTTCGGCCATCAACTTGCGCAGATCCGGTTCGCCGCGCAGAGGCCAGTAAAAGCTGATCGTCTTGCCCGGCACATCGCCGAACAACAGATTCAGGTTTTCAGCAATGCCCGCCGCCATGCCGGAACGCTCAGAAGCGGGAATGGCCAGCCTCGCGTCGATCAGCCGTTTACGCTCAGCTCTACGCCAGCGCATTACGTCGCTGCGCTGCTGCGGGTCGACCGCATGAAACGACCCGTCGGCGGACTGCTCAAGCTCGTGCGCGAAGCAGGGTGAGGAAGCCACTACGCTTTTATTGCTCATTGAACCCTCCCGCTTCGGCATTGATAGAACTCACCGGATCGGCAAGCTAGCATGCGGCGTCCAATTGCGCTTTACACAAATCTGCCAATCAGCCCGACCCGAGTGACAGACCAAGTATCTTCCACTGGTCATTCTCCTTGACCAGCTTGAATTCGATCGGAACCACGCCGCCATCCGTTGTAGTCAGTTTGCCCTTCAACGTGCCAATCCCATTCTCGATCGAACGTTCGCCGAAACTGTAATCCGCAATGTTCTTCAGGACCGGATAGCGGTCGATAAACGCGGCATACTGCTCAATCGAGGTGTTCTGTTGAAAGGCGATGGAGGTTTCGGCATACGCCGCCTCAAGATTGCCGGCGCGCAATGCCGCCAGATGCCGCTCAACCGGTTCGTTAAGTCCGGATGTCGCGAAATAAGCTATGGCGATGACGCCGCCAATGAACACGGCGACACCAATCAGGATCTTCTTCCAAAGCGCCATCTTGGTCTTTGCCGGAGCCGCAGCGGGCGATGTTCCCGGCGTGGTACTTGCCGCAGATGCGGATGTTGAAACGGATTGATCCACAGACGTCCCACAATCCGGACAGAAGTGGGCTCCCTCCGGTATCTTCGTTCCACAATTTGAGCAGAACATTGGCCTTCCTCCCCTCACTGACCAGCGGCGGTATTCCGCCATCTTGAATGGTTATTTCGTATTCAAGTATTCGAATTGCGAAATATCAATCCAATCTCAGTCGATGGATCAGTCACGGGCAGAGGTAGAGCCGCCTCACCTGTCAGGCGGGGTCCAATCGCTTTCCACAGATGCGCGACGGCTCAGGCGCAGCGCCAGCCCGAGCGCAACGCCGACACCGATTGCCACCGTCAAATCGACGATCACGGTCAGCACAAGTGTGAGAACGAGCAACACGCGGTCGCTGATGCGGGCGCGGGCGTATTCGCCCCACTTGTGCGGTTCGCTCATGTTCCAGGCGGTGATGATCAGCAACGCTGCCAGCGCGGGCATGGCGAGATAGCCGGCCAGAGGCGCGGCCACCAGCATCACGAGCAGGATCACCAGTGCATGCACCATGCCCGCGACGGGGGTCTTGCCCCCTGCCCTGACATTGGTCGCGGTGCGCGCGATGGCGCCGGTTGCGGGCAGGCCGGTGAACAGGGCCGAACCGATATTGGCCGCGCCCTGGGCCAAGAGTTCGGCGTTGGGGCGGTGATGACCCTCGATCATCCGGTCCGCGACCATGGCGGATAACAGCGATTCAACGCCGGCCAGGAAGGCGACGACAAACGCGGACGGCGTGAGCTCGATCAGCCGCGCGACGGTGATCTCGGGGAACTGCGGAAAGGGAAGACTGTTCGGCAATGCGCCGAAGCGTGAAAACAGCGTATCGACCTGCAAGCCGGCAATTGCGACGATGGCCGAACTCGCCGCGACCGCGAGGATCAGGCCGGGAAAGCGCGGCGCGAGCCGGCGCAAACCGACGATCAGCACCACGGTCACAATCGCAATACCGAATGCGGCAACGTTGAAGCTTGAGCGCGCGTCCCACAGCACCGGGATTTTCTCGAGGAAATCCGCCGGCACATGGGAAACCGACAGCCCCAGGAAATCCGGCAGCTGGCTTGTCGCGATGACGATACCGATGCCGATGGTGAAGCCGTTGACAACCGCCTCCGGCACATAACCGATCAACCGCCCCGCCCGGAAGAAGCCTGCGACCAGCAGGATGACGCCAGCCATCAGCGTAGTGATCACCAGACCGTCATAGCCATGCTCGGCAATGACGCCGAAGACAACGACGATAAAGGCGCCGGTCGGTCCGCCGATCTGCACACGGCTGCCGCCAAGCAGCGAGATCAGGAAGCCTGCGACGATCGCCGTGATCAGGCCCTTGGCAGGATCGGCGCCCGACGCGATGGCAATCGCCAGACTCAGCGGCATCGCGACCATGGCAACAGTGGCGCCGGCGACCAGGTCGGCCAGGAACAGCCTCCCCGAGTATTCCCGGATTGTTGTGAAAACTTTCGGCTGGCGCATGGCTGGCAGACTTGCTGGGGGATTTTACGGATTTAATGGTGTATAATCCGGTCTGCCTTTTCGTCCAGAGAATTCTTGTCGCGATGCATGAGCGGTTCAAAGCCAGCGGCGGACGCGGGCCTTGTATTCGCGGTAGGCGTCACCGAACTCGGCCTCCAGCATGTGCTCTTCGCCAAGAATGACGAAGCACGTCACCGCCCACATGAAAGCCGGCACCATCAGCATTCCGGGCAAGGTTCCCAGAATCAGCGATACGCCGAACAGGATAAGCGCGAAGCCGAGGTAGATCGGGTTTCGGGAGAAACGCAGCATGCCGTCGGTGACAAGCACCTTGGCCGTGTGAAACGGATGCACGGGCGTTTTGGCGCGATAGAACCGGATGACGACATCGGCCATCAGGGCAAAGCCCAGGAAAATCTCGAAATACCCAAGCGCCCGCAGCCAGTCAGGCAGGACATTGCCTTGCGGGAAAAGCTTCCAGAACAGCACGACGCCGATCAGACAGATTGCAAACCAGCCCGGCGGCGGCATGCGCTTCACGGCAAGTTCGGTCCATTTGTTCGGGTCACGCTGCATGAAGCAGGTATAGATGCAGTGTTGCTACAGCGAAATCGTTTTCCGCATCAGCGCGGCGGAAGCCGGGCACAGAGCCGAGAATTCCTCCGTCGCCCGCAATGCCTCGGGGGCTTCGTTGCGTTCAACCCGTACGAACTTGAGCTTTTCGAACGCGGCGGGAGCCGTCTCGGTCAGCAGCCACGCGGTGCGTGCGCCCGCGTCGAAGGCGCGGCGCAACAGCAAAGGGACAATCGCCTTCGACAACCCTTGCCCGCGCCGCTCCGGAACCACGACGACCGAGCGGATCAGCGCGTCTTTTCCGAGTGTCTGAAAGCCGCCGAAACCGGCAAGCTTTCCATCGGGTGTCGCGTAGGAAAAGAAAACCCCGCCGCAACTCTCAAGGTCGCTGACCGGCAGACCTGCGGTTTCAAGCGCCGTTTTCAGTTCCGGGGCGTCCGCGCCGATGCGCTTGTCCAGCGTGAGGGCGTCGCCATTGGTGCGCATCAGGTCCGCCGGAACGGGCGCATCGATCAGGTCGAACACCATTTCAGCCGGACGGCACAGGGCAACACCCTTGCCGGTGCGCACGAATGGGCGGTTGATCAGGACCGGCTCGCGCAGCATCGCATCGAGCAGGTCGTCATCGCTCAATCCCGGATCGTCGAGCCCCATTTCATCGTAGGGGGTTCCGCGGCGGCGCAGCGCGTCCCGCACGCTCATGCCCGCATCGAAGATCGTGCGGGCCAGCGTTTCCTTGTCTGGCGGCGTCTCGCGGTAACGCACGACCTGCGGATCGAGCCCGCAGGCTTCAAGTATGCGCAGAACGTTGCGCGAGGTGCCGCATTCGGGATTGTGCCAGATGACGGGCCGCACGTTGTTTCCTGTCCGGTTACTGTAACCCTCGGTCAGGCAAACCAATGCCGGGTGCGGTTGGCGAATGCAACCAGAGACAGCATGACCGGCACTTCGACGAGAACGCCGACGACGGTTGCCAGCGCCGCGCCGGAGTTCAGGCCGAACAGGCTGATGGCCACCGCAACCGCGAGTTCGAAGAAGTTGGACGTACCGATCAAGGCGCACGGCGCGGCAACCTTGAAAGGCACCCGCAAACCCCATGCCGCGGCATAGGCGACGGCGAAAATACCGTAAGACTGCAAAAGCAGCGGCACCGCGATCAAAGCGATCACCAGCGGCTGGGCCAGGATCACCTTTCCCTGGAAGCCGAACAGCAGGATGACGGTCGCCAGCAGCCCGATGACGGACCATGGCTTGAGGCGGGCGGTGAATGCGGAAACCGCGCCCTCACCGCCATTTGCAAGCAGGCGGTTACGCGTAAAAACACCGGCGACCAGCGGCACGACGACATACAGCAGGACCGACAGCAGCAGGGTTTCCCACGGCACCGCAATATCGGTGACACCGAGCAGGAAGGCCACGATGGGGGCGTAGGCGAAGACCATGATGAGGTCGTTCACGCTTACCTGCACCAGCGTGTAGTTGGCATCGCCCCGGGTCAGTTGCGACCAGACGAACACCATCGCCGTGCAAGGCGCCGCACCAAGCAGGATCAGCCCTGCAATGTAGGAATCAGCGTCACTCGGAGAGATCAGGCTTGCGAACACACCCTTGAAGAACACAACGCCGAGAACGGCCATGGTGAAAGGCTTGATCAGCCAGTTGACCGCCAGCGTCACAAGCAGACCGCGCGGCTGTCTGCGGACTTCATGCAGGCTGGAAAGATCAACGGCGATCATCATCGGATAGACCATGGCCCAGATGAGAACCGCGACGACGAGGTTGACCTTGGCAAACTCGAACCCGGCGAGAACCGAAAACAAGCCGGGCATAAGCTGTCCGAGGATAACACCGGCAGCGATGCACAGGGCGACCCAGGCTGTCAGGTACCGCTCGAAGAACGAGATGCCCGCTCCCTGAGCAGCTGCGGTAGTGTCGGTCATCATGCAGCTCCCTTTGCATCGGCTTCGGCGCCGATGTTCTCAAGCCGCTTTTGCAGCGCCATCCGGTCGAGGCTTTGCATCGGCAGGTTGATGAAGATCGAAATGCGGTTGGACATCATCCGGTAGGTATCGGCGAAGGCGAGCGACTTCTCGGCATCCGTTCCCTCCACCGCGGCCGGATCGGGAACGCCCCAATGGGCCGTCATCGGCTGACCCGGCCAGAACGGGCAGGTTTCGCCCGCCGCGTTGTCGCAAACGGTGAAGACGAAATCCATTTCCGGCGCATCCGCCCCGGCAAATTCGTCCCAACTCTTCGAGCGCAGGCCGGATATGTCATGGTTCATCTTTTTCAGCAGCGCCAGCGCGAAAGGATTCACTTCGCCGTTGGGCTTGGATCCCGCGGAGAACGCCTTGAACTTCCCCTGCCCTTCTCGGTTCAGGATCGCTTCGGCGAGGATCGAACGGGCCGAGTTGCCCGTACACAGGAAAAGCACGTTTTTCGGCTTATCCGACATGGCTAGCACCCCTGTTTTTCGAACAGGCCGGCATCGGCCAGACCGGCACATATTTCCGGCTGCCCGTTGCAGCAGTCCTGCATCAGGAAAGTCATCAGATCGCGCACACGCGAAAAGCTGACCGAATAGATGATCCGCCTGCCATCGCGCTTCGTCCCGACAAGGCCCGAACGTTCAAGGCCCGCGAGATGAAACGACATTCGCGTCGGTGCGATATCGAGCGCTTCCGCGATCTCGCCGGAGGCAAGCCCGTCCGGCCCGGCTTTCACAAGAAGCCGGAAGGCGCGCAGGCGATCTTCATGAGCAAGCGCGGACAGCGCGGCAACAGCGTGAGCATCGATCATCCAATATTCCAATCATACTTGTAATATTGGATCAAATGACATTTTCATGACAGACCCATTGCCGGAGAGGGATCAAAAAAAACGCAGGGCAGGTCTTCGGTTTTCCCTCTTCGCTTTCGCGCTTCAAGCGGTGTAGGCTGTCGCGCAAATAACCAGCAGACGCCTATGTCCAGCCGGACAGATTGCGCAAGACAGAACCAGCCAAGACTGGAAGCCAGAAGGAACCGGGCCATGAACATGCTCGCAGCCCCACTGCAGAAATTCGCCACCAACTCGCTCGAACAGCAGTGGATGCCGTTCACCGGAAACCGCGACTTCAAGGCCAAGCCGCGCCTCGTGGTGAAAAGCGAGGGCATGTATCTGTGGGACCAGAACGGCGGCAAGATCGTTGACGGGTCATCGGGTCTGTTCAATGTCGCAGCCGGTCACGGGCGCACCGAGATCGCCGAAGCCGTGCACGCGCAGCTGATGCAGAACGACTATTCGCCCGGCTTCCAGCTCGGCCACCCCGGCGCATTCGCACTGGCCGCCAAGGTCGCCAACATCCTGCCCGAGCCGATGAACCATGTGTTCTTCACCAACTCCGGCTCTGAATCCATCGACACGGCGATCAAGATCGCCTTCGCCTATCACCGCGCCCGAGGCGACAGCCAGCGCGTGCGTCTGGTGTCGCGCGAACGCGCCTATCACGGCGTCAACATGGGTGGCGTTTCGCTGGCGGGCCTTGTGAAGAACCGCGAAGCCTTCCCCGTGACGCTGCCCAACTGCGTGATGATGCGCCACACATGGGATCCGGAGACCCTGTTCGTGCGCGGCCAGCCCGAGAAGGGCGCCGAGCTTGCCGAAGACCTGCAGCGCTTCTGCGACATGTATGGCGGCAGCACAATCGCCGCTGTTTTCGTCGAACCCATTGCCGGCTCGACCGGCACGCTTGTGCCGCCGAAGGGCTATCTGGAGCGGCTGCGCCAGATTTGCGACGCCAACGGCATCCTGCTGGTGTTCGATGAAGTCATCACCGGCTTCGGCCGCCTCGGCAAGCCGTTCGCGGCGGACGCCTTCAACGTCCAGCCCGACATCATCACCATGGCGAAAGCGCTGACCAACGGCGCGATCCCGATGGGCGCCGTAGCGGTGAAGGACGACATCTACGAGACGGTCACCGACAGCGCGCCGGAGAACG
>JAGRLC010000110.1:16601-48455 GCA_020441995.1 Rhodobiaceae bacterium
GCTACACCTATTCCGGCCACCCGGCGGCCTGCGCGGCGGGGCTTGCCACACTCGACATCTACGAACGCGAAGGCCTGTTCGAACGCTCCGCCGAGATGAGCGATTATTTCCTCGACGCGATCTGGTCTTTGAAGGATCTCGATATCGTCAGGGATCTGCGCGGCTATGGCATGATGGCCGGTGTCGAACTGCATCCCGAAGCCGGCAAGCCGGGCATTCGCGGGCAGGAACTTCAAAAACAACTGTTCTGGAACGGCTGCCACATCAAGTTCACCGGCGACACCGGCATCGTTGCCCCCTCCCTCATCGCCGAGAAGCAGGACATCGACCTGATCATCGAGGTGCTGCGCGAGACGCTTGAAGCGATCTAAGGCATGCTGCTGGGGGCCATTGCCGACGATCTGACCGGCGCCACCGATCTGGCGCTGATGCTGGTGCGCGGCGGTATGCGCACCATTCAGGTCATCGGTGTTCCCGTTCCCGGCGATGCGCGGGAACTGTCGGAATACGATGCGGTTGTCGTTGCGCTGAAATCCCGGACCAGCCCCGTGGATGAAGCGATCAGCCAGACCCTTGCCAGCGCCGATGTGCTGCGCGAGGCAGGCGCACATCAGCTCTTTTTCAAGTATTGCTCAACTTTCGATTCAACCGACAAGGGCAATATCGGGCCTGTCAGCGAAGCCCTGCTGGACTTCCTGAAAGTGCCGCTGACGCTGGCTTGCCCCGCCTTCCCCGCCAATGGACGCTCGGTCTATCAGGGCTATCTTTTCGTCGGCGACAAGCTGCTCAACGAGAGCTCGATGCGCAACCATCCGCTGACGCCGATGCATGACGCCAGTCTGGTGCGCGTGCTGCAACGCCAGAGCGATGGCGATGTCGGGCTGATCCCGTATTCAACCGTCGAGGCGGGACCAGCCGCAATCCGCACGGCGCTGGAAAGCGCCGCGAAGAAAGGCCTGCGGCAGGTGATCGTCGACGCCATCAGCGAACGCCACCTGGTCGATATCGGCCACGCGGCGGACGGCATGCCGCTGATCACCGGGGGGTCGGGCATCGCCATGGGTCTGCCCGCGAATTTCATCCGCTCGGGCCAGCTCATCCCCGCGGAGGTTTCAGCAACGCTGGACGCGCCCGAAGGCCGCCCGGTCATTCTCGCCGGAAGCTGTTCCGAGGCCACGCGCGGGCAGATCGCCAACGCCCTTGAAGCCGGCATCCCGGCGCTTGAGATCGACGCCGACAAGATTATCGAGGGCAAACAGACGGCGACCGAGCTTTGCGACTGGGCCGTGGCGCAGGACGCGAAGGGCCCTTGCCTGATCTACTCCAGCGCCGACCCAAGGATCGTCGCTGAAATCCAGGAACGCCACGGGGTCGAAAAGGCTGGAGCCGCGGTTGAAAAAATCATGGCGGAGACCGCCAAGCTGCTGGTTCTGAAGGGTTTCACGCGGTTCCTCGTCGCCGGTGGCGAGACCTCCGGCGCCGTCGTCAACGGGCTTGGCGTGCCGGCCCTCGAGATCGGCCCGGAGATTGATCCCGGCGTACCCTGGACGCGCTCCATCGGCAGCCGCAAGCTGGCGCTGGCGCTGAAGTCGGGCAATTTCGGCGCGCCGGATTTCTTCATCAAGGCATGGGGAATGCTGACATGAGCCATGTCGTCACCTCGCATGCCCAGGAACTGACAACCGCGCGCGAGCGCATCGCGGAGACGGGGCGCTCGATCTACGATCGCGGACTGACGTTCGGTTCAACCGGAAACATCAGCGTGCGCCTCTCCGACGGACGGCTGCTGTTGACGCCGACGAATGTCGCGATGGGCCGCCTCGACCCGGCCGCACTGTCGCTGACCGACGCCGGGGGCGCGTATATCAGCGGCGAGAAACCGACCAAGGAAGCCTTCCTTCACGCGACAATGTATGGCGCGCGCGAGGACGCAGGCGCCGTGGTCCACCTGCACTCCACCCATTCGGTCGCGGTCTCCTGCCTCGCCGACATCAACCACGCCGACGTGCTGCCTCCGCTGACGGCCTATTACATCATGCGCGTCGGGCGGCTGCCGCTGGTGGACTATTTCCCTCCGGGCGATACAGCCCTTGCCAAGGCGGTCGGCAAGCTCGCCGGGAAACACCACGCGGTGCTGCTCGCCAACCATGGGCCTGTTGTCGCTGGCCGTGACATCGACGCGGCGCTGTTTGCGACCGAGGAACTGGAAGAGACCGCGAAACTGTTCCTGATGCTTCAGGGCAAGCGCACGCGCCCGCTGACACCGGCTCAGGTCGAGGAACTGCGCGACCGTTTCCCTTCCTGACGGGTTCAAGTCCCGCGTTTCGCGCATGGGGCGCACGGCATCCACCCGCTACCTAGGCGGGCCGGAAACAGGTATTGAATAATGATATGCGGGCGTGTTCCCGCCAAGGGAAAACATGCCGACACAATTCGATCTGACAGGCCGCAAGGCGATCGTCACCGGCGGTGCCCAGGGTATTGGCCGGGCTGTCGCGGAACGTTTTATCGCCAGCGGCGCGGAAGTCGCGCTTTGGGACGTGGACACCGTTCTTGCCGGCAAAACCGCCGAAGAGATCGGTGCGGTCGCGGTGCGCGCCGATGTCAGCAATCCGGAGTCCGTTACTGCAGCGCTGACTGAAACGCTCATGCAGCTCGGGCGGATCGATATCGCCGTCAACAATGCCGGCATCACCGGGCCGAACACGACGACATGGACTTATCCCCCCGAAGAGTGGGACCGTGTCATGGCGATCAACCTGACCGGGCCATTTCTAGTGTGCCGGGCCGTGGCTCCGATCATGATCGAGCACGGCTACGGGCGCATCGTCAATGTCGCCTCCATCGCGGGCAAGGAAGGCAATCCGAACGCAGTCGCCTATTCATCCTCCAAGGCGGGCGTCATCGCGCTGACGAAGTCTCTCGGCAAGGAGCTTGCCGGGCATGACATCGCGGTCAACTGCATCACGCCGGCCGCGGCGAAAACCGCGATCTTCGAGCAGATGACGCAAGAGCATATCGACTACATGCTCTCCAAGATTCCGCGCGGCCGCTTCGTCCTCGTCGAGGAAATCGCCGCGCTTGTCACATTTCTGGCTTCTGCTGAAAACAGTTTCACAACCGGTGGCGTCTTCGACATTTCCGGCGGAAGGGCAACATATTGACGATGGTCTCTCAAGGCGGGTCCCCATCGCGGCTCGACGCCACGTCAGACGCCGAACGCATCCAGCGGCTGAAGGCCATCGGCCTGATGTGCGTCGCGCTGATGTGCTTCTCGACGCTCGACACGACGGCGAAATACCTCACCGCGAGTTTCCCGGTCATCCAGATCATCTTCTGCCGTTATTTCACGCATCTGATGGCAGCCGTCGGCACCACGCCGCCGAGGGAACTTCCGACCGTCTGGCGTTCGCGCCGCTGGGTCCTGCAGATCATGCGCGGATGTTTCATGCTCGGCGCGACGATGTTCAACTTCATCGCCGTTCAGTACCTGCAGCTTGCCGAAACCATGTCGATCTTCTTCGCAACCCCGCTGATGGTGGCGCTGCTGTCGGGCCCGCTGCTCAACGAATGGGTCGGCCCACGCAGGCTGATCGCGATCTGTGTCGGCTTTGCCGGCGTGCTGCTGGTGGTGCGGCCGGGTCTCGGCGGCCTGCCTTGGCAGGCGGCCTACTCGGTGATGGCGATGCTGTCCTATTCGGCCTATGCGATCACGACCCGGATGCTTGCGCCGACGGAAAAATCGACGACTGCACAGTTCTATTCCGCGACCGTTGGCACCATCGCCTTCCTGCCGCTGGTGATCGCGGTGTGGCAGACGCCGGATTCGCTATTCCTTGCCTTCCTGCTGTTGATCACCGGCTTCATCGGTTTCACCGGACACCAGTTCATGATCATGGCGCATCGCATCGCGCCGGCGGCCATCCTGTCACCGTTCATCTATACGCAGATCTTCTGGATGAGCCTGCTCGGCTACCTGATCTTCGGCGATGTGCCGGGCATCTGGACGATTGCCGGCGCAAGCATCGTCATCGCCAGCGGTCTCTACCTGTTGTGGCGCGAGCGACGCATCAAGACAGCCTGAGGCTTCCTCACCTTTCTTTTGCCCGCATCGCTTAAAACGGCAACCGCTTCTTTCGCGCGATGCTCTAGGGGTCGAGTTTCACGCCGTTCATGGCCGCGTAAGCGCGGATGACCTGTGAATCGTCCTGCTTGCCAAGGCCAAGCCCTGATGCAGCGAGGAACATCTGCATCGCCGCAGCCGCCATCGGCAGGCCGACGCGCGCTTCCTTTCCGGCATCAAGAACCAGACCGAGATCCTTGACGAAAATGTCGACCGCACTGGTCACGGCGGGCTCTTCCTGCAACATGCGCGGCCCGCGGTTTCCCAACATCCAGCTGCCCGCGGCGCCGGACATCAGCACCTCCTGCGCCAATGCCGGATCGATGCCGGCTTTGGCGGCCAGCTGGGTCGCTTCGGCAGCGACCGCGATATGAGCCCCGCACATGAGCTGGTTGACGGTCTTCATCATCGAACCAAGACCGGGTTCATCACCCAGTTCGTAGACATTACCGCCGAGAATATCGAGGATCGGGCGGGCGGCAGCGAAAGCATCGGCGCTGCCCGACGCCATGATCGTCAGGCTGCCGGTCTCGGCGCCAACCGCACCGCCGGAGACCGGCGCATCGAGAAATTTCAGCCCCATCTTCTCGAGACGCCCGGCCATCGCTTTGGCGCGCGCAGGGGCCTGCGTGCAACTGGCGATGACCAGCGCACCCTTTGGCAGCGTTTCGGCGGCTCCGGCACCGAACAGCACGGCCTCGGCCTGGTCGGCATTGACCACCATCAGCAGCAGGGCATCACATCCGACACAGGCATCCGCCGGATCGCCTGCGGGATGGCCTCCGGCCTTGGCAAGAGCGGCCACGGCAAGCTCGTTAAGGTCCGCTCCGCGCACCTCATGCCCGGCCTTGGCCAGATTGACCGCCATTGGCAGCCCCATGGCGCCGAGCCCGACAAATCCGATTTTCATCGATTACACTCCTCCTGATCAGCCGCTAACTGCGCTACGATTACCACGTTAGGGACAGGAAATATTCCGGACACATCCGGCACAAGCAAAAGAGGACAAGAGCAATGACAAAACCCGATCTGCTGCTTCCGGGGCCACTCATGCCGATGATCATGGAGCAGCTAGATGCGGCGTTCACGGTTCACAAGCTGTACGAGGCTGAAGACCGTGACGCGCTGCTGTCAGAGGTCGCGGACAAGATTGTCGCGATTGCTTCCGGATCGCACGTGAATGTCGATGCAGGCCTGATGGGCCGCCTGCCCAACCTGAAGATCGTTTCGAATTTCGGCGTCGGTTACGACACTGTGGATGCCAAATGGGCGGGCGAACACGGCATCTATGTCACCAACACGCCCGACGTGCTTACTGAAGAAGTCGCCGACACCGCCATGGCGCTGTTGCTGATGACGGCGCGCGAGTTTCCGGCGTCTGAGCGCTATCTGCGTGCCGGAAAATGGCCCGAGCGGCCCTACCCGCTGACAAAATCGACATTGCGCGGCCGCAAGCTCGGCATTTTCGGGCTTGGGCGCATCGGCAAGGCCATTGCAAAGCGCGCCGAGGGATTCGGGCTCGAAATCGCCTATCACAACCGCAGCAAGGCGTCCGATGCCGCTTATCCCTACCATGACACGCTCGAAGGGCTTGCAGCCGCCGTGGACACGCTGATGATCGTCGTTCCCGGCGGCGATGCAACCTATCACGCCGTCAGCACGGATGTGCTTGAAGCCCTCGGTCCGGATGGCATCCTGATCAATATCGGGCGGGGCACGGTCGTCGACGAAATTGCGCTCATCAAGGCATTGCGGGACGGCACGATTCGTTCCGCAGGGCTCGATGTTTTCGAGGACGAGCCGAACGTGCCGCAGGCGCTGATCGATATTGACCGCATCGTTTTGCTGCCCCATGTCGGGTCGGCTTCGGTGCATACGCGAAACGCCATGGGCCAGCTTGTCGTCGATAACCTGCTGAACTGGAAAGCAAGCGGAAAACCCCTGACGCCGGTCAGCGAAACGCCGCTTCGTTCCTGAACGCCGGTGTCGCAATTCCGACACCGTTCAGCGGCATCAAATGCGCCTGCCGAAGTGAATATTTGGACGCGACGTAGCGTAAAGCTTGTGCTTGAATGCTGCCGCGTCCGGAGGCGAAAACGAGCACAAAGGCTTGTGCCGCCACTGGACACAACTATGGAGTTACAATGCCGGTGACCATTCCATTCCGCCCGGCGGCAGCCACAGCTTTAGCCTTTCTGGCCCTTGTCCTGATGGCCAGCGGCGCAAGCGCGCAACGTTTCACGCTCGCCGGCGCGGACGGCATCGTTGTCTGCGGGCTTGCCCTTGAACCGCCCGCCCCCGGCGCGCAACCGCTCACCGGAGCCGACGGCAATCCCCTTCCGCCCGCCGGAAAGGTTACGCCTGACGCGGAATGCGCGGCGAAGTTCACCACGCTGCCGCAGATGACCCAGTGGGTCGGCGGAGAAGACGGTGTGCCGCTGCAATTCCTGGGCAGCGAAGGGCAGTTGATGATCGAATTCCAAGACATTGGCGACGGTATCCGAGTCGGACGCTTCCCCGCCGGCGGCATCGCCTATCTGGCAGTCGATGCGGCCGCGGCAGGAAGCGCGGATTCCGCACAGGCCGAAGACGCCGGCGGCAGCGGCATCGCAGGCAGTTGGGCCTTTGCGCGCGGGGCCGATGGCAGCGATCAGCTTTGCGAAGTGAACATGTCCGATGAAACCGGCAGTTCCGGGCTTCCCGCCCTGGCGCCTCAGGCCGGGTGCAGCGATGCGATTACGGTGCTCGATCTTGCGGGCTGGAAGCTCGACGGCGGGCGTCTCAGCGTTCACGATTCGAGCGGCAAGGAACGCCTGAGCTTTTCGCAGCAGGACGGGCCGGTGTGGATACGCGATCCGGCAGGTTCGCGCCCCCTGTTCCTGATCCGCACCGGCGAATAATCAGTGTCCGCTTTTTAGAACGACACTCTCCTCAAGCGATTTTTCCGCCAAGCTCATCGTCGACATGGGCCTGAATGATGGCCTTGAAATCGCGGTCCGCCGCAAAGCCCAGATCGTTCGCGCGGCGGGTGTCGAAACGTGCCGGCCAGCCGGCAACAATCTTCTCGACGAAAGGATCGCGCTGCTCACGGATGCGGGACGCGACCTTGTCGCCCGCGACCTCCCTCAGCGAAGCGATCATGTCCCCCACCGAGATGCCCAGCCCCGGCATGGTCAGGTTGCGGCGCGGCCCCAGCGCTTCGCTATCCAGACCGGCGGCATGGATCAAAAAGCCGATTGCCGCGCGCGGGCTGGCGATCCAGTGCACCACGTCGGGAGACACCGGAAGCACCGCCTCCTGACCGGCCAGCGGTTCGCGGATGATGCCTGAAAAGAAACTGGATGCCGCCTTGTTCGGCTTGCCGGGGCGCACGCAGATGGTCGGTAGGCGGATACCGATACCATCCAGCATGCCCTTGCGCGTGAAGTCTGCCAGCAGCATCTCGCCGCAGGCTTTCTGCGCGCCGTATGAGGTCAGCGGCGTCAGGTGAAAGTCATCGGGAATGACATCCGGGAACGGCGCGCCGAACACCGCAAGCGACGATGTGAACACCACGCGCGGGCAATAGCCTTCAACGGCGCGGATCGCCTCGAACAGCGCGCGCGTCGCGTCGAGATTGACGCGGTAGCCCTTGTCGAAATCGGTCTCGGCTTCGCCCGAGACGATGGCCGCGAGGTGGAAGATCACGTCGGGCTTTTCCGCGATCAGCTTGTCCACAGTGCCGCTTTCGCAGAGATCGCCCGACAGGCATTCGGCCGCGATGTCCGTGCCGGCGGGTTCGGGCGGCGTAACGACATCGACAAGCGTCAGTCTGGCGAGTTTTTTTCCGGCAAGCGTACCGTCCAGGACGATGCGATCGGTCAGTTTGCGGCCGATCATACCGGCTGCTCCAAGTATTAGTGCGTGCATATCGTTATCCCTCTCGCAGGATTGCTTGCGGCTTGTTCAAGGCCCACAGGCTCCGGGCGCAAAACCGGTGCCCACTTTTGCTGAGCCTGATTTAGGTGCGCAGGCTCCGGGCGCAAAACCGGTGCCCACTTTTGCTGAGCCTGCTTCAAAGCGTCCAGCCGCCGTCGATCTCGATCTCGGTACCGGTGACGAAAGCGGATTCATCGCTACCGAGATATACGGCAAGGGCGGCAACCTCCTCCGGCTCGCCGATGCGGCCCGACGGCTGGCGCGACATGAACCATTCAAGCGCCTTCTCGTATCCGCCCATCTCCTCGCCAAGCGCGCGAACACGCGCATCCCAGCTTGGCGAACGTATCGTGCCGGGGCAGATGGCGTTGCAGCGGATCTTGTCCTTGATGAAGTCGGCGGCGACCGCCTTGGTCAACCCGATCACCGCCGCCTTGGAGGCCCCGTAGACGTGGCGCTTGGGCGTGCCCTTCACCGATGAGGCGCCCGACGACATGTTGACGATCGATCCCCCGCCCCTGCGCAGCATGCCCGGCAGGAAGGCGCGGACCGTACGGTGCATCGACTTGACGTTGAGGTCGAAGGAAAAATCCCAGTCGGCGTCGGAGCATTCCAATACGGACCCGTGATGCACGAAGCCCGCGACATTGACGAGAATATCGATGTCGCCGACCTTCCCGGCGAACGCATCGACGGCTTTGGTCGACATGACATTGAGCTTGCGGCGCTTGGCGCGCTTGATGCCTTCAAGCTTGGAAACGTCGAGGTCGGTTGCCCAGACGGTTGCGCCTTCTGCCACATAACTTTCGGCAATCGCGCGGCCAATGCCCTGCCCCGCCGCGGTTACAACGGCAATCTTGCCTTTCAGACGGCCAGCCATGCGTGCTCCTTATTGCTGCTGCTGATGTTGCTGCGAGGTGTTTGCCGCCAGCGGCGCCATCTGACGCCCCGACGCATCGAAATTACCGGGATCGAGCCATCGTTCGAAGGCAGATTTGATCGCGGGCCATTCGTCATCGGTTATGGAGAACCATGCCGTATCGCGGTTTTGGCCCTTAACGACCAGATGCTTGCGGAAGACGCCCTCGAACCGGAAACCGTAGCGTAGAGCCGCCGCCTTTGATCCTTCGTTGGCGTTGTTGCATTTCCATTCGTAGCGGCGGTAGCCAAGCTCGTCGAATGCGCGTTTCATCAGCAGGTACTGCGCCTCGGTGCCCGCAGGCGTCTTCTGGAGTGCCGGCCCGTAGTTGATATGGCCGACCTCGATGACGCCGTGTTCGGGCACAATGCGCATCAGGCTGGCGACACCGACAGCCTTGCCGCTCGCCAAATCAATAATTGCATGAAACAGCGGGTCTTCGCCCAGATAGGTCGCATGGGCGAATTCCATGAAGGCTTCGCGGCTCGGAAACGGACCATAGGGCAGATAGTCCCAGATGCGGCCTTGAGCATCCGAGCTGTAGGCCTCCCACAGACCGGCGAAATGATCGGGCGTGACCGGCTCGACGCGGCAGTAACGGCCTTCAAGAACCGTGCGCGGCGGGCGCGGGCGCGGCAGTGATGGAATGGGAAATGTCATGAATTACTGTCCATGGATGAGGCAAGATAAGGGGCGATCTCGTCGCCTTTCGCGTTGGTCTGAACGAAATCGAAAGTGCCCTTGTCGCGGAGTTCCGTTGCAGCGCGCATGAAACCGCCGAGCGCCGCGCGGATCAGCTGCGGGCCTATGCTGACGCGTTTGACGCCAAGGGATTCGAGCTCGACCAGGCTCAGCGGATGACGCCCGATGCCGCCGAGCACATTCACCGCCGCGCCGCCTTCGCGCACGAGCGTCGAAATCTCGACCGGGCTGGTGATGCCGGGCGCATAGATCACGTCGGCGCCGGCCTCGACGAACTTCTGCAGCCGGTGAAGCGCGAACCTGAGAGGGTCCTCTACACCGAACAGGAACGCCTCGCAGCGCGCCGTAAGCACGAAGGGAACCCCGGTTTCCTGAATGGCCGTGCGGGCTGCCACAATGCGCTCGATCGCCAGCCCCTCGTCATAGAGCGGTTCGCGGCTGTCCCCCGTTGCATCCTCGATCGAGCAGCCGGCCAGTCCCGCGTCTATGGCGTCCAGAACCGTCTCGCGCACATCGACGGGATCGTGGCCGAAGCCGTTCTCGAAGTCGCCATTCACGGGCAGGCCGGACGCTTCGCGGATCAGGCTTGCGTGCTCGATCGCGGTTTCACGCGAGACCGCCATTTCGCCGTCACGTACGCCTTGCGTGAATGCCAGCGCCCAGCTCGCGCTCGCCAACGCCTTGAAGCCCATGGTGGTCAGGATGCGGGTTGTGCCGATGTCCCATGGATTGGGCATGACGAACAAACCGTCCTGCAGATGCAGATCCATGAAGGCCTGACACGCTGCGCGATCTGCTGGCATTTTTTCCTCCGCTCCGCCAAGCCCCTGGAAGGGCGCCTCGCAAGCCGCTGTCACAAATCGGCGACAGCCAGTTGATACTTCACTGCGCCCTTCAGTACCATCGCGTTATAGTTATCTGGCAAATGGTTCATCCGATTTGGAGCAGGTTCAAATGAAGATTCATATTTTCCCGAAAAGCGCTTTGCGCAGAATCGTTTGTGCAATCCTGCTGGCAAGCGGATTCATCGCCTCAGGCGCAAGTGGCGTTCAAGCCGCGTGTGAAAGCGCAACGACGACCGTTGAAATGGGCGGGTGCCTGGAGAAGGAATACCAGCGCGCCGATGCGGACTTGAACCGGGTCTGGAAGCTCGTCCAGAAGTCGATCGAGGCGAGCGATTACGTACCCGCCGACCAGCGCGAGATCTGGAAGCAGGTGCTGCTCGAAGGCCAGCGCGGCTGGATCAAGCTCAAAGAGAACGACTGCCTGAAGGCCGTTCCCTACGAGTGGTACGGCGGATCGGGCGCCGGCGTCGCGGCCATGTCCTGCGCGGTGGAGATGACCGAAGCGCGGACGGCCGCCCTCAAGGCACGTTACGGCATCGACTGAACAAGGCTGGGGAAGCAACACGATGAGCGAGCGCAAACAGGGCGGCTGCCTGTGCGGCAATGTCCGCTACGAAGTCACCGTGCCGGAACCGCACTACAACATGTGCCATTGCGACATGTGCCGGAAGTGGTCGGCGGGGCCCTATATGTCGGTGCATTGCGCGGGCGATGATGTTACCTGGATCAACGATACCGGCCTGCGCTGGTTCCGCTCCAGCAAGTGGGCCGAGCGCGGCTTCTGCTCCACCTGCGGCTCAAGCCTATTCTACCGGCTTGCCAACCAGCCGGAGATGATGCTGATCATCTCTGTCGACTCCCTCGACGACGCATCGGGCATCACGCTCCAGCGGCACATCTATGCCGACCATCAGCCCGACCGCTACGCCTTCGCCGACGACACACCGCGTGTCACCGAAGCCGAGTTGCTGAAGGAGTTCGGGCTCGAGCCCGGCGATGGATGAGCGGTAGTCGCCAATGGCGGCTCGCCGGGACGACAGTTATGCAAAATTCGAGGCTTATTGGCCTGCTGCAGCAGCCGGTGCGCCATCTGCCGCCGGCGCGTCGGCACCGTCCGCCGGCACAGGTGGAGGCGGCGGGGGTGTCTGCGTCAGGGTCAGTTCAGCTTCCGCGAAGGAGATCGGAGCAACAAGGCGGATGTTGCCCTTCTGAACCTGCGTGATGGCCGGGGCGGCGCCAAGGTTCTGGCCTTCCGCGAACTCGGTTGCGCCGTAGGGCATGCCGTGATCGGCAAAGCTGGAGACAGCAAGCGCGGCGGTGACCGCCTCGCGGTTGCGCGAACCCGCCTTGTCGATCGCGTCGATCAGCAGACGCGTTGCGTTATAGGCCATGAAGAGTTCGTGGCCGTAAGGCAAATCCAGGGCGTTGGCGGCGCGTATGCGCGCCTGTTGCAGCGGACTGCCCGGATCATACCAGTGGCAGGCATCGACAATGCCTTCGGCGATGTCGGTATGCTCTTTCAGGAATACCGGGCTTGAGGCCGCACCGCCGAATAGCGAAGCGATCAGGCGCGGCGCCTTGGCGCTGCCCTTCACCGCGCGCACCAGATTGGCGTAGTCCTCGAAGAACACCGCCGGCACAAGCACATCGGGGTCGGCTGCCTCGACGCGGCGCACGATTGCACGGAAATCCTCGATGCCGACCGCTGTTGGAACAAGCTCGGCAACCTCGATGCCGACCTGCTCGAAAACATCGCCAAGGCGCAAAGCAACGCCGCGCCCATACGGTGCATCGACGTGGACGATCATCACCCGGCGGCCATCGTCTCCGAGATCGACGATCTTGTCGGCAAGCGCCAGCGACGCCTGGGTATAACCCGGCCCGAGACGGAAGACATTGGTCAGGCCACGGCGCACGATACGGTCGGAAACGCCGACATCGACGCAGAAGGGAATCAGGCGGTCGGCGGCTTCCTCGCTGGCAACCAGCGCAATACC
Source organism: Rhodobiaceae bacterium (assembly GCA_020441995.1). Classification (GTDB taxonomy): domain Bacteria; phylum Pseudomonadota; class Alphaproteobacteria; order Rhizobiales; family Tepidamorphaceae; genus JACKJK01. Next base: position 29,106 of record JAGRLC010000110.1, read on the forward strand.
GCTGGCATAGGCGCCGACAATGCCGAGCACCCCGGCATCATCCAGCGAGCCGACCGGCGCACGGGCGCTTTCGGGCACGGACTCAACATCGGCGGTGACCGCTTCCACCATCGCGCCATCGAGCCCCGCGAGACCGCCGGCAGCGTTGACATCGGCAATCGCCAGCTCCGCGCCGGCGCGGCATTGCTTGCCGGCATTGGCGTAGAAGCCGCTTGTGGGATGGATCAAACCGATCTTGACCGGGTCGGCGGCGCGGGCCCGCATGACGAACGGCGAGGACAGCGCGGAAGCGCCGATGAGTGTGGCCGCGCCCGTCAGGACACGGCGGCGGTTCGGAAGCAATCGATTCGCATCAGCCTTCATGGGCAAAATGTGTAGCTGCTCAACAGGGGCGGGAAAAGGGCATCGGCGCCTTTAAGGGCTTCAGAATGCGCAACACCCGCATCAAAAACCGCCGCCAGTGCGGAATCCACCGCCACCGGAGCCGCCACGGCGGCCTCCGCCGCCGAAAATCCCGCCGCCGCCACGGCTGCCACCACCGAAAATGCCGCCACCGCCGGAACGCCGGCCGGGACGGAAAACCGGTCCTGACCCCGGCGAGGGAAACTTGCGCCAGCCGAAATCCGGGTTCGCCTTGGTGCTGCGCTTGTGGGCGCGCTCGATCTCGCGCCATACGCCGCCACTGGTCAGCACGCCATGCAGAACGCCGATCAGCAGGTCCTTCAGCAGGTTGTCGTTGTCGAAGTAGGACGACACATCGTCGAAGCTGCTGCGGACATAGCGGTCTCGGACGGATTCCAGTTCGGCGCGGCGGCTGTCGAGATTCTTCAAGCCCTCGCGGTCGCGCTCGATGTCTTCCTCGATGTCCTCGATATCATCGCGAATGTCATCGATGCGCTCGACAATCTGGTCATCTTCCTTCGTGGAGGTCAGCATCGCCTCGCGCAGCAGCGACTTCAGATCCTTGCGCGACAATTCAAAGCCGAGCAGTTCGATGGCCTCGCGATAGGCGCCGTCGTCGCCGCGCACGAGCTGACCGCGTTCGGCTTCGAGCGCATTGCGCCGCGCGCTTTCCTCCGCGATGCGTTCATCGAGCGCCGCGACGCTCTCATTCGCCCCGGCCAGCGCCTTCTCGAACTTTGCGAGACCGTCATTGCCCCGCGCCTCGTCCTCAAGCGTTTTCAGCGTCTCGCGGGCTGAATCGAGCTTCGCGCGCTGATCGGCCACGTGCTCGTTCAGGCGCTTGGGAATTTCCAGCAGCATGCGGTAGTTGGCGGCGGCATCGGTGTATTTGACGATTGAAGCGACCCAACGGTCGAGCAGCCGCGTCAGGCCACGGCCTGAATATTCCCTGGTGCCGAACTTGCGCTCCCACAGGTACATGAACAGCGGGTCGGCCTCATAGGGCTCGCCCTTCTCGGCGCGATCGTCATTGGCCATCTGCGCCTTGCGTTCGGCTTGCGCCACGACCTGCTCGGCTTCTTCCGCCCTTGCAAGCGCGGCCTTGTAGGGCTCGGTCTTGCGGAACGCGGCCTGGAACTTTGCAAGCTCCGCGTCATAGGCTTTCTGCGCCTCATCGGCGGCGTCGGCCGCCTTGTCCCGTTCCGCAGTCAGCTTCCGCCGCTCGGCCTCGCCCTTGGCGATTTCCTGTTCGATGCGGTCGAGATCGGCGTTGTGTCCCTTGATCAACTCCGCCGCGCGGCGTTCGGACGCGCTCAGGCGGTCGCCGATCTCGCCACGGCGGATCACATCGAGCCGCACTTGCGCCAGCTTGCCGAACTCCCCGGCCTCGGCGGTTTTCAGCCGGGCAATCGAATCCGTCGCATTGCGGATGCGCGCGGACATCTTCTCCTGGTCCTCGCGAACCTCGGCGATTGTCCGGTCGATGGAATTGAGTGCGTCACGTCCCGATATCATCGCTCTACCACTCGGTAATCGTGCCGCCCATCACGGGGATGGCGTATTCGGGTTCAAGACGGCCGCGCGGCTTTGTGGCGACGCGATTTTCCTGGATGATGCCGTCGTCCTGCTTGTCGGCCTGGACACGCGTGAAGACGTTCTGGGAAACGCGCACACCCCACTTGGTGACACGCTGAAGCGAACCGTCCTCTTCGTTGCGGACGGTGACGGTGACCGGGTTGCCGTCATCGTCGAGCGCCTCGACGATGAGATAGAAATTCTGCGCGTCGGGATTGGCATCGGGAATGCGCCAGACGCCGGAAAGTTCGCCCGGGCGTGAGACTATGGTGATGGTGTATTCACGCGCCAGCTCATTGCGGATGACGGTCAGTTCGGTAACCGCAAGGCGGGCCTGCTCGATGTTTTCCTCGCGCAGCGCACGCTCGCCATCGGCCATCAGCGCGGCGGCCCTCTCGCGCGCGGCAGAGGTTTCGGCGAGCTTGGCGATCTCCTCGCCCAGTTCGATGATCCGGTGCGGCAGCGTTTCGGTCAGTTCGATGCGCAGTTCCTCGGCGGCGCGCTGCTGCGGCCACTTGTAGCCGACAAGCCAGCCGCCCCAGACAAGGGCGAGCATGAGGAAGGCAGCACCGGCGATTTTGCCGATCCTGCCACGGCGCACATAGAGCTTAGCCAGCGTCACGTTCAGGCCTGGAGCGGGCGGCGAATAGATGAAGCGGTTTTCCTTGAGCGCCTTCACGCCTTCATGAAGGATGTCGTCGCTGACCTCGATGCCCTGCCCGCGATAGATCTCGCGCAGGCGCTCGATCAGCTGCGCCTCGCGCTTGTCTTCGCTCAGTTCGCGCGCGACGAGATGGTCGCGATGGCGCAGTGTGTCCACCACGTCCATCGCCAGCATGATGTCGTCGAGCGGGGCGCTCGCGGTTGCGGTCTCAGGCATTCGTCAGGTCCGCAGCCTAGCTGAGCAGCAGTGCGTTGCCGTCGGCTGCGAGCTTGGCGAGGCGGCGCTTGCCGTCTTCGACAGCCTCGCGGATTTCCTCGGAGTTCCTCGTCGAGAGAACGCGCATCTCGTTGATGATCTCGCGCGAGCGCTCCTGGAAACCGACGACGGAATCGACCAGCATCTTCACCGAAGAGGCCTGGATGGTCGGACCGTAGCCGGAGCGGATCGCGGCTTCCTGAACCTGATCGCCGACTTCCGAAAGGGTCTCAAGCGACTTCGAGATGCCTTCCTTCATGGCGTCCAGCGTCTTGGTCGCCTCGTGCAGACCGAACATGCCGGTGAAGGAGGCCTTCAGCGCGGTCAGGACGGTCTCATTGGTGGAAAAGAAGCTGACGGCCTGGGCATAGACACGGTCCTTGGCGGAGGTGGTCTGCATCAGGCGGGCCATGATCACTTCGGACGTGTTGTAGCCGATGGTCAGGTTGTCGGAGAGGTCCTTGGCAATCTGGTAGCGCTTTTCCTCGTCCTGCATCTCGCGCATGCGCTCGTCGCGGGCGAGTTCGAGGCGGGCGCGGGCGGCGGCTTCCATCTCCTCACCCGCATTCGCAACGGCGGCGGCCGCCGTGGTCAGTGCGTCCTTGCGCTTCTGCAAATGCTCTTCCGCCGTTTTCAGCACTTCCAGCGCCAGAACTTCGGCATGCTTCAGCGCGCCACGAAAATCGCGGTAGGCGTCGAGGATGACCTGCTCGCGGCGGATCTGGTCCTTGGTGTCGGCGGCGACTTCAAGATAGGTCGCCTTGATGTCGTCGAAGCGGTCGGCAATGTCGCCGCGCGTCGCCTTCATCCAGACATTGCCGAAGCGCTCCCATGTCGAAATCTTGCCATCGGCAAGCTGGTCGACCATGGACTTGGCGTCATCGCGGATGGAATCGAAGCCGGCGGTGATCTTCTCATAGCGTTCGCCGATATTCATTGCCGCGATCTGCTCGCGCACCACCTCGTTGAAGAAAGAGGCCTGCGTCAGCGTGCGGGCGATGGCAACGACCTTGTCCTCGTCGAGCTGCGAAATCTCGTTGAGCAGCGGCACGATCGGCTGCTCGGCGCTGTCGGGTTCAGGGATGATACCAACGTCGCGCAACATGGACATGGCGCGGTCGAGATATTGCATTGGCGTGTCGAGAACCGCCGGAGTTTTCGCTGTCATGATCGCCTGAGACCTCCCGTTACCCTGGATCATGCCCTTATGGGCCACATTCATTTATGTATCGGTCCGCACTTATGCCATGGGCAAATGGGCGCATGAGCCTATTTTAGCCCGAATTGCCCATGACGGTAGCCATCAGCAGACGCTTCTTGCGCCATTCATATGACATTGCAGCAAAGCCCGGGGACAAACGCGATGCAGCTTGCCCAGTTCAATATCGCCCGTTTGAAGCACGATCCGGACGATCCACGCGTCGCCCCCTTCATGCAGGCGCTCGACAAGGTCAACGCCGTTGCCGAGCGCATGCCCGGCTTCGTCTGGCGCTACAAGGACGACAGCGGCAACGCGACCGCAACGCAGGTCAGCCAGAACCCGCGCGTCATCGTCAACATGTCGGTGTGGGAAGACGCGAAATCGCTGGAGGAATTCGTCTGGAAGACCGTGCACGAGCGCTTCTACACCAAGCGCGGCGAGTGGTTCGAACCTTACGGCAAGGCCAATCTCGTCATGTGGTGGGTCGAAGACGGGCATGAACCCACGGTGTCGGAAGCGCTGATGCGGCTCGGCACGTTGCAGGCCGGCGGACCCAGCGAGAAGGCATTCGGCTGGGAAAGCCTGCAGGATGCCAATTTGTGGCGTGAAAAACGATGCGCTTGAGCATGAAGCGCCTCTTCAAGCATTTCAGCCTCTGGTTCGCCCTGCTCTACCTGCTTCCCGTCGGGATAGCAGCAGGCATCTGGTTTTCGGAAACGAAGCCGATGAGCTGGCGGCATGCGGACTGGAGCAGCAGCGGCCAGCTTGCCGGAAAGCCATCTGATGAAGCCGAAATCCGCGTCTATACGGCGCGTGCGGGCCGCTACAAGGGCATCGTCGCGGTGCATTCCTGGCTGCTGGTCAAGCGGCAGGGTGCGCGCACCTATGACCGTTACGAAGTGGTTGGCTGGGGCAATCCCGTGCGCCACAACGCCTATGTGCCGGATGCGCGCTGGTATTCGAACGAACCGGAACTGTTGACTCTTGTGCGCGGCGACAAGGCGCAAGCGCTCATTCCCGAAGTGCTCGAGGCGATCAAGTCCTATCCCTATAGCGGGCGCGGCACCTATCAGGCCTGGCCGGGTCCGAACTCCAACACCTTCATTGCCCATGTACTCGACGAGGTGCCGGCAATCGGCGCCGTCCTGCCGCCAACGGCTGTCGGCAAGGACTATCCTGTCGATGGCCATATCATTGCACGTACGGCTGACGGTTTCCGGATCTCGGCGGGCGGGCTGATGTCTCTGACGCTCGGCCTGCGCTCAGGCTTCGAACTCAACCTGCTGGGTCTGGTTGCGGGCTTCGATATCCTGCGCCCCGCACTCAAGCTTCCGGGCATCGGGCGCATCGGGTTGCCCACAACGTAGGCTTGATTTTACCCCTCCCAGGGTCTTTGTTCCCGGCAACATTCAGGGAGCGCGATTCAATGTCCGGCAAGACGCTTATTTCCCCGTCGATCCTTTCCGCCGATTTCGCCAGGCTCGGCGATGAAATCCGGGCCATCGAGACCGCCGGATGCGACTGGGTTCATGTGGATGTGATGGACGGGCATTTCGTCCCCAACATCACCATCGGTCCGCAAGTGGTGAAGGCGATCCGCCCTGTCACCAAGCTGCCGCTCGACGTGCACCTGATGATCGCCCCCGCCGATCCGTATCTGGAAGCCTTCGCGGAGGCCGGCGCCGATTACATCACCGTCCATGTCGAAGCGGGACCGCATCTCGACCGCTCGCTGCAGACGATCCGGGCGCTCGGCAAAAAGGCCGGCGTCACAATGAACCCGGCGACACCTGTCGAAACCATCAAGCATGTCCTCGACCGCATCGATCTCATCCTGATCATGAGCGTCAATCCGGGCTTCGGCGGCCAGTCCTTCATTCCCGAAGCTCTTGAAAAGGTGAAAACCGCGCGGCAGATGATCGGCAAGCGCGATATCCGCCTCGAAGTCGATGGCGGCGTGACGCCAGACAACGCGCAGGCGCTTGCCGAGGCCGGCGCCGACGTGCTGGTTGCGGGCTCCGCCGTGTTCAAGGGCGGGCCGGATAAGTACGCGGCCAACATCAAGGCGATCCGTGACGCGGCCGGCTTGGCCTGCAGCATCAGGGTTTAGGTCATGACCTCGCCCGAATTGCCTGTTTGATCGGACGCAATGGCAACAAGGCCGTAAGCGATCAGATTGTCCGTTCAATGCCGATTGGATTTTGGAGGCGTGCGTAATGAATACCGGGTTTGGCGCGATGGGACGAGTCGCAGTGATAATCGCAATCGTCGTCGCGGCGGTATGGGCGCTCAATGCGCGCGCGCAGATGCGCATCGACCCGAAGCGCGGCGAGACCATCGCCAAGACCTGGTGCGTCAACTGCCATCTGGTCTCGGAAGGTCAGGCCGCGCCGGCATCCGCGGATGCGCCGCCCTTCGCGTCGCTAAGCGAGGCCGAGGGGTATGATGACGAGCGTATCCGCGCCTTTCTGCGCCAGCCGCACGGGGCCATGGAAGGCTTCAACCCGGACGAAAAGCAGATCAACGACCTGATCGCCTATATCCGGACGCAAAATCCCTGATCTTTGCGCCCTGACCGCTACTGCGGCGCAACCAGGCTCTCGACGTTGCCAAGGCTTGGGAAGTTCTCCAGCAGCCAGAAGGAAAACACCGACATCTGTCCGGTGAGGAACAGGATGCCGGTCAGCACCAGCAGCGCGCCCATGATCTTCTCGACAAGCCCCATGTGACGTTTGAAACGCTGCATCAGGCGCAGGAACGGCCCCGCGAACAGGGCAGCCAGCATGAAGGGGACGCCGATCCCCAGACCGTAGACCGCGAGCAGCAGCGCGCCGCGGGCAACGGTATCCTCGGCACCGGCCACGAACAGGATTGCGGCCAATACCGGCCCGACACAGGGTGTCCAGCCGAAGGCGAAGGCCACGCCGACGAAAAAGGCGCCTATCAGCCCCGCCGGCTTGCGTTCCACATGCACGCGCGCCTCGCGGTAGAGGAAGGCGATGCGGAAAACGCCGAGAAAATGCAGCCCCATGATGATGATCAGAACGCCGGCGGCATAGCCGAGAACGATAAGATTGCTGGAAATCCATTTGCCTATGAAAGAGGCGCTGGCCCCCAGCGTCACGAACACCGCCGTGAAACCCAGCACGAAGGCGAAAGCGGAACGCACCACACGGCCGCGCGCGCCCGATACGCTGCCCTGATCGGTCAGTTCATCAAGGCTGACGCCGGCCAGAAAACACAGGTACGGCGGCACCAGAGGCAGAACGCAAGGCGAGACAAATGACAGGAGACCGGCGAGAAACGCGCCGGTCAGGGTGACATCGAACATGTCCTACTCCGGTTGCCGCTATTGGAGGCCAAATCCTTTGGCGGGTGAATGTGACGCAAGTGCGTGCGCGAAGCCATAACCGCCAGACAGCGCAAGAACCACTCAGCAATGCTCAACTCAACGTGACTTGATGCCCCATGCGACAATACACACATGCAGACTCCGGCATGTTCACTCTATTACAGAGCAAAGACGCAGTTTGTTTTGCCATGACATAGGGCTTGATGTACCAACGCGCCGGGATATTCGTTTCTGGTATGACCCTGACGCGATCAAGAGCAACCTGGACGCGGACGAGATGAGATTTGGGTTTCACCTGTTTGCCGGCATGATGGCCGTTACCGCCGCATTCAACGCCGGATCAATGCCTGCGCGCGCGGCTGAACTCGTCATGCTGGAGCGCGCGGGATGCGAGTGGTGCGCGAAGTGGGATGCCGCGGTCGCGCTGCTATATCCGGAGTCAGAGGAAGGAAAGCGCGCGCCGCTGCGCCGGGTCGATATTCTCAGACCGCTTCCGGAAGACCTTGCCGGCATCAAGCTTGGAAAGTTCACGCCAACCTTTATCCTGATGGAGGACGGCGAAGAATTGGGCCGCATCAGAGGCTATCCCGGAGAGCGCGCTTTTTGGGATCGCCTGCGCCAACTTCTGGCGAAACTGCCGCCAAATGATAAAGAGAGCAGTTGAATTAGCGAATTGCATGCTCCAAACCATGATATATTCGCTCAAGAAAGACCTGAGATTACGTCCATGACCAGCCTGCAAGACACAGGAACCAGCACACAGTCACGCCTCAGCAGGGATGATGTCGATATCCTTTTTGATAACGCATCACGCGCCGCTGACTTCCTGCGCACGCTCAGCCACGAGACCCGGCTGATGATCCTGTGCGTTCTCTGCCAGGGCGAAAAATCCGTTGGTGAGATGGAAGAGTTTCTCTCTCTGCGCCAGCCGACCGTGTCCCAGCAGCTTGCGCGCTTGCGCTCCGAGGGCCTTGTCACGACACGCCGGGACGGTAAATCCGTTTACTACAGTCTGGCGAGCCCTGAAGCCGAACGCATGATCGGTGTGCTATACGATCTGTTCTGCAAGCGCGACGACCGTACGTGACGATCCGTCCCATTGTGGATTGCGTATGGATGGGCAAAAACCCACCAGATTATGACGAACAGAGGAAACTCGAGGACATGAAGAAATTTGCGATCGCAGCCGCCGCCCTTTTCGCAGTGACTTCGCTTGCGCACGCCGAAGGTGATGCCGCAAAAGGCGAGAAGGTCTTCAAGAAGTGCAAGGCCTGCCACGAGGTCGGCGAAGGCGCAAAGAACAAGGTCGGTCCGATGCTGACCGGTGTCGTCGGCCGGCCGATTGCCAGTGTCGAAGGCTACAAGTACGGCGACGATCTGGCAGCCAAGTCATCCATGGGCGCGTGGACCGAGGAACTGCTGTTCCAGTATCTCGAAGACCCCAAGGCCTTCGTCGAGGGCAAGTCCAAGATGACCTTCAATCTCAAGAAGGAAGACGACCGTCACGACGTCATCGCCTACCTGAAGACGTTTTCCAACTAAGCTTATCGGCGTTTTGCGGGCGGGCTGTTTGCCTGCCCGCACACCATACGCAAAAAGCCCGGCAGTCACGCCGGGCTTTTTTGTTCGATGGCTTTACCTGATCAGAAGCGGCGCCGGTCAGCGATGGCGGCTGCGGACCGGGATTGGAACCAGCTCACCTACGGGAACGGATTTACCGCCGCCCTTGCCCGCGCTGTCCTCCGGTATGCCGATGCGCATGATCGCCCAGCCCATGGCGGCGCTTGAAAAGGTGATCAGGAACCCGCCGAACAGAAGCGCCACGGCAACCGTCGGTGACTGCGTGTTGCGCACCAGCGTTCCAATACCCTGAGTGTCAGTGAGAATCAGACCGGCGACAACTAGCGCCGCGACGATCGCTCCAATAGCGAAATTGACCGCCAGAAGCCTGAAAAGCGGATTAACCAGCAGCTTGCGGGCCGGTTTCATCATGGCAATACAACCTTTTTGATCGTTTCACCGTATCGACAACGGAAGCATGCCACAAAGTGGCCCGGGTTTCACGACAGAATTATTATGACATATTGTCATATGCTTGATTGATATATTGGCTATCGTTATATGGTGCGCGCCCGCGAAATGTCGGGCAAAACCGACAACGGGAATGATGCGTCATGAATGTCAGCACCCTGTGCCTCGCCCTGCTTTCGTTCGGGGAGGCTTCCGGCTACGACATCCGAAAGGCTTCGACGGAAGGCAATTTCAGCTATTTCGTCGATGCCAGCTATGGCGCGATCTATCCGGCGCTGGACCGGCTTGAGAGCGACGGCCTCGTCACCCGGCGCATCGAGGTTCAGGACGGCAAACCCTCGCGGCATGTCTATGCGATCACCGACAAGGGCCGTGAAGCCCTGGTGTCGCAGCTCATGGAACCGGTTTCCGCGGACAAGATGAAGTCCGAGTTCCTGCTGCTGACTTTGTGCGCGGAACATCTGCCGCGGCAGCGGCTGGAACAGGCGCTCGATCAGCGCACCGCCGAGATTGACGCACTCCTTGAAGATCTGGAATCGAAGTCATCCAACTGCGATCACCCCCCGAGCCAGTGGGTCATCAAGTTCGCAACGGTGATGAACCGGACCAAACGCGATTATCTCAAAGCCAACCGCGACAAGCTGATTGCTCTGGGCAAGACCAAGCAATCCGCCGCAGCGGAGTAGGAAAGCTCCACCCCAATGCGTAAATCCTACCTTCTCGCCGTATTCGTTCTGCTGGCGCTGGGCGCCTGGCTCTATTCGGGCAGCATCGTCGTCGGCGGGCGCGGAGACACCGAGCCCGCGATTGCCGAAGCGCAGGACACCCAGGCCGATGGCGCCGTGCAGCGCGTTTCCGTGCAGCGCATCACGGCACAGATGCGCGAGGCTTCCCTGCTGCTGCGCGGGCGCACCCAGGCCGAAGACCGGGTCGATGTGCGCGCCGAAACCGAGGGCACCATCGAAGAACTGGCGGTCTCCAAGGGCGATCACGTCAAGGCCGGCGACCTGCTCTGCCGCCTCGACACGCGTACGCGCAGCGCGCAACTCGCCCAGGCCAAGGCGCAGCTTGCCCAGGCCGACGCCGAGTACGAAGGCGCAAAGAAACTTGCGGACAAGGGCTACGCGGCCGATACGCGCGTGCGCACCCTAAAAGCCCAGCGCGACGCCGCGATGGCAGCCGTCGAAGCCGCGCAATGGGACAAGGACCGGACCGAAATTCTCGCGCCGATTTCCGGCATTGTCGAAAAGCTCGATATCCGCCGGGGATCGCTTCTGCGCGCCGGCGACATATGCGCCGGTATCGTGGACATCGATCCGATGCTGGCGATCGCCCAGGTTTCGGAACGCGAACTCGCCGGCATCCGCAAGGGCGTCACGGCCAAGGTCGACCCCGTGACCGGCGGATCGTTCGCCGGCGCGGTCAGCTACGTTGCGCCTGCCGCCGACCCATCAACACGCACCTTCCGCGTCGAGATCACGATGGACAATGCCAGCGGCGCGTTGCGCGATGGCGTGACCGCCACCATCAATGTCCCATTGCCCGAACAGAAAGCGCATTTTTTCCGCTCTTCCGTGCTGGTCCTGCGTGACGACGGAATGGTTGGCGTGCGCGCCGTCGACGATGACAACAAGGTCGTCTTTCACGCCGTGACGCTGCTTGCCGATGAAGCCGATGGCGTCTGGGTCGCCGGACTGCCGGACACGGTCAACCTGATCGTGACGGGACAGGATTACGTGGCCGAGGGCGCAACGGTTGAACCGGTAATGCAAACGGCAGAGGCCGGGCAATGACGAAAAACGGCAAATCCCAAGTCAGCGAAGACGACGTGCCCGAGCATCTCGGCGTGATCGCCGCGATCCTGCAGCGTCCGCGCGCGGTTCTGACGCTGATGATCGCGATGCTGCTCGGCGGCATCATCAGCTATCTGACGATCCCCAAAGAAGCCAATCCGGACATCGACGTCCCGGTCTTCTATGTCTCCATCCTCCAGCAAGGCATTTCGCCCGAGGATGCCGAGCGGCTGCTGATCCGGCCGATGGAAACCGAATTGCGCGGTCTCGACGGCCTGAAGGAAATCACAGGCGTCGCCAGTGAGGGCCATGCCGGCATCGTGCTTGAGTTCGATATTTCCTTCGACAAGGACAAGGCGCTGACGGACGTGCGCGAGAAGGTCGATCAGGCCAGCGCCGAACTGCCCGACGACGCCGAGGAACCGCAGGTTTTCGAGACGAATTTCTCGCTGATCCCGACCATTGTCGTGAACCTGTCGGGGCAGGTGCCGGAGCGCACGCTGTTCCAGTTCGCGCGCAAGCTTCAGGACAAGATCGAGGCGATCCCGACCGTGCTCGAGGCCCCCCTTTCGGGCCATCGCGATGAACTCGTCGAGGTCATCGTCGATCAGACGAAGCTCGAGAGCTACAACATCAGCCAGCAGCAGCTCTACAACGCTGTCACGGCCAACAACCAGATGGTGGCCGCGGGCGCGATCGAGACCGGCAAGGGGCGTTTCAACGTCAAGGTGCCGGGCCTGTTCGAGAAAACGCAGGACATTTATTCGCTTCCCGTCGTGCAGAATGGCGACGGCCTCATCACGCTGGGCGATGTCGCGGAGATCCGGCGCACCTTCAAGGACGCGACCACCTATTCGCGATTCAACGGCAACCCGGCCATCTCAATCGAGGTGAAAAAGCGGCTCGGCACCAATATCGTCGAGAACAATGCAGCTGTCCGCGAAGTCGTCGCGGAAGCGACCAAGGACTGGCCGGCAAGCATCAAGGTCGGTTTCGCGCTCGATGAATCCTCGCATATCTTCGAGGTGCTGAACTCGCTTCAGTCCTCGATCATCACGGCAATCTGCCTTGTCATGATCGTGGTCGTCGCGGCGCTCGGCACGCGCTCGGCGCTGCTGATCGGCTTCGCTATCCCGACCTCCTTCATGCTCGGCTTCCTGATCATCAACCTCGCCGGCATGACCGTGAACATCATGGTGCTGTTCGGCCTCGTACTGACCACGGGCATGCTGGTCGACGGCGCCATCGTCATCGTCGAATACGCCGACCGCAAAATGGCCGAAGGCATGCACCGCCGCGACGCCTATATCCGCGCCGCGCAGCGCATGTTCTGGCCGGTTTTCTCCTCGACCGCGACAACGCTTGCCGCCTTTATCCCGATGCTTCTGTGGCCCGGCGTCGCCGGCGAGTTCATGAGCTACCTGCCGCTGATGGTGATCGTGGTGCTGTCCGCCTCGATCGTCACGGCGATGATCTTCCTGCCCGTGCTCGGCGGCCTGATCGGCAAGTCGGAAGCGCGCCAGGAAGACATCGACACCGCGCGTCACCTGTCGGGCGAAGCGCATATGGATTTGAAAGAGGTGCACGGCATCACCGGCGCCTATGTGCGCATGCTGTCGCGCCTGGTGCGCTGGCCGACACTGGTGATCGGCACGGCGGCCGCTGTCACGGTTGGCGTGTTCATGTATTTCGCCAACCATGGCAACGGCGTCGAGTTTTTCGTCGAGGAAGAACCCGAACGCGCCGTTGTCCTGGTCTCGGCGCGCGGCAATCTTTCGCCTCAGGAAATGCGTGACATCGTTGTGGGTGTCGAGGACCAGATCCTTCAAACGCCGGGCATCGAGCACGCCATCGCCTTTGCCGGCACCGCGCAGCCGGGCGTGAAGCTCGGCGACGTGGAGGACAAGCCCGTCGATTCCGTCGGCCAGATCACCATCGAGCTGAACGATTACTGCTGCCGCCGCAAGGCCAACGCGATCTTCGAGGAGATCCGGGCGCGCACCGCCGACATGCCGGGCGTGCATGTTGAAATCCGCAAGATCGAGGGCGGCCCGCCCACCGGCAAGGACATCCGCCTTGAGGTCACCGCGCAGACCTACGAACAGGTCAGGGCCACGACAGGCGTCATTTCGGATCATTTCAGGAACGAGATGGAAGGCCTGCGCGACATCGAGGATTCCCGCCCCCTGCCCGGCATCGAATGGCAATTGAACGTCGACCGCGAACAGGCCGCGCGCTTCGGCGCGGACATCACGTCCGTGGGCGTTCTCATCCAGCTCGTGACGAACGGTGTGCTGGTCGGCACCTACCGGCCCGACGACAGCGACGACGAAATCGACATCCGTGTCCGTCTGCCGCAAGACGAGCGCTCGCTGGCGAGCATGGACGCGCTCAGGGTGCAGACCGACCGCGGCCTTGTACCGCTGACCAACTTCGTTACGCGCACGCCCAAGCACAAGGTCTCCACGATCACGCGGCAGAACGGCGCCTTCTCGATGCAGGTCAAGGCCAACGTCGACGAAGGCCTGCTGGGCGACGACAAGGTGAAGGAAGTCGATGCATGGCTGAAAAGCCGGCAATGGCCCGACGGCGTCAATTTCCGTTTCCGTGGCGCCGACGAGGATCAGAAGGAATCCGGCGAGTTTCTCGGCAAGGCCGCCGTTGCGGCCGTGTTCCTGATGTTCGTGATCCTGGTGACCCAGTTCAACAGCTTCTACCAGACCGTGGTAACGCTGCTGACCGTTATCCTTGGCGTTACCGGTGTGCTGATCGGCATGCTCGTCACGGGCCAACGCTTCTCGATCATCATGACGGGAACCGGTGTCGTCGCGCTTGCCGGTATCGTGGTCAACAACGCCATCGTGCTGATGGACACCTATAACCGCATGCACCGCGAAATGGGGCTCGATCCCGTGGATGCGATCCTGCGCACCGCGGCGCAGCGCCTGCGCCCGATCTTCCTGACCACCTTCACCACCATGATGGGCCTGATCCCCATGGCGACGCAGGTGACGGTCGACTTCTTCAACCGCGAAATCGAGGTCGGCGGCATCACCTCGACATGGTGGGTGCAGCTTTCAACCGCGATCATCTTCGGGCTCGGCTTCTCGACCCTGCTGACACTGATCCTGGTGCCGACCCTGCTGGCCGCACCGAGCATCTACAAGGAGATGTTCGTGGGGCTGTACCGGCGCATCACCGGGCGCGGCAAACCGGACACGGAAGGAAAGCCGTCATCGGGCAAGGGCAAGAAGCGCAAGAGCGGAACGCCGGGCACGCCCGCGAACGAGGAAGGGCATTCCGGCGACCGGATGCCGGCGGCTGCCGAGTAGCCTCGGACAAGGGGCGTTTACCCGCAATCCCTCTCCCCTCAAACGATCATCTTGCCGGCAATCGGGGGCTGGGCGAGCAATGCGCCGATCACCGCAAGTCCTTCGCGGAGCCGCTCCTCGCCGGGTTCGTGGCTGAGGCATATCCGTATGGCTGCGGGATCGTCGCCTGAACGCATGGCAAAACTGCTCCCCGGCGTCACCAGAACGCCGCGCTGGCCGGCCGCCGAGCAGAAATGATCGGCATGCCATCCCCCGGGCAGCGGCAGCCATATGTGGAGCCCGTGCGGGTCGCTCGCATAGCCGTGGTCTTTCAGGATACGGCGGGCCAGCCGCTGTCTTTGCGCCGCCGCGGCGCGTTGTTCGTCCGCCAGGCGTGATGCGGTTCCATCGAGGATCAGCCGCGCCGCAATCTCCGAAGTGACCGGTGGCGTCATCCAGGTACTGAGATTGACCGCGTGACGAAGAGCCGGCCCAATGTCGCGCGGTGCGCGCAGGTACCCCACGCGCAAGCCCGGCGCGATGCATTTCGAGACGCTGGTGACATAGACCGTCCGTTCGGGCGCAAGCGTAGCAACCGGCGCCGGGCGATCGGGTTTCAACAGCCCGAAGACATCGTCCTCGATCAGGGTAAGGCCGTGACGGCGCGCAATGCCGGCTATGGCCTGGCGGCGCTCCGCAGACAGTGTCGTTGTGGTCGGGGTCTGCAAGGTCGGCATGAAGTACAGGGCCTTGGGGGCGGCTTCCTTGCAGATGGAATCCAGAGACTCCGGACAGATCCCCTCCGCATCCATCTCCACGGCGCGGAGGTTCAGGCCCAGCGTCGCGGCCATGGCGCGCACGGGCACATAGCTCAACGCCTCGACCAGCAGCAGATCACCGGGACGAAGCAATGCCATGAGGGTGCACAGCAAACCGTGCTGGGCCCCGTTGGTCACGGTGACTTCGTCGAGCGGCGCCTCGATGCCGCATTGCGCCAGCCAGCGCGTTCCCGCCCCTGTATGCCGCGAAAGGTCCATGTCGGTCTGGTAGTCGAGCAAGGCGGGCAATCCGCCACCCTGCCCGATCCCGGTCAACACGCGGCGGATGTGCGGCTCGGCCAGCCCCGGAAGCGGCAAGTTCCGCGACAGGTCGATGGGACCGCTGCTGCTGCGGCGCAAATCCCCGGCATGGCCGTCTTCCCCCCGTGAGCCTGCCGGCCGCACAAAAGTGCCGCGCCCGACTTCCCCCCTGAGCAGAGCCCGCCTGGTCCCTTCCGCATATGCGCGGCTGGTCGTGTTGGGCGACAGGCCGAGTTGCCATGCGAGCTCGCGGTGCGGCGGCAGCCGCGTTTCCGCTGGCAGGTCGCCCGAGGCGATGTCCTCGGCCATCGCCTGCACGATCTGCAGGTATTTCGGGCCTCTGCGCCCGGCGAGATCGGGAAGCCAAATTGCCATCAGATCAATATTTTCCTTGCCCTGCGCTTCATAGAGCGTGCAATTTTCATATCAATCAGTGCAATAAATTCCGGATCAATACAATGCTTGCTCACTCCGCTTCGCGTGGCGTCTCGCTATCTCTGGCCAGCCTCGTCCTGCTCGGCATAATGCCGGTCATCTCGAACAGCCGCCCGGATACGGTCGACGCCCTGACCTTTGCCTTCGCCCTGTCGGCATGGCAGGTCGTGTTCGCCGCGCCGGTGTTTGCGCTGGAATTCCTGAGCGGGGAAAGAGGCATATTCCGCAACGCCATGCAGCGGCGCGAGACGGTGCGCATGGCCGCCGTGGCTGTCCTGACCGGCATGATGTTCGGCCTTTCGACCTACCTCTACGTTCTGGGCGTCGAAAAGGCCGGAGCCACCAATGCAGCGATTGCGATCCAGGCCTATCCGCTCTTCGCAATCCTGTGGGAAACGCTGTTCCTCAAACGGCGCAAGACCGGGCTGGAGCTGGCGTTGACCGCCTTGCTGATCGGCACGCTCTATTTCCTCGCGACAGGGGGGACGGGGCGGATGTCGGGGCTGTCAGGCTGGTTCGCGGCCTGCCTCGGCGTGCCGTTCCTGTGGAGCGTGGCGCATGTCATCATCAAGGAAGAACTCGGCCGCACACCGGTGACGCCTGTTCAGGTCACCTTCTTCCGGGTCGCCATCTCGACCGCGTTTCTGGCCGCTGTTCTGCTCGCATCGCCGGTACGGCCGGCACCCGCGGACATGGCCGCAGCCTTTGTCCAGCCGATGTCGATCCTGATGGGGTTTGCCTATTACCTGGAACTGATTGTCTGGTTCTATGCGGTCCGGCACATCGACGTGTCGCTGGCCAGTTCGATCACGGCACCCTGGCCGGCGCTGACCATGGCGCTTGCGGTCCCGTTTCTCGGCGAGAAAATCGCCCTTTATCAGATCGCAGCCCTGGCGGTCGTGGTGATCTGCATATACGGGCTGATCTGGGCCGGACACAAAAAGGCGGCCGCCGCCGCATAAGTCCCGGGCTTTCAGCTCTTCTTCGCCGGTTTGCCGGAAGCCTGCTCAGCCGGCTGTTCGCCAGCTTTGGCCGGAGCGGTTTCGTCGGATACCTTCACCGCACCGGGGTCGCCGAAAGGGTCCGTACCGGGGTCGCCATGGGCCAGCGCCAGCTTCCGGTATCGCAGCACGCCGACGGGGATCGCGGCGAGATAGAGGATCGACCCAACGGCCAGCGTTGTCCACGGGAATGACAGCAGCAGCGCGACGAACATCACAACGGCGATCATGATCGGCAGCACCATGTCCCTGCGGACACGATCGCCGGTCTTCTTCAGCGACAGCGTGGGCAGACGGCTGACCATCAGGAACGCCACGCCCATGATGTAGAATGAGGAAACGATCGCCGTCAGGCTCAGGTGCGGGATGCCGATCAGTTCCAGATAGATCGGCAGCAGCGCGATCATCGCACCGGCTGGCGCCGGCACGCCGACGAAGAACCCCTGTGCCCAGGCTGGCTTGGGCGGCGCATCCAGCGAGACATTGAACCGGGCAAGCCGCAACACCGTCGCCAACGCAAGCACGAGTACGGCAATCCAGCCGAGAGATTTCAGCTCGTGCAGCGCGAAGGTGTAGAGGATGATGCCGGGGGCAACGCCGAAGTTGACGAAGTCGGCAAGCGAATCCAGTTCAGCCCCGAAACGCGACGTGGACTTCAGAAGCCGCGCAATGCGACCGTCGAGCATGTCGAGGATGGCGGCAAAGGCGATTGCGGCAATGGCCAGTTCAAAGCGGTGCTCGATTGCCAGACGCATCGAGGTCAGGCCAGCGCACAGCGCAAGCAGCGTCACCATGTTGGGAACGAGCAGACGCACCGGAATGCGCCGCAGCCTGGAGAACCGGCGGCGTCCGTTCTTCCGGTCGGGTTCGAAGGGAGGAAACAGGTTCGTCATCACTCCGCCAATTCGTAAAATGCGCTCAGCTTACTCTTACAGGATGCGCCGGCCCGGTCTCGGAAAGATTTGCGAGTATGGTTTCTCCGGCGATGGCGCGCTGGCCGACAGCAACACGGGGCCGCGTGCCTCGCGGCAGGAAGACATCAACGCGGCTGCCGAAGCGGATCAGCCCGATCCGGTCGCCGACCGTCACCGGTTCCTGCTCGTTGACGAAGGTGACGATACGGCGCGCCACGAGACCGGCAATCTGCACCGCGCCGACGCGGACGCCGGTTACCGTGTCGATCACGAAGCCGTTGCGCTCGTTGTCCTCGCTCGCCTTGTCGAGTTCGGCATTCAGGAACAGCCCCGGCTTGTAGGCGATGCGGGTGATGCGGCCGGTGACGGGCGCGCGGTTCACATGCACATCGAAGACATTCATGAACACCGAAATCCGGGTCAGCGGCTGATCGCCGAGTTCGGCGGCCAGTTCCTTCGGAGGCTTCACTTCCATGATCGCCGATACACGCCCGTCAGCCGGGCTGACCACGAGCCCCTCGCCCAGCGGGGTGACACGGGCCGGGTCGCGGAAGAAGTAAGCGCACCATGCAGCCAGGACGATGCCGATCCAGAACAGCGCATCCGACAGAATGCCGACGATGAACGAAGCAATGACGAACATTGCGATGAAGCGCCAGCCCTCGCGGTGGATCGGGACGATGGACCTGCGGACCGTATCGAGTAGAGCCATTTGTATGCCGGTGTCAGTGATTATCAGGATTGCGTTGTAGGACGCATAAGCGGGCGTTGTCGATATGGTTTGGTGTCAGGCCGGATTCCGGGCAGAACTGCGGTCGAGGCCGAGATAGCCTTCGGCGTCCTCCTCCACGGTGCGGCGCAGGCGCTCGGCGGCCTCGTCGGCCTCGCGCTGGCGCCGCCACATGCCGGCATAAACGCCATCGCGCTTGATCAAGTCGTCATGGCGGCCGCGCTCAACGATCTCGCCCTTCTCAAGAACGATGATCTCGTCGGCGCCGATGATGGTCGAGAGCCGGTGCGCGATCATGATCGTCGTGCGGCCGCGCGACACGCCGTCGAGCGCTGCCTGGATTTCCTTCTCGGTATGGCTGTCCAGCGCCGAGGTCGCCTCGTCGAGCACCAGTATCGGCGGGCTCTTGAGAATGGTGCGGGCAATCGCCACGCGCTGCTTCTCGCCGCCCGAGAGCTTCAATCCGCGCTCGCCAACCATCGTGTCATAGCCGTCGGGAAGCGCGCGGATGAATTCGTCGATCTGGGCAAGCTTCGCCGCCTTCTCGATTTCCTGTTCGCTGGCGTCGGTGCGGCCATAGCGGATGTTGTAGCGGATCGTGTCGTTG
>JAGRLC010000111.1:0-234 GCA_020441995.1 Rhodobiaceae bacterium
CACGCAAGGGTGACAGCACGTGACAACACCTGGTGTCACTGACGCGGTAGATTGATGATCAAGACATCCTGTCCAAACGCAATTGCAGGAAAATCCCGATCATGACCGCACCCCGCAAATTTCTGTTTCTCGCCGCAACGCTTGCCGGTTTCGCATTCCCGGACGCCGCCGGCGCCGAGACGATGACGCCACGCGCCGTCGCCGAACTGTTCACCAGCCAAGGCTGCTCGTCCT
>JAGRLC010000111.1:318-12842 GCA_020441995.1 Rhodobiaceae bacterium
TCTCGGCTGGAAGGACACGCTGGCCAAACCAAGCCACACCCAGCGCCAGCGCGGCTATGCCCGCTCGCTGCACGCCCGTTCCATTTACACCCCGCAAAGTGTGATCAACGGCGAGATCGATGTCGTCGGATCGCGGCGCGGCGAAGTTCTCAACGCCATCGACAAGGGGACGCTGCTGGACGCCGGCATCAGCCTCGATATCAATACCGGCGGCGGCGCCATCCATGTCTCCGCCGAACCGCGTGGCGGCAAGACACAAACCGGAACGGTCTGGCTGGTGGTGTTTCAGCCAACGGAGACCGTGGCGATAGGGCGCGGCGAGAACGCCGGCCGCACGGTGGTCTATTCCAACATCGTGCGCGACATGCGTCCGCTTGGAAAATGGCGGGGCAGGAGCGAAACCTATAAGACGCCGCTCGGAAAACTGGCGGGCTCCAACCTGCGCTGCGCCGTCATTATCCAGAGCGAAGACGGCGGCGTGCCCGGCCCCATCCGCGCTGCGGCAATCCTGCGAGAGCCGATCTGAAGCTGCTGCGAAAAAGTGGATACCGGTTTTTCGCGGCAAACGATGCGATCACACAAAAAATTGGCCGGCGAAAGCCGGCCATCAAAGAGGTATTTGGGGGATAAACCAGTTGCATGAACCGGTATGGACGTTGCAACGCCGCTGAACTCAAGCGGCTCCTGCGACCTCAACGCTTACACAGCAGGAAAAGTCGGCCCGGTTCGATATGCTCGGCCCCGGAGGGGCTGGGGGGCTGAAGAGTTCCGAAACCTCGCGACGAACCGGGCCTTCGAGGCAACAAGGACATTCCAATCCGGTAATCGGGCCGGTGAAGGGCCGGAATGAGGCAACTTTGTGATTTATGCCCTGCCGCAGGATTCCGTGCTGAAGCGTGCCGGATCCGAGGGGTTCGTGACAGCAAACGACCCGTTTCGACCATTTATACTTGCGTAAACCGGTCCGGTCGGGCGATCATCCGATTGTGACAGTTCAGCGTCACTCCGGTGCATATCCACAGGAGGCGTTATTGTTCGACGGCGAACCCATAGTTTTCACTGGCGGCGGGTCATCCGACAGCGCCGCCCGCCCGGCAAACCGGACCGAACCCCTTCGCATTGCCTTCAACAGGCAGGAACTTTCCGAAATCCTCAATGTGTACGGACGCAAGGTCGCCGACGGCGAATGGCGTGATTACGCCATCGACCTGCTGCGCGACCGCGCCGTTTTCTCGGTGTTCCGGCGCACCAGCGAAATGCCGATCTACCGCATCGAGAAAAATCCGAAACTGGCCCGCCGCCAGGGCGCTTATTCGGTTGTTTCGGTGACCGGCCAGGTGCTGAAGCGCGGTCATGATCTCGCACGGGTCCTTCGCGTGCTCGACAAGGGCCTGAGACTGGTCAAGGCCTGATGGCGCAGGCCTGCTAGCGACCTTCGGGTGGCGGCTCGTTCGCGCCCACGCCCAGCGTGCGCTGCATCAAGGTGATGTCGCGCCACTCCCCGGACTTGTAGCCGACATCGCGCAGCAGGCCGGCATCGCTGAAACCCAGTGACTTGTGCAGCCCGATCGATGCGGCGCCGGTACCGGAATTGGAAATGATCGCGATCATCTGTCGCCAGCCACCGTCTTCGCAGGCCGCGATCAGCGCCTGCAACAGCTTCCGCCCCACACCCATGCCCCGCGCTTCGCGGGCGATATAGATCGAGTCCTCAAGCGTGAACCGGTAGGCGGCACGCTTGTGATAGGGGCCCGCATAGGCGTAACCGAGCACCTCGCCCCCGCTGACGGCAACGATATAGGGAAAGCCATCCTTCCTGAGCGCGTCGAACCGGGCCGTCATCTCCTCAAGATCCGGCGCAACGACTTCGAACGTCGCTGTCCCGCTGGTGACCTCATCGGCATAGATCGCGGTGATCGCGGCAAGATCTTCATGGGTTGCGTCGCGGATTGTAAGCGCAAGCGTTTTGTCGGCGGTCATGGAAACACCCTGAATGGAGAAGCGGGGTATTTCTAAGCTGGAAGGCATACAAAGAAAAAGGCCCCGGCAAGCATGCCGGGGCCTTCGTTTTCGGGACGCTGCAAGCGCTTATTCGCGATTGCCGAACAGCTGCAGCAGCATCATGAACAGGTTGATGAAGTCGAGGTAGAGACGCAGCGCGCCGGAGATGGCCTTGCGGCCGGCAACCGTGCCGTCGTCGCCGACGTAGTACATTTCCTTGATCTGCTGCGTGTCATAGGCGGTGAGACCGGTGAAGATCAGCACGCCGATCACCGACACGGCGAACTGGATCGCCGAAGAGCCGATGAAGATATTGACGATGCTGGCCAGGATGATGCCGATCAGGCCCATGAACAGGAACGAGCCCATGCCCGACAGGTCGCGCTTCGTCGTGTAGCCGTAAAGGCTCATGGCGCCGAAGGTGGCGGCGGTCAGGAAGAAGACGCGCGCGATGCTCTCGCCGGTGAAGACGAGGAAGATCGACGACAGCGACAGGCCCATCAAGGCCGCGAATGCCCAGAAGGTAAGCTGCGCGGCGGACACGCTCATCGAATTGATGCGCGCTGACAGGAAGAAGACGAAGCCGAGCGGGGCAAGCATCACCACCCACTTCAGCGGGCTTGCATAAAGCGCGTAGCCGAAGGACGTGAGCTGGCCGTTGCTGACGGCCATGGCCGCCGTGCCGAATGCGGCAACGCCTGTCACGGCAAGGCCGATCGCCATGTAGTTGTAAACCCGCAGCAGGAAGCTGCGCAGGCCCTCATCGACATAGCCGGCCTCGGCACGCGTGGCATGTGCGTAGCCGGAAGCGGTATTCCGGTTCAGGTCGGACATCGGTAAAACCTCACAAGGGTCAGGGGTTAAGACAAACCTGTAGCGAATATGGGTAGGGGTTTTTGCCGATGCAAGATACCTTGTGCCGATTTTCGGCCGATTTCGCACGGGTTTACCCGGAATCGTTAACGCCAGACCGCCTCAGCCGGCTGCCAGCGCCCTCAGGAACGACGCCGGCTTCTGTCCGAGCGCCCGCCAGGTCCCGGCAAGGCCCAGAAGCACCGTGAGTATCACCGCCGCAATCGCGGCCATCGCGGCGACGCCCGGGGCCATGAAGAATTCGAGCTCCATGACCTGCGTCACCACGCCCCAGGCGATGATGCTGCCGGCAATAACGGCGAATAGCGCGGTCGCGGCGCCAAGCACGGTGAATTCGAGCAGATAAACGCCAACAAGGCGCCGCCGTGTCGCGCCCAGCGTCTTCAACACCACGGCATCGTAGATGCGGAAGCGGTGACTGGACGCAAGCGCCCCCGCCAGCACCAGGATCGCCGATATGAGCGTGACACCGCTCGCGGCCCGCACCGCAAGCGACAGCTTGCCGATCAGATCGGTGAAGGTATCAAGCGCTTCCTTCACATGGACTGCGGTGGCCTCGGGAAACGCATCCGCTGTCGCCCTCATCAGGGCCTGCTCGTGCGCACTACGCTGGTCTTCCTGGAAGGCCACGGTCGTCAGCATCATGTGCGGCGCGCCGGCCACCGCGTTGGGCGAGAACACCATGACGAAATTGATACCGAGCGTCTCCCACTCGACCGTGCGCAGGTTGGCGATCGTCACATCGAGGTTGCGGCCCAGAACGTTGACCCGAAGCGTGTCGCCGATCTTCAGGCCGAGCAGTTCCGCAAGCTCGGCCTCGAAGGACACCAGCGGCGGCCCGTCATAGCCGTCGCCCCACCACTCTCCCTCGACAACCTTGGAACCCTTGGGAACCTTTGTCGCATAAGTGATGCCCCTGTCGCCGCGCAGCACCCATTGCGCTTCCGGCGGCGCGGGATAGCCGTCGGCCGGCTTGCCGTTGAGCGACACAATCCGCCCGCGCAGCATCGGCACCTGCTCGACCTCCGCGCCCGGCGAAGTCTGATCGACCAGCGCGATGAATTCATCCGCGCGGGTCGAGGGAACGTCGATGAAGAAATAATCCGGCGCCATCTCCGGGATCTGCTGGCTGAGCTGGCGGTTGAGATTGGATTCAATCAGCGCCAGCGTCACCAGCAGCGTCAGCCCCAGCCCGAGCGACAGAACCACCGTCGGAGTCAGGGCATTGGGCCGGTGGATGTTGGCGAGCGCCAGCCGCACCGACATCCGCCCGCCATGCGGCGCCGCTTTGGCAAGGCGCATCAGCGCGATCGCGACAAGCCGCAGAAAGACGAAACCGGTGGCAGCCGCCGCGATGAAGATCGCGGCAACCTTCGGCTGTTCTGCGATGGCGATGGCAAGAAAGGCAATGGCCGCGATGCAGGCTATGGATGCGACCCTGTAGAGAAGGGGAACACGCGCCGCATGGCGCGAAACATGATCGCGGTAGAGCGCGCTGACGGGCACCTCGCGGGCGCGGCCCAACGGCCCGAGCGCGAATGCGAACGCAGCCAGCACGCCATAGATGGCAGCGATCAACAGGGCATCGGGATAGACGCCCGCTACGGCATCCGCGACCGGGAAGAATGAGGAAAGATACGATCCGGCGATTGCCGGCGTGATGCTGCCGATCAAGAGACCGATCACAATCGCGAAGGCCCCGAGCAGCAGGATCTGCGTCAGGTAGATGCGCGAAATCAGCGCGCCCGGCGCGCCAAGCGCCTTGAATGTCGCAATGACCGCGCGCCGTCCCTCCAGATGCGCTCGCACCGCATTGGCGACGCCGACGCCGCCGACCGCGAGCGCCGTCAGCCCGACCAGGGTCAGATAGTCGCGGAAGCGTTTGATCTGGCCGGAAATGCGCGGCGCCGCGTTCTGGCGGCTGTTCACCGACCAGCCCGCCTGCGGAAATTGTTCGCCAGCCTGCTCGATGGCCTGTTCCAGCGCGGCCTCGCCCTGATCGGGCAGCCGCACCTTGTAATACCAGCGCAGCAGGCTGCCGGGACGCACAAGACCGGTTTCAGCCAGCGCCTCATTTGCCATCATGACCCGCGGCCCGAAGGTCAGCCCGCTTGACAGCCGGTCCGGCTCGCGGACAATCGCATCGCGGATCACGACAGGCATGCTGCCGATCTGGATCGTATCGCCAACGGAAACCTTGAGGCGGGTCAGCAGCGAGGCCTCGACGGCGACACCCCAAACCCCGTCGCGCTTGGCGAAAATGCCCGCGCGATCCGAACCGTTCTGGAATTCCAGATCGCCATAAAGTGGATAGAGATCATCCACCGCTTTCACTTCGGCGAGAACCTGATCCGAGTGGTCGGAAAGCCGCGCCATCGCCCGCATGGCAATCGATTCCGACACCGTGCCCAAGCCGGACAGCCAGTCGCGTTCGGCCTCTTCCGCAGGCCGCTGCGCCAGGCTGAAGGAGAGATCGCCGCCGAGGATCGCCTGCCCCTCGTTTTCGATACCCGCGACGAGCGAGCGGGTCACCGAGCCGACAGAGGCAATAGCCCCGACGCCGAGCGCAATGCAGGCGATGAAAACCGCAAAGCCCGAAAAGCCGCCGCGCAATTCGCGCAAGGCCAGCCGCAGGGCAACGGGAAGCTTTCGGATATTCATGCTCACGACACCGCCGCGACCGGGCTTTTACGTTTCGTGGCCTCATCGCAGGTGATGCGCCCGTCGGCCATACGAATGACGCGGCCGCAGCGCTTCGCCAGCGCCTCGTCATGGGTGACCAGCACCAGCGTCGTGCCGCGTTCCTTGTGGGCGCCGAAGAGCAGATCGATGATCTGCTTGCCCGTCGCGCCGTCGAGGTTGCCGGTCGGCTCGTCGGCAAACAGGATATCCGGCTGTGCCGCAAGCGCGCGCGCCAGCGCCACGCGCTGCTGTTCGCCACCCGACAGTTCCGCCGGATAGTGCGTGACGCGGGCGCCAAGCCCGACATTGTCCAGCTCCCGCGCCGCGCGTTCCCAGATGTCTATGCCGTCTAGACGGCCGGCAGCCTGCGCCAGTTCAAGCGGGATTGCCACATTCTCCAGCGCTGTCATGGTCGGGATCAAATGGAACGACTGGAAGACGATGCCTGCATGCTGGCCGCGAAAGGCCGCAAGACCGTCTTCGTTCAGAGCGCCGAGATCGGTTCCGGCAATCGCAATACGTCCGCCGGTCGGGCGCTCGAGACCCGCCATCACCATCAGCAGGCTCGATTTGCCTGATCCCGAAGGGCCGAGCACCGCCACGGATTCGCCGTCATCGATATCGAGGTTGAGGCCGCGCAGGACGTGGACTTCGGCGCGCCCGCTTCCCAGGTTGAGATGCACATCATCGAGGCGGATGGCAGGCTGGCTCAAGGTCGACCTCTTGTTCATCGCGCGCGACGGCGACATATCGGCGGGAATGGTTCAGGCGTGAAGCACTACAAATGGGGCGGCCGCAAGACTTCGCCAACCTCATCAGGTCACGAAAGGTCCAACTGATCGAATGATACGCAGACTGACCACAATGCTTACGCTGCTGGCCTCGCTCTGGATCGCTCCGGCGCAGGCGGATCCTGTCAATCTGGTCGCGTTCGGTGACAGCCTGACGGCGGGGCTAGGTCTCGATCAGGGCGAAGCCTATCCCGCGCAGCTGGAGAAGGCGCTGAAGGACAAGGGCTACGAGGTTGCCATCGCCAATGCCGGCGTCTCCGGCGATACGGCATCGGCGGCGGCGCAGCGTGTCGACTGGTCTGTTACCGACGGCACCGCCGGCGTCATCATCGCGCTCGGCGGCAACGATCTTCTGCGCGGCATCGATCCCGCGATTACACGCAAGGCGATGACGGACATCGTCACGCGGCTCGAGAAGCGCGGCATCCCGGTGCTGCTCGCCGGCATGCGCGCCCCGGCCAATCTGGGCGAGGATTACGCGAAAGAGTTCGACGCCATCTTCTCTGATCTGGCCGAACAACACGATCTCGTCTTCATGCCGTTCTTTCTCGACGGCGTCGCCACTGTTCCCGCGCGCAACCAGCCCGACGGCATTCATCCCAACGAAGACGGCGTTTCCGTCATCGTCGGCAATATTTTCCCCTACGTTGTTGAATTGATCGAGCGGGCGAAAAAATCAGGTTAGTCTGATGTGAAGCTTTGATTCGCTTGTCACGCAGCAGGGAGGGTCCGCCATGCCGCGTCTGTTTGTCGGATTGGAAATTCCACGTGACGTCGGAGCAATCATCTCCGGCCTGCGCGGAGGCCTCCCCGGCGCCCGCTGGATCGATGTGGAGAACTACCACATCACCCTGCGCTTCCTCGGCGATATCGATGACCGCACCGCTGACGAAGCCGCCGACACCCTGTGGGACATACGCCGCGCGCCCTTTCCGGTCACAATCAACGGCGTGAAAAGTTTCGGCAGCCGCAAGCCGCATTCGATCTATGCCGCCGTGGAACCCAACCCATCCCTGATGGCTTTGCAGGCCGACATCGAACGGCGCATGCAGCGCATCGGTTTGCCGCCGGAATCGCGCCGCTTCACGCCACATGTTACGGTGGCGCGGTGCCGTGGCACCACGAGCAGCGCCATCGCCAATTATCTCGGCATGCGCGGCCTGTTCCGGGCCGGTCCCTTCATGGCCGAGCGTTTCGTGATGCTTTCATCCCGTGCCAGCCAGGGCGGAGGGCCCTATATCGTCGAGGAGGCATATCCGCTGGAGTCGCGGCAAGCCCCGGCGGTACTGGAACAATACATCTAAGCAAACGGACCAATGGCCGAGAAACTGACCGACAGCGAACGCGCGCAAGCCCTCAAGGATCTGCGCAACTGGCAGCTTGTGGACGGACGCGATGCGATCCAGCGGACTTTCAAGTTCGCGGGCTTCAACGCCGCCTTCGGCTTCATGACGCGCGTGGCGCTGGCGGCTGAAAAGCTCAACCACCATCCAGAATGGTCGAACGTCTACAACACCGTCGATGTCACGCTCTCCACCCATGATGCAGGTGGCCTCACCGAACTCGACATCAAGCTCGCCAACCGGATGGACAAATACGCCGAGCAGATGGGCGCGAAATAACGCTTGCCGATTATCTCGGCGCCAGCCTGAGCGCGCCATCGAGCCGGACCGCCGTTCCGTTCAGCATGTCGTTTTCGCAGATGTGGCGCACAAGCGCGGCGTATTCGGCGGGATCGCCGAGCCGTTGCGGGAAGGGAACGCCTGCCGCCAGCGATTCGCGGACTTCATCGCTCAGGCTGTCGAACATCGGCGTATGGAACAGACCCGGCATGATCGAAACGACGCGGATACCCTCACGCGCAAGGTCGCGCGCCATCGGCAGCGTCATCCCGGCAACGCCGCCCTTGGATGCCGAATAGGCCGCCTGGCCCATCTGTCCGTCTTCCGCCGCAATCGACGAGGTCATGACGATAACGCCGCGCCCGCCATCCGCCGTCATCGGGTCGAGGCCCGCCATGCCGGCTGCCGATAGCGCCGAAACCCGGAACGAGCCGAGAAGATTGACATCGACGACGCGGGCAAAGACCGCAAGATCATGGGCCGAGATATCGCCGGTCTTGCGGTCGCGGCTGACCGTCTTCTGGCCGGCGACGATCCCGGCGCAATTGACGCAGATGCGCTCCTGCCCGTGAGCCTCGCGGGCGGTCTTCAGCGCCGCCTCGATGCTGGCGACGTCGGTGACGTTGCATTGCGCGTAGACGCCGCCGATCTCGCCGGCGACGGCCTTGCCGCGCTCCTCGTTGAGATCGAGCAGGGCAACCCGCACACCCGCCGCGGCAAGCCCGCGCGCGGTTGCTTCACCAAGCCCCGATGCGCCGCCGGTTACCACCGCCGCCATGCCTGCGCCAAGATCCATGTCCGTTCCTCCCGTTCCGTAAAACCGTTCTTGTTTCCGCCCTATAGCGCGCGATTGACCGGGCGAACAGGCTTGCGGCGACACCGCCGCCGCCCCACGTTTAATAAAACCGCCGAATGAACGGACAAGGATGTGCCATGGGCAGTCGCCCGATACCCGAATGGATCAGGAGAATTCTCGGTGAGGCCGCACGCGACCCCGAGACCCTGCGCCGCAACGCCGAGCGCGTCAGCGCCGGATTCCGGAGCAAGCTGAGGCGCGTCGCAAGGCGCATTCCGTTCACCGAAGAGCTTCTCGCCGCCTATTATTGCGCGCTCGATCCGCACACGCCATCGCGGGTTCGCGCAACCTTGCTGGCGGCAATCGCCTATTTCGTGCTGCCCCTCGACACGATCCCCGATTTCCTGCTGGGTTTCGGCTTTACAGATGACGCAACGGTGCTGCTTGCCGCGATCTCGCTGGTTTCATCGCATATCGGCGACAACCACCGCGAAGCCGCCCGCCGCGCGCTCGACGACGATATCGACATCGTCGACCTGACGGCGGAAGACATCACCGGCGGCAACGAGCCGGACGGTTCTTCAACAGCATAATTTCAAGGCACCAGAACGATCTTGCCGCGCGCCTTGCGCCGCGCAATGACCTGAAGCGCCTCGACGGCCTGGTCGAGCGGAAACCGCCTGTCGACCGGCGCCGCGATTTTTCCTTCAGCCGCCCATTCGACGAGCTGCATGTGGTTGGCGCGCGCCGCATCGCCCTCGAGATCCACGAACTGGCCCCAGAACACGCCGCAGATCGACATGCCCTTGAGCAGCGCGAGGTTGAGCGGAATGCGCGGTATCTCTCCCGCCGCAAAGCCGATGACGAGATAGCGCCCCTTCCAGGCTGTCGCCCGGATCGAGGCTTCCGCGTAGTCGCCGCCGACCGGATCATAGACGACATCCACCCCGCGTCCGCCGGTCAATTCCTTCAGCCGGTCCTTCAGCGGTTCGGCTGAATAATCAACAACCTCGTCGGCGCCGTGCTTGCGGCAGAATTCCAGCTTCTCCGCCGATGAGGCGCAGGCAATGACCTTCGCGCCCATGACCTTGCCCAGTTCAACAGCGGCAATCCCCGTCCCGCCCGAAGCGCCAAGCACGGCCAATGTCTCGCCCGCTTGCAGGTTCGCCCGGTCCTTCAGCGCGTGATAGGTGGTGCCGTAGGTGACCAGCAGGCCGGCGGCGGATTCAAAATCGAGCCCGTCGGGCAGCGGCACGACCCGCACCGCAGGTACAACGACCTGCTCGCGCGCCGCCCCCCAGCCGGAATATGCGACGACCCGGTCGCCGGCCCTGATCCCTTCCACGCCCTCGCCGATGGCGTCGATCGTACCGGCCAGTTCGGCGCTGGGAGAGAACGGCAGATCAGGCTTGTACTGGTAACGGTTCTGGATGATCAGCGTATCGAAGAAGTTCAGCGCGCAGGCGCCGACCCTGATGCGGACCTCGCCCGGACCCGGTTCCGGTACCGCGATATCCTCGACCACAAGCGCCTCGGGCGGACCGAACGCCTTGCACAGAACCGCCTTCATGAAATCCCTCCACAGCTTGCCCAATGGTTATGTTTTCGCGTAGCAGGTTCATCGCAAAGACGCGAGGTCAAGGAAACACATGGCAGACACGCCCGCGATGCGCGGTTATTTCGGGATCGGTGTGGAAGGCATCTCCAAGGCGATGAACCTTGGAAACCTGATGCGCTCGGCGCATGCGTTCGGCGCCAGTTTCTTCTTCACGGTCGATGCGCGCCGCACGCTCGTGCGCCCCAAATCGGACACCTCGCGCACCCCTGAACAGGTCCCGCTCTACAACTGGACCCATGTCGAGGCGATGCAGCTGCCCATCGGCTGCTCGCTGGTCGGTGTCGAGCTGACCGAGGATGCCATCGACCTTCCGAGCTTCGGCCACCCGCGCCGCGCCGCCTATGTGCTGGGACCCGAACGCGGTTCCCTGTCGCCGGAAATGCTGGCGCAATGCCGCCACGTCATCAAAATCCCGACCGCCTTCTGCATCAACGTCGCAACGGCGGGCGCGATCGTCATGTACGACCGGCTGCGGGCGCTGGGGCGCCATCCCGAGCGCGCCCTGCACGAAGGTGCGCCGAAGATACCGGTTCGCGAACACGTACACGGCCGCCCGCGCTACCGCAGCCAGCGGCAGGACGAAATCCGCATGGCCGATTTTACCGGCGAAGCCGTCCCCGAAGCGGATTGATGCCGGCAATCGCCATGACAATTTGCCCCCGGCGTCACGAATTGTTACGGATTGTCAAATTCTTGCCTGCATCTTTGGGCAATTCACCGTTCTAAAGAGCGCTCGCAAAGCAGATGTAACCGCGTCTCGCCGAGTCATCCGAACCCACCCGAACAACGATCCGGATAGGCCAATATGGTTTCCACCCTTGCACGTTTCGTCATCGCTCCCGCCCTTGCCCTTGCCGCCACGGTCAGCCTGGCAAGCGCCC
This sequence comes from Rhodobiaceae bacterium, assembly GCA_020441995.1. GTDB lineage: Bacteria > Pseudomonadota > Alphaproteobacteria > Rhizobiales > Tepidamorphaceae > JACKJK01. Next base: position 11,583 of record JAGRLC010000111.1, read on the forward strand.
AGCAGGTTTCAGCCGTCGCGCAGGAACGCGACTGGGCAATCTTCGTCGGACAGGAAAACGGCGGCAAGGTCTGCACCGTCGTGTCGCAGCCCAAGGTGGTCAAACCCGACGGCCTGAACCGTGGCGATATCTATTTCTACGTCACCAAGCGCCCCAACGAGGGCGTGCGCTTCGAGATCTCCGTGAAAACCGGCTACACCTATTACTCGGGCAGCGAAACCGAAGTGAAGGTCGGCGATTCGGTCTTCAAGCTGTTCACCAACGAGGACTGGGCCTTCACGGACAACGCGGCGGAAGAAGAGCGCCTGGTCAATGCCATGCGCGCGGGCTCCTCCATGGTGGTGACCGGCAAGTCCTCGCGTGGCAACACCACCATCGACACCTATTCGCTGCTCGGCATTACCGCGGCGCTGTCACGCGCCGCAAAAGAATGCAGCTAAGCTTTACCTGAAAGATCAGGCGCGCCCTGAAGGCCCCGGCTGCCATTGCCGGGGCTCTAGGTCATGGATTCATAAAGGAGACGGCTTTGGCGGCTGAAACGGCAAAAAGAGGCTAGGAAGTGCGTGAAGGACGGGCTTGCTGCCCGGCCAAGCGCACTGATGCGGTTGCTTTCCGCCATTTCGCCGTCCGCAGGATATGGCGAGTTTGACCTCCGGCATCGTTACAAAGCTTTGAAAAATCAATGATTTTCTTCAGCTTCACGCCTTGCCTGAAACCAAATTCGCTCATACCAAACTCCATCTCCTTTATGAATCCATGGCCTAGTGCTATTCAGGCCGCGAATTTACTGGACCGCCAGAGCAGCCATGACCACCGCACTCGACATCGGACACGCCAACGCGCCGCGCATCGATGCCGCCCCGCAGACCGAACGTCTGCCCGGGCTCATCGGGCTGACACGCGCGGAAATCGCGGAAAAACTCGCCGGCATCGGCGTGCCGGAGCGGCAATTGCGCATGCGCTCGAACCAGCTCTGGCGCTGGATGTACGGCCGCGGCATCACCGATTTCGCCGACATGACCGATGTCGCCAAGGAACTGCGCGCAACGCTTTCCGGACATTTCGACGTCTCCCGGCCCGAGATCGTCGCCGAGCAGGTCTCCGTTGACGGCACACGCAAATGGCTGATCCGCCTTCCCGCGCAGGATGGGCAGGCCCCTGCCGATGTCGAAACAGTCTACATTCCCGAACACGACCGTGGAACCTTGTGCATATCGAGCCAGGTCGGCTGCACCCTGACCTGCACCTTCTGCCACACCG
>JAGRLC010000112.1:0-474 GCA_020441995.1 Rhodobiaceae bacterium
GCGAGGCGGTCGATTTCCTGCGCTATTACGCGGCGCGCGCGGCGGAGGAATTCGATACGCCGACCGTGCTGCCGGGACCAACCGGCGAGCGCAACATGATCCGCATGCACGGGCGCGGGGTTTTCGCCTGCATCTCGCCGTGGAATTTCCCGCTGGCGATCTTTACGGGCCAGGTATCGGCTGCGCTTGGTGCGGGCAACACGGTCATCGCCAAGCCCGCGGAACAGACGCCGCTGGTGGCATTCCGAGCCGTGCAACTGATGCATGAGGCCGGTATTCCCGGAAAAGTTCTGCATCTGCTGCCGGGAGACGGCGAAAATGTCGGCGCGCCGCTGATCGCCGACCCACGCATCGCGGGAGTCGCCTTCACCGGCTCGAATGCCACCGCCAACCGCATCCAGCGTACGCTGGCTGAAAAGTCCGGCCCGATTGTGCCGCTGATCGCGGAGACCGGCGGCATCAACGCGATGATCG
>JAGRLC010000112.1:533-3800 GCA_020441995.1 Rhodobiaceae bacterium
AGCGCCGGGCAGCGCTGCTCCGCGCTGCGGGTGCTGTGCGTGCAGGACGACGTGGCGCCGAAAGTCATCGAAATGCTGAAAGGCGCGATGGCGGAGCTCGCCAACGGCAACCCGTGGGAATACGCGACCGATGTCGGCCCCGTCATCGACGAGGAGGCCCGCGCGATGCTGGAGGACTACAAGGCGGATGCGCGCAAGCGCTTCAAGGTGATTGCCGAGAACGAGCTTCCCGAAGCCGCCGCGAATGGCACCTTCGTTGCGCCGGGCGCCTATGAGGTGAAGGCTTTCGGCGATGTCGAGCGGGAGGTGTTCGGGCCGGTGCTGCATGTGCTGCGGTTCAAGTCCGGCAAGCTTGCCGAACTGATCGACGCCATCAACGCCAGCGGCTACGGCCTGACGCTGGGTGTTCATACCCGCATCGAGGAGCGTGCCGAGATGGTCTGCGACCGCGCGCGGGTCGGCAACGTATACGTGAATCGTAACCAGATCGGCGCCATCGTCGGCGTGCAGCCGTTCGGCGGCGAGGGGCTGTCCGGCACCGGACCCAAGGCCGGCGGGCCGCATTACATGCATCGTTTCGCGACGGAGCGGGTGGTTTCGGTCGACACCACGGCGTCTGGTGGTAATGCCGCCTTGATGTCTCTTGGGGCGGAATAGTCATGGGAATGTCAAAGGCGGTTCATCTTGTGCCTCTTTTGAGTGCAAAGGAGATGTATTTCTGCCGCAGGCTTAACCTTAAGGAACTCTAAATCGGTCCGCGCCGCTTTAGTGCTTGATTCGCGGCCCGCTGATTCCCAAGATGGTCTCCGACCGTTGGGGAGGCGGAGACAGGTATGCGTGAGAGCACACCCCGGAAGGCCGCACACGTTATAGTTGTGGGCAACGAGAAGGGCGGGTCGGGCAAGAGCACGATCTCCATGCACATCATCGTGCACCTGCTCAATCTGGGGCAGCGGGTTGCGTCCATCGATCTCGATTGCCGGCAGCGTTCCCTGACCAGCTATGTCAACAATCGCCGCCGCTGGGCCGCGCGGCAGGGCATCCGGCTTCAGGTTCCCGAACATTTCTCGCCTTCGCGGGCCGATGGCGACAGTGTGCGCCTCAACGAGGAGCGCGAGTTCACCGAATTCGCCGATGCCATTTCCAAATGCGAGCGCAGCGTCGATTTCATCGTCGTCGATACGCCGGGTAACGACAGCTATCTGATGCGGCTAGCTCATTCGATGGCCGATACGCTGGTGACGCCGATCAACGACAGCTTCGTCGATTTCGATGTCCTGGCCGATGTCGATCCGGAGAGCCACGAAGTTCAGGGCGTCAGCCATTTCGCGCGTATGGTGCGTGAAGCACGGCGCAAGCGCCGTATCGTCGACGAGGTGCTGATCGACTGGATTGTCGTGCGCAACCGTATCGCCACGCTTGATTCCCGTAACAACCAGCGGGTCGCCACGACTCTTTCCGAACTTTCCGCGCAACTGGGTTTCAGGGTTGGCGAGGGGATTTGCGAGCGTGTTGTCTTCCGCGAGTTTTTCCCGCGCGGGATGACTGCGCTCGATCCGATCGAGGAAGAGACGCTTGGCTCTCGTCCGAGCCTTGCGCACCTTGCGGCGCGCCGCGAAATCCGCCGCCTGATCGACCAGTTGCGGCTTCCTGTGGACGAGCGCGGCAAGCGCCGCGCCGAGGCCCGCCGCATGTGGATCGAGAGTTGCCGCGAGCCGCTCGAACTGGGCGACGTGCTTTCCCGATAGGTCTTCCAAGCCATTGCGGCTTGCACCTGCCGCATTCAGCGCCACATTTCGTATATGCTGGCCCGCGCATCTGTTGTGCGCGGATGCGGCAGTGGCTTGTGGCGCGTGAGGTTGGATTGTCGGACAAACGCAAAGATGTGGTGAGAGACGTGGCGAACGCGGCAGTCGAAAGCCCGTCTTCGAATGCCGAGATTGCGGCTTTTCTCGACAAGGCGCGCAGCATGACGCCCGCGCCGGGCAAGGCGCCTGGCAAGCGCGGACGTCTCGTCTTCGCGCTCGATGCCACCATGAGCCGCCAGCCGACATGGGATACGGCCTGCACGCTGCAGGCTGAGATGTTCCGCGAGGCCGGCAAGGTCGGCGGTCTCGATATCCAGCTCGTTTATTATCGCGGCTTCAACGAGTGCCGTGCCGGCAAGTGGGCCAGCGACGCCGAGGCGCTGGCCGGTATGATGGCGCGCATCGATTGCCGTGGCGGGCAGACGCAGATCGGCCGCGTTCTCAAACATGTGCGGGCTGAGACCAAGAAAGCGCCGGTTCAGGCGCTGGTTTTCGTCGGCGACGCCATGGAGGAGAGTGTCGATGCGCTTTGCGCCATTGCCGGAGAACTCGGTCTTCTGAAGGTGCCTGCCTTCGTATTCCAGGAGGGCTTCGACCCGATAGCCGAGCAGGCCTTCAGGGAGATCGCGAGATTGACCGGCGGCGCCTTCTGCAGGTTCGATCCCGGCTCCGCCGCGCAACTCAAGCAATTGTTGTCGGCGGTGGCGGTCTATGCCGCAGGCGGCTACAAGGCTCTGGCCGATTTGTCGAAATCAAAAGGCGGACCGGCGCGTCTCATGATCGAACAGATGTCAGGAAACTGAGCCAATATGAGCTTTTTCCTTCTCGGCCTGCTGCTGCTGGTTCTCATCCTCTTCGGTCTCAACGCCTTCGCCAACGCCAATCCGCAGTCGCTCGCGGTGTGGGTGCGCAGGGCAGGCGGTGTTGCGCTGCTGATTGTCGCGCTGGTGCTGGCGCTGCGGCAGATGTGGGTGTTCGCGGTTCCCGTCGGCGTATTCGGCCTGTCGCTGCTGGGAGTGCGTGTGCCGTTCACGAGCGGATTTGGCGCGCGTATGCACCGTTCGCCGGGCCAGAGTTCGGCTGTGCGCGGCGAATGGATCGAGATGACTCTCGATCACGATAGCGGCGCGATGCGCGGAACGATCCTCAAGGGCCCCAACAAGGGGCGTTCGCTCGACGATCTTGATGTCGGGGAGCTTGTCGCGATGTTTGCCGAGGTGGATGCGGATTCAGCAGCCCTGCTGGAGGCGTATCTTGACCGCCGGGCGCCCGGATGGCGTGACGACGTACATCCGGATACGGGCGGGGGGCAGGGCGAGCGCGGACCGGTTCAGGGACCAATGACGCAGGAGGAAGCCTACGAGATTCTTGGGCTCGCGCCCGGAGCGGGCAAAGAGGAGATCCACCGCGCTCATCGTGCGCTTATGAAGCGGCTTCATCCGGACCGGGGCGGTTCGAC
>JAGRLC010000020.1 GCA_020441995.1 Rhodobiaceae bacterium
CCATCTTGTTCACGAACAGGAAATCACCGATCAAAAGCGTGTCTTTCATCGAACCCGACGGGATCCAGAAGGGTTGAAAGAACAGCGTGCGAATGACGCCGGCCAGCAATAGCGCATAGACGATGGTTTTCGTCCACTCCCAGACGCCGTCCTGCTTTTTTGCCTGATCCGCCATGATTTCCGCCTGTTGTCTGTTGGGTTTTGCGCTAAATGATCGGTTGATCCGGGGAAGTCAAGCTGCCGGTGGGAAGCGGCAACGCCTCGATGATCACAAATGCCTGCGCCCAGGGGTGATCGTCGGTCAGGCTGACATGGATATGCGCCTCCATCCCCGGCGGGGTCATGGCCTGCAATCGCTGCGCCGCCCAGCCAGTGACCTGCATACGCGGCTGACCGGTTCTGAGGTTGCTGACGGCCATGTCCTTCCACGAAATCCCCATCCTGAGGCCGGTGCCAAGGGCTTTGGAACACGCCTCTTTTGCCGCCCATCGTTTGGCATAGGTGCCGGCGGTGTCGCGGCGACGTTCGGCCTTTTTCTGTTCGGTGGCGGTAAAGACCCGGTTGCGGAAACGATCGCCATAGCGGATCAGTATCCGTTCGATACGTTCGATATTGGCAAGATCGGTGCCCACGCCAAGGATCACAACCTCGCCTCATCCATCAGGCGGCGCATTTCGGCGATGGCAGCGGTCAGGCCGGTGAAAATCGCTTCGCCGATCAGGAAATGGCCAATATTCAGCTCTGCCACCTCGGGCAGACGGGCAATCGGTGTAACCGTGTCATAGGTCAGGCCGTGGCCGGCATGCACCTCAAGCCCCAGCGAATGGGCAAATGCCGCCATTTCCGCCAGCCGCACCAGTTCGGCGTCACGCTCGGCCATGTGGCCCTGGGCGTGATGGTCGCAGTAGGCCCCGGTGTGAAGTTCGATCACCGGCGCCTTGATTCTTACCGCGGCCTCGATCTGGGCGCGGTCGGGGGCGATGAAAATCGACACCCGGCAGCCGGCATCGCGAAGCGGCGCAACATATGCCGCCAGCCGCCTTTCTTCACGCAGGATGTCAAGGCCGCCTTCGGTGGTGCGCTCCTCGCGCTTTTCGGGAACGATGCAACAGGCATGCGGCAAATGCGCAAGCGCGATGTCGAGCATCTCCTGCGTCGCCGCCATCTCGAGGTTGAGCGGCTTGTCGATCTCCCGCGTCAGCCGCGCGATATCGTCATCGGAAATATGACGGCGGTCCTCGCGCAGATGCGCGGTAATCCCGTCAGCCCCGGCCGACACGGCCAGATGAGCCGCGCGCACCGGGTCGGGAAAACGCCCGCCGCGCGCGTTACGGATCGTCGCCACATGGTCGATATTGACGCCAAGTCGGAGAAAACGGCTGGAAACGGTCATCTCTTGAACGCCTCGTTTTGCCTTCGGAAGGCCTTGTCGCGTGTTATTCGGCAGCCTGGGTTGTCGCACCGTTACGGGCGGCAATCCGCGCATTTCGCCGGTTCTGGTAGCCTGAGATCATCGCCCGGATCGGGAAATAGAACATAAGCCATCCGATGGAACCCAGTATCACGCCACCGATGCTCATCGGCAAGATCAGGGTCCACAGGGACTTCAGCGACCAAATGTGTTCATGCAGATGGGTTGCGGCATGGTCGGCGCCATGGTTGCCAAGGATTTTCGCGCCAATCCCGTAAGTGGCGCCCCAGATCAGCGGGAACGTCAGCGGATTGCCGATAAACGTCCCGAAAGCGGATGCGATAATACTGCCGCGTGTGAGCCAGGCCATAAAAGCGGCGAGAATGAAGTGAAATCCCATCAATGGCGTGAACGACGCGAAGACACCGGCCGCGAAACCGGCGGCAATGGCATGTGGCGTCGCTTTCAGGCGCAACACCCGCTTCTTGACGTACTCAACGGAGCGCGGCCACGACCGGCGCGGCCACAAGGCGGTACGCACCTTGCCTCCGATCGTCTGCTTTGTACGCCGTCCCAGGATCATTGCATCAACCCGACTGTTTACCCACACTCAAATGCCGGCTTCCCGGTTTTGTAGCCGGAATGGCTGCCAGTTCGGGCGGAATTTCCTCAGGCGCATAGCTTGGCACATCCATTGCCGCCAGCGCCACCATTTCAACACCGGGGTCCGCCTTTCCGGCCGACCTGTCGATCAGGCAGGCGCAGCAGCGCACGTCACCGCCAAGCCGCTTCACACAGTCGACGGCTTCGCGGCTTGAAAGCCCCGTTGTCACAATATCTTCGACGATCGCGATCTTCGTGCCCTGAGCGATCTCGAAACCGCGGCGCAGCTGGAATTCACCCTCTTCGCGCTCAACCCAGATGGCCGGCACACCGAGATGCCGCGCCGTCTCGTACCCCGGGATCAGACCACCAAGCGCCGGAGACACCACAAGATCAACATCGTGACCCGCCGCCCGGATGGCTTGCGCCAGCCCCTTGCAAAGCTTTTCCGTCAGGTCGGGATACATGAAAACGCGGGCTTTCTGCAGGAAAAGCGGGCTGTGGCGGCCCGAGGACAGAACGAAATGCCCCTCCAGGATCGCGTTCGCCTGGCGGAAGATTCCGATAACTTCGTCCTTGTCCATAATCCGATTCCCTTAAGCCTTATCCATTGACGCGCCATACCGCGTTGACGACCGCAGCGCTCCTCAGAAGAGCCATGATGCGGTTGAGATGTTTCAAATCCCATACCTCGAGCGCAATTTCCATTTCGGTAAAGTCAGGCGCACGCATTGTCATCGTCACGGTATCGATATTGGCATCCTGCTCGCCGATGATCTGAGCGATTTCCGCCAGCGATCCGGGCTCGTTCAGCGCCCTGACCGCGATAACGGCGGGAAACCGTTCCGGATCGTCGGGATCGATGTCCCAGCGCACATCGAGCCATCGCTCCGGATGCTCGTCGAACTGTTTCAGCTCCGGCGATTGTATCGGATATATGGTGATCGCCTCGCCCGGCATCATGATGCCGACAATCCGGTCGCCGGGAACCGCTCCACCCTTCGGTGCAAACTGCACCGGCAAATCGCCATGCAGACCCCGGATGGGAATGGCGCCCGGACCCGCTTCGCTCTTTTCCGCCGCGAGCTTGCTTTCGCGGCTTGCCCGGCCCGGCAGGCGGAACTTGAGCCCCATGGCGCGGCGCAAGCCGAACCAGCCCTCTTCGTTACGGGTCGTACCGCCCGTGGATGCCTTGTCGCGGGCGCGCTCGTCGCGGTGGTCCGGATAGACGGCCTTGATCACATCGCTTGCCGGGATTTCACCGCGCCCGACGGCGGATAGCGCATCCTCGACATTCGACTGTCCAAGCCGGGCCAGCACCGCTGTCAGTTTCTCGTCCGAATACGTCCGTGAGATACGCGCAAACGAGCGCTCCAGCATCTTGCGCCCGAGGCCTGCGTATTGCGTACGGATTTGCGTGCGCGCCGCCCGCCGGATCGACTGGCGCGCCTTCCCGGTCATGACCAGCGATTCCCACGCTGCGGGAGGGACCTGATTTTTCGCAGTCAAAACCTCGACTTCGTCGCCATTGCTCAACTGGCTGATGAGTGGCTCCAGCCGCCCGTTGATCTTGCAGCCAATGGCGTTGTTGCCAACGTCGGTATGCACCGCATAGGCAAAGTCGATGGCGTTGGCGCCACGTGGCAGCGAAATCACACGCCCTTTCGGCGTGAAGCAGAAAACCTGGTCTTGATACAGTTGCAGCTTGGTGTGCTCGAGGAACTCCTCGGGCGTGTCGCCCTCCGCCAGCATGTCCACGAGTTGCTTCAGCCACCGGTAGGCGTTGCTGTCGATTGACGCGAGTCTGTCCTTGCGCACGCCGTTGCCGGATTTTACGGAATCCGACACGTTTTCCTTGTAAATCACGTGCGCCGCAACGCCGTATTCGGCGATTTCATGCATTTCGCGGGTACGCACCTGCAATTCGACGCGCTGATGTCCCGGCCCAAGCACAGTCGTGTGCAGCGAGCGGTAATCGTTCTGCTTCGGCGTCGAGATATAGTCCTTGAAGCGGCCGGGAACCATCGACCAGGTCATATGGACGATACCCAGCGTGCGGTAACAGTCGGCGACGTTTTCAACGATCACGCGAAACGCGTAGATGTCGGAGAGCTGCTCGAAGGAAACCGCCTTGCGCTCCATCTTGCTCCAGACCGAATACGGACGTTTCTCGCGCCCGCTGATTTCCGCCTGAATGCCCGCGGCGCCGATCTTCTCGCGCAGCGCAAGGGCAATCTCCGAAATCACCTTGGCCGATTCATCGCGCCGCTCGGCTAGCTGCGTCGAGATAACCCTGTAGGCATCCGGCTGCAGAACCTGGAAGGCCAGATCCTCCAGCTCTTCCCGCATCCAGTGCATACCCATGCCGCCGGCAAGCGGGGCATAAATATCAAGGGTTTCCTCGGCAATTCGCGCCCGCTTGTCTTCGGGCACATATTGCAGCGTGCGCATGTTGTGCAGCCGGTCAGCAAGTTTGACCAGAAGCACGCGCACATCGTCGGCAATCGCCAGCAGCAGCTTGCGCAGATTCTCCGCCTGCGCGGCGCGCTTTGAGACGAGATCCAGCTTTTTGATCTTGGTAAGGCCCTCGACCAGCGCCCCGATCTCCGGCCCGAAAAGCCGGTCGATCTCATCGCGTGTCGTATCGGTATCCTCGATCGTGTCGTGCAAAAGTGCAGCAACAATCGTCGCATCGTCGAGCCTGAGGTTGGTCAGGATCGCCGCGACTTCGAGAGGATGCGAGAAATAGGGGTCGCCTGACGCACGGGTTTGCGATCCGTGCGCCTTCATGGCGTAAACATAAGCCCGGTTGAGCAAGTGCTCGTCGGTATGGGGATTGTAGCGGGCAACCCGTTCTACGAGTTCGTATTGCCGCATCATGTGCGGACATCTCCGCTACGCTTCACCGGCAAACCGCCGGAACCATCCCCTAAGAAAAAGATCAGTCGTCGCGCTCCGGCGGCTTCAGCCCTTCCAGAGCCCGGCGCAGCTCGTCCTCGGAGAGGTCGATGCTGTCGAGCGGTTCGCCATCCTCGGCGGTGCCTTCCGCGGCAATACGCGGTGTGGTGTCGGCCTCGGGCTCGTCGACTTCGACGTGCTTCTGCAGCGAATGGATCAGTTCCTCGCGCAGATCTTCCGGCGAAAGGGTCTCATCGGCAATCTCGCGAAGCGCAACGACAGGGTTCTTGTCATTGTCGCGGTCCACCGTAATCGGCGAACCACTGGAGATCGTCCGGGCCCGGTGGCCGGCAAGCAGAACAAGGTCAAACCGGTTGTCGACCTTGTCGATACAATCTTCCACGGTGACGCGTGCCATCGTGCCAGTCTCCTGGTTGTGTGGGAGTCAGAAAGGTGGCTATAGGCGGATTTGACTGTCCTTGCAACCCCGCTTCACCCGGAAGTGGCTGTTTAGATGGCAGGCTTGCAACCTCCAGCGCCTTGCATTTGCCGTGATTTCACGCAATAGCTCGGACAATGTTGAGCAAATGATTTGGCGCCCCCGCGCAAACCGCGATTTTCAAACACACGACGGATTTCGGCACGCGCGCGTGCAAACCGGTCATGACACTCACATGAATTCGATCAGCAACAGGCGCGCGCGGGCTTCGCGCGCCGCGGAGTAACCCATGAATTTCAACCACGCCGAACGCGTCGCCCTGTTTATTGATGGCGCCAATCTCTATTCGACGGCCCGGGGTCTTGGTTTCGACATCGATTTCCGCCGCCTTCTGGACCTGTTCCAGAAGAACAGCCATCTCATCCGCGCCTACTACTACACAGCCCTCGCCGAGGATCAGGAATATTCCTCCGTGCGTCCGCTGATCGATTGGCTCGACTACAACGGCTATACCGTCATCACCAAGCCGATGAAGGAATTCACCGACGCCACCGGCCGCCGCAAGGTGAAGGGCAACATGGACATCGAACTGGCGGTCGACGCCATGGAACTGTCCCAGTTTGTCGACCACGTCGTGATCTTTTCCGGCGACGGTGATTTCCGTTCGCTGGTTGAAGCCATCCAGCGCAAGGGCAAGCGCGTGACCGTCGCTTCGACGTTGAAGACGCAGCCGCCGATGATCGCCGACGAATTGCGCCGCCAGGCCGACCACTTCATCGAACTTTCCTCGCTTGCCGAAACGATTGGCCGCCCGCAGCAGGACCGCCCGCCGCGCCGCGAACGCAAGGATGACGATGAGTTCGAGGACGACTTTGATGATGGAGCCGACGGCGAAGATTTCGCCGACCGCTGATCGCACCGATGTCTTCAGGCCTGAATTCGGAACCCGCGCCAACCTGCGCGCTCTGCCCGCGTCTCGCTGAATTCCGGGCCGCCAACGAGGCAGCGTTTCCAGACTTCTTCAACGCGCCGGTGCCTTCTTTCGGGAAAGCCTCGGCGCGTTTGTTGATTGTCGGCCTTGCACCGGGCCTGAAGGGAGCAAACCGCACCGGCCGCCCCTTCACCGGCGACTATGCCGGAGACCTGCTCTACGAAACGCTGCTCGATACAGGTTTCGCCAAGGGGACTTATGACAAGCGCCCCGATGACAGCCTGACGCTTGCCGGCTGCCGCATCGCCAATGCCGTGCGCTGCGTGCCGCCGCAAAACAAGCCGACACCGCAGGAGGCGGCCAACTGCCGCCCATTCCTTGCCGCGACCTTTGCCGAGATGAAAAACCTGAGCGCGGTTCTGGCGTTGGGACGCATCGCCCATGAAGCAGTGCTCAGAACGCTCGATGTACCGCTGAAATCAGCGCCATTCGCCCACGCCGCAAAGCATCGGCTCGGCAACATCGCGCTTTTCGACAGCTATCACTGCTCGCGCTACAACACCCAGACGCGGCGGCTGACGCCGGAAATGTTCGCCGACGTGCTGATGAGCATCCGCGAGCACATCGACAGCGCAAGCTAAGCGTTATTTTCTCTTAGCCAGGCGACAACATCGCCCGCGTTCCGGTCCGGCGGGAAGACCGGGTAGAAGACGTGGCGGATATTCGCGCCATCGAGGATCAGCGCCATGCGCTTGAAAAGCCGCACGCCGTCAACCTCGAAATATGGCAGGCGCATCACGTCCCCCAGTTTGAAGTTGCTATCGGACAGCAATTCGAACGGCAGATGCAGCCGTTCTTTCGCTTCGCGCTGATAGTCCGTGTCCTGCGTCGACAGGCCGTAGACTTGCGCAACGCCAAGCTCTTTCAGTTCGGCAAAATGATCGCGAAAGGAGCAGGATTGCGGCGTACAGCCCCGCGCGCCTGGGATTTCGTCCCAGCCGGCCGGCAACTCGCGGTCGGGGCGCCCGGTCATCGGATAGATATACAGCACGGTGCAGCCGGGAAGTTTGGCCACATCGACAATCCCGCCGGAGGTTGACAGCAATTCCACACGCGGCATTTTCATGCCCGCGAGATGGGCCGCCCCGCCGTCGTCTTCGGGCACAGGCAGCCCCTCGGGCAATTCCAGCGATGTGGTCATAATTTCCCCTATCCGTGCTCGCGCATGATACGAGCCTTGTCGCGGTCCCAGCTGCGCTTTTTCTCCGTCTCGCGCTTGTCGAAGGCCTTCTTGCCCTTGCCAAGCCCGATCTGGATTTTCGCCAATCCGCGATCATTGAAGTAAAGCCGCAACGGCACGATGGTCATGCCTTCGCGCTGCACCCCGCCGATGAGACGGTTGATCTCGCGCCGGTGCATCAAAAGCCGGCGCGGGCGCTTTGTCTCGTGATTGAAGCGGTTGGCGGCCTCGTACTCCGGGATATAGGCGTTGAACAGAAACAGATCGTTCCCCGACGGCCCGGCATAGGACTCGTTGATGGTCGCCCTGCCCTCGCGCAACGACTTCACCTCCGTGCCTGTCAGCGACAGGCCCGCTTCATAGGTGTCGAGAATCTCGTAGTCGAAGCGCGCGCGGCGGTTTTCGGCGATGTTTCGCCGCGCGGCCAATCGTTTTTTGTCTACCATGGCGGGTTATATGGCCGTTCAATCAGCCATTTATAAGGCCCGCGTGCACCATCGCGGCCTTCACCTCGGCTTTCACGCCTTCGGAGCAAGGTACGATCGGCAGACGCGCATCCGGCATGGCCTTGCCAAGCAGTGACACCGCGTATTTGACCGGCGCCGGACTGGTCTCCAGGAACAGCGCCCTGTGCAGCGGCATCAGCCGGTCCTGGATTTCCAGAGCCTTGGTGTAGTCGCCGGCAAGGGTCGCTTCCTGGAATTCCGAGCACAGCCGCGGCGCGACATTCGCCGTCACCGAAATGCAGCCGCGCCCGCCATGGGCGTTGAAGCCGAGCGCGGTCGCATCCTCGCCTGAAAGCTGGATGAAATCCGCACCGCAGGCCTGGCGCTGAAGCGAGACACGGTCGAGCTTGGCGGTGGCATCCTTGACGCCGATAATATTCGGGCAGTCCTTCGACAGCCGCGCCAGCGTCTCAACCGAGACATCGACGATGGAGCGTCCGGGGATGTTGTAAATGATCACCGGAATGCTGATCGCGTCGGCCTGCGCCTTGAAGTGCTGGTAGAGGCCTTCCTGGGTCGGCTTGTTGTAATAGGGCGAGACCGTCAGAATCCCATCGGCGCCAACCTTCTCGGCATGAACGGCGAAATCGACCGCTTCAGCCGTGTTGTTGGAACCCGCGCCGGCAATCACAGGAACGCGCCCAGCCATGATCTCGACGCACAGTTCCACCACGCGTTTGTGCTCATCATGGCTCAGCGTCGGGGATTCGCCCGTTGTCCCGACCGGAACAACACCATGCGAGCCTTCGCTGATCTGCCACTCCACGAATTCGGCGAACGCCTTTTCGTCGATCTTCCCGTCACGGAAAGGGGTGATGAGAGCAGGATTGGAACCGTGAAACGTCATTTTCTTACACCAGAGATTTTACGCCCGGAAACCTGAGCGTTTCGAGCGGGGGCGGAGCATAGAGCCTGATCCTCTTTACGGCAACGCGCATTCCCGCAAATGCGCCCTGCGATAGGGAAAATTGCAAAGTGAAACCACCCCGGAAACGCTTCGCTAACCTTCACGGAGCTACGATGAGTGGCGGACCACAGGCACCCATTGGTCACAGTTTCTCCCGGTTTAGGTCATGGATTCATGATCTGGAGACTATCCGGACTTGAATCTTACGTTCCGGGAACACACGTCATGGGTGATGCGGCGGACCTGACATGGCGCGGAGGCCGCGCCATGTCAGGCTTTTCAGACACGAGGCAATGGCAACCGTGAAGCGCGACGCTCCCTTCAAGCTGATTGCAAAATCAGCCGTTCTGGGGATTGTGCTTGCCTGCACAACAGCTCCCCATGGCGGCGTTGTTGCCCAGACCGGCGCCCAGTCGATCGGTGACCTGATCCTTCAGGCAACGACCGGCGAAAGCGTTCAACTGCCCAGCGCCATACCCATGCCGCGCCGCAAGCCTGCCGGCTCGGTGCGCCCCATGCAGGCTTCAATCCAGACAACCCGGCCCGCCGTGGAACAGCAGTGGGCGCCGCGCGTGATTCAGGCAGGCGCCATTCCGCGCGCCGAACAATCCGCGGTCAAGAACGCCATTGCCCTTATCGACAAAGGTCAGTTTTCGGACGCCTGGCAGATCGCTGCCGGCCTGAAACATCCCGCGGCGAAAGGGGTTGTCCAGTACATCATCCTGCGCCAGTCAAACAGCGGGCGCTCCGTCGACGATTACGCGCATTTTCTCTTTGCCAATGCCGACTGGCCCACCGAGCGCATTCGCGCGCGGATGGAAAACGCCATGATCGAGCAAGGTGTTTCCGCTCCATCGGCGCTGCATATTCTGTCGGCTTTCCCGCCCGAGAGCGGCGACGGGCATCTTGCCCTTGCCCTTGCCCAGCAAGCAACCGGCAACGGCAAGGCCGCCGCGCAGACGATCCGATCCTCATGGGTGTCCGGCGAGATCTTCGGCAAGGATGGCGAAGAGCAGGCAATGCGTGTGCTTGGTCGTTATTTGACGAAGAACGACCACGAAGTGCGTATGCGCGCGCTGTTCTACAATGACGACAACATTTCCGGCCTGCGCGCGGCAGCGCGCCTCGATGCGGGACAGCGCAAACTCGGTGAAGCCTGGGCGGCGGTGAACAAGCGGGCAAAGAACGCACGCTCACTGCTGAACGCCGTTCCCAACAGCCTTCATAACGATCCCGCCTATCAGTTCATCGAAATCCAGTGGCATCGCCGTGCCGGAAAAGAGCTTCAGGCCGCGAAACTCATGGCCAAGGCGCAGCGCGATCCGCGCCTGCTGATCGATCGCGACGAATGGTGGATCGAGCGCCGTCTTCAAGCCCGCGACGCGCTGGAAGCAGGCCGGCCCCGCCTCGCCTACCAGATCGCCGCCGGTCATTCGGCGGAAACCGAATGGCTCGCGATCGAGGCCGAGTTTCATGCCGGATGGATCGCCCTGCGCTGGCTGAAGGACACCGGCACGGCGGCGAAGCATTTCAATAACGCGATCCAGTTGGCCCGCACACCCATTTCTCGTTCACGCGCACACTACTGGATGGGCCGCGCGCTACAGGCTGCCGGCCAGCCCACCGCAACCGGCCATTATCAGGCGGCGGCGGCGTTCCCGACCACCTATTACGGCCAGCTTGCAATCAATGCGTTGGGCGGAACAGCAATCCGCATTCCGTCCCGCCCACCTGAAAACAAGCGCCTTACCAACAGCGCGCCTATGATGGCGGTCAACCTGCTGCATGATCTTGGCGAAACGGAATATCTCGGCACGTTTTTCTACGACCTGCGCGAACGCCTGACCGACCCCGGCGACATCGCCTATCTGGCCGACCGGGCCGGCGATCTCGGCCTGACGCATTTGCAGGTACGCATCGGCAAGAAGGCAACGCAGGACGGCCTGCCCTTCGAACGCCATGCCTTCCCCGTCGGCGCCGTCCCGAATGTAAAGGGCAGCAACCTGCCGGAGCAGGCCCTCATCTATGCCATTGCCAGACAGGAAAGCGAATTCAACGCCAGGGCGCGCAGCCCCGCAGGCGCGCGCGGTCTGATGCAAGTGATGCCGGCAACCGCCAAGGGCATCGCCAAGCGCAACGGCTATCGCTACTCGATCGACAAGCTGTCCGGCGACCCCAAGTACAACGCCACCTTTGGCGCAACCTACCTCGGCGAGCGGATCGGCCAGTTCAACGGCTCGTACATTCTTGCCATTGCCTCCTATAACGCCGGCAAGGGCAATGTGGACAAATGGATAAAACGTTTCGGCGATCCGCGCGATCCGCGCATCGACCCGGTTGACTGGGTTGAACTGATACCGTTTACCGAGACGCGCAACTATGTTCAGCGCGTCATGGAAAACCTTCAGGTCTACCGGGCGCTCCTCCCCGGAACACCGGCCCAGATCGCCCTTGCCCGCGATCTGATGCGCGGCGCAACAAACTGATCTGTCATGGCGAAAGCAAAAAGAACCGCAGCAGCAAAAAAAGCCGCCCCCGAAGACGACAGCAGCCCGAAGTACCCCGAATTGCCGGACGGCAAGACCGGCGCTTCCTTCACGGAGCAGTCCTATACGTCCCAGGACGGATTGCGGCTGATCTTTTCGGACTACGGGCCCCGGCAATCGGAACTGACCCCCGTCATCTGTCTTGCCGGGCTGACACGAAACGGGCGCGATTTCCATGAACTGGCATCATGGCTCGCAACGATCCCCGGTCATGAGCGCCGCGTAATCGTCCCAGATTATCGCGGACGCGGACGTTCCGAATATGACCGCAACTGGGAAAACTACAGCCTCGCGGTTGAATTGCAGGACATTCTCGACCTGCTGACCACGCTCGACATCGAGCATGCGATTTTTGTCGGCACATCGCGTGGCGGGTTGATCACCATGCTGATGGGAGCCGCACGTCCCGCCGCAATTTCGGGTGTGGTGCTGAACGACATTGGCCCGGTCATCGAACCCCAAGGCCTGCTGCGCATCCGCCAATACATGCGCGAACGCCCCGCCGCACGCGGCTGGGATGAAGCGGCGGACGCCCTGAAGCGGATGTGGGCCGCGCTGTACCCTGAATTGCCCGACGAGGCATGGCTTGGGCTGGCGCACAAGATTTACCGCGAAACCAATGGCCGGATCGTACCCGATTATGACCCCAATCTGCTGAAGCCGCTCGAAGGTCTCGATCTGGACAAGGCCGGTCCGCCGCTATGGGGGCCGTTCGCTTCCCTGACACCTGCGCCGATGCTGTGCCTGCGAGGCGAGCATTCCGACATTCTGACAGCCAAGACCGTCAACGAGATGCGCCGCAATCATCCCGATTTCGATAGCGCGACCGTTCCAGCCAGCGGGCATGCGCCCCTGCTCATCGAATTGCCGGTTCTGCGCCTGATCGCCGGATTTGTCGCCAACTGCGGCTAGTTCTGCGATTAACTGGCGTCCGATAATCAGTCTTTCTGCGCGGCAAGTTTCTTCGCCTGGCCGATCCAGTCTTCGCGCCCGATCCGGCCCGGGAAGGTCAGGAAGTTGTCGACCCATTCGGCTTCTTCATCGCCCCAGCCCGCAATCTGGTCGAAGTGCCAGATGCCGAAGCTGTTGAGCCGCCCTTCGTTGACCTTACCGATGCCCTTGATTTTCTTCAGATCATCCGCCTTGCCGCCACGCGGGCTTTTCAGGCCCTTGGGCTGGCGTCCGCTCAAATCGCCATCCGTCTCGACCGCGACAATTTCCCCCTCGTCTTCGGATGAGGCCGGTGATGTTTTCCCGGGCTCGCCGGTTTTGGACTCTTCCGGCTGAAGCTGAGTTTTGCCGGCCTCCGGCGCATCCGCCGCGGTTACCGGTTTCTCATCCGCCTTCTTCGGCTCTTCATCGGCCGCGGGCGCCGGTGACGGCTCTTCAGACGTTTCAGGAGACGGTTCTTCCGCTACAGCGAATGTGTCCTCCGCCTCCTGAGGCGCATCGGCGTCTTCCTTGAGCAGTTCCGGCGGAACCGGAATACTCACGCCAACTTCCTGCGCCGCGAAGATCCGCCTCAGCCAGCACCCTAGAGCGCAGCCGCCAAGGAACGCGAGCAGCAACAGCAGCACGGTCTGGAACATCAGTGCGTTCATCGGCCAGCCTCCTGAACCCTGTCTCTCACCTGGCCGGTCAATACGACCGCGACGTCAGCCAGCCCGTGATAATCCCCGAGATCACCGCCAGTATAATGAACAGCCAAAGCTGGGAAACGAGATAGAGCATCTTATCCTCACTGGGTGATTGTGAACTCGATGCGCCGGTTGCGCGCCTTGCCCGCATCATTGTCATTGGAGGCAATCGGTTTCGTCTCGCCGTAGCCAACAGCCTTCAGGCGCTGCCCGGATACCCCCTTGCCGACAAGATAGCGCACAACCGACTGGGCCCGTTTCTGGCTCAGATCGAGATTGTACTCTTCCGGCCCATCGGAATCCGTGTGCCCCCCGACCTCGATGCCAAATCCCTGGCAGCCCTGCGCGGCTTCCGCGATCCGGTCCAGAAGCGCAAAGCTTTCCGCGCGGATATCCGCACTGTTGACCTCAAACAGCACCGTGTTTCCGGTCATGATCGTGTTGAGACGATCCTGGCAGGCTTCCGCCTCGCCGGGCGCCTGGGGTTCGGGCTGCGGAGGCGCTTCGGCAACGCGGATCGAGCTGGTGCCGGAAAACCCGGCAGGAAGCCGCTTGGCGATCAGTTCATCCGCCGTCTCCGCCGATTCCCGGTCCGGCGCATCGCCGGTCACCGTGACGCGCCTGTCGGCCAGCGTCGCTGAGCCCTCGAACAACTGCCCCAAGGCGGCAAAAGCTACGCCAACGGCCTGCACCATGCCATCCGGCGCGCCGGACGCGAGCTTCATCTCGTCCCGGACAGTCAGGCCCGCAAAGCGTTCCCGCGCGAAATCGGCGATTTCCTTGCGCACTTCATTGC
Source organism: Rhodobiaceae bacterium (assembly GCA_020441995.1). Classification (GTDB taxonomy): domain Bacteria; phylum Pseudomonadota; class Alphaproteobacteria; order Rhizobiales; family Tepidamorphaceae; genus JACKJK01. Next base: position 13,915 of record JAGRLC010000020.1, read on the forward strand.
TCGGAACATGCCCCGACAGCGTGATCGATGCCGCATCGCGCTTCGCGCTCCAGACGTAGGGCGAAATCGCCGGCGGCAGAATATCGGAACGAACGAGTTTCAGTCCGCCCGGCATGGCAGCCGGGACATCAGCTAGAATGCCGTCATAGGCAGGGAAATCGGGTGTGATCCCCTCAAGCGAGAATTCAATCCCTGAAATCCGCACCTGCCCCTGTGTCATGCGGCCCAGCTGTTTGAGCGCAAAGGAGGTCGCGGGCCCCCAGATCGCGGCTTCGGGCCCACCGGAAGCGATCTCCATCCTGTCCGTCACTTCGCCGCCCGGAACAGCTTGCTTCGCCGCCGCCAGAACGGTCTTGCGGACAGCCTCGCTTGGAACGAATCCATCGAGCACAAGCCGGTTGGCATCCCGCGTCGCGGTCCAGGACAAAACGCCGATGGCCGCCGGAAAAATCTCAAGCTTCCCGTTTTCCACGCCATCCGGCAGGGATTGCAACGCGACTTCGGCCGCGCGGAAGGCATCGACATCGCGCGCAATGCCGGAAACCGAAAGCACCTTGCCATCGAGCGAGGCCGTTCCTTCGCTGAAGCTGGCAAACATCCGCGCCACGAACCCGGCAACCTCGTTAAAGGTCTCCTCGCTCAGCGGGCCGCGCGCGACCATTGCCGTCGACTGGACTTCCGTGCCGGGCCTTGCGCCGGTGAAAGTCCCGACAAGCGCGTTGCGGGCTTCGGCGCCCGGCGCAAATCCCTCGATGGAAACGCTGTTGGCTTCAAGCCGCGCCGACCACACGAACGGATCGACAATCGCGGGCTGCAAACCATTGCGTGCAAGCGAAAAATCGTCGGGTATCGCCTTGAGCGCCGCCATCGCGGCATCAAAGAATTCCGGCGAACGTACCGCCCCATCGAAAGACAGGCTGCCGGGTATCATCAGCGCGCTGCCCTCGCTCATGTAGCCGAGCACTTCGAACGAGAAACCGGCACCGCTTGTCCAGGCTTCGTCTGTCGCCTCGTCCGGCCCCTGCGCAACCCGCATGCGATTGCGGACTTGCATGCCGGGGAAAGTCTTCGACGCCAGATCCAGGATGCGCTGCTGCGCCGCATCGCTCGGTACATAGCCGCTCAACGCCAGTCCATCGGCGCTCAGGCTGGCAATCCAGGCGAATGTATCCGCCGCCGCCGGCGTGATGTCAGCGCGCAACAGCACGATGCCAGCGGGCACAGCATCGAGCGCGGCCAGAACCGATTCGTAATCCTCAATGCTTGCCGCCTCGCCGGAAATCGACAGCCTGTCATTTTCAAGAGCCGCTTTTGCGCCTTTCAGGCGCGAGAACTGCTGCAATACAAAGGACGTCGTACGGCTCCACAGCGCACTGTCGATGCCGCCGGCGGCAACAACCACATCGCTTGTCACCTCTGCGCCGGGCAGAAGATCGCGGATCGCGGCAGCCAGAGCATCGCGCGCGGCAAAGTCCGGCGCATATCCCGACATGACGAGCCTGCCATCCGAGTAGGATGCGTCCCATTTGTGTGGCGACACGACGGGAGCGCTGACGGATTCAGCCGCCATCGTGACGCCGTCGGGCAGCGCCCTCAACGCGGTGACGATCGTCTCATAGGACTGCGGCGAACTGGCCGCGCCAATGACCGAAAAGGCCAGATTGCGCAGGGAAACCTCACCCGTGTCCAGTTGCGCAAGCAGCGTCAGCCCGAATCGTGTCGCGGCCGTCCATTGCGCCTCGTCCGGCACACCGCGCGCGGCCACCAGACCCGACACGTTGACATCGACACCCGGCAATGCGGCCCTTGCCGCCTCGAACATGGTTGCGCGGGCAGCGGTTGACGGCACGTTCCCGGTGATTCTCACACCCGTTTCATCGCGCCGTGCGTTCCAGATGAACGGATCGGCAAGCGCCAGGAGACTGGATGTATCGTTGACAGTCCGAACACCCCAGGTCCGCATGGCCAGGGATCGGGCCGCCCCTTGCGCTTCTTCGGAAGGGGCCGTGCCGCTCAATGTGAGATCGCGGCCATCCACACTGATCTCCGCCCACTCATGTCCGGCGGCGGCAAGATCGCTCGCCGCGCGGACTGATAGATCGGACTCAATGGGTGCGGGCTTGAAATAGAGCGCGAGCAGCGTGATGAGCGCGAGCGGCAAGATTCCCCAGAACCATCGCCACGGCTGACACATTGCTTGTCCCTCCCCGTCATAAAGGGCGAAACCGCCAATCGCGATTCCGAACGCGCACCCAGCCGCCAGTCCCGCCACAGGCCGGCAATCCGGGATACAGCAGGCGCATCCGCCGCCCTGATCTTGCATCCTTGCTAGACCGCCAACAGGACCGGCGCAACACCCGACTTCATGCTTTGGAACAAAAGGCGCGTGTTTGCGTCTGGCACAGCATCCGCGACACGCACAAAAAGAAAGACCCCGGCGGTTTCCCGCCGGGGTCCGGTAATTCTAACTCGTGATCAGCTTATCAGAAGCTGGCGCGAGCCGTGATACCGCCGATGACTTCGTCGGTGTCGTTCGGATTACCAGCATTGGCACCCGTAATGAACTTGTCGGTCGCGTTGTAGTCCGTGTGACGCCACAGAACTTCGGCCAGGAAGTCGAAGCCGGAAGCGGCACGGTACTGAACGACAGCCTGCGCACCGTAGATCTCACGATCAACAATGCCGGTGGCGGCGATGCCGGTGGAACCGGTGTTGTCCGAGTCACCCCAGATACCGGCCAGCTGCCAGGTGGTCTTGTCGTTGAAGCTACCGGCGATGCCGCCCATGATGCCGAACTGCTCGTGGTCGTCACCGGTGTTGGTGCCGCCGGTGAACCAGTCGAACTGGTAGCTCGGAGCAGCCTCGGTGTAGTTGACCTTCAAGATGGCATTCAGGGAGTCGGTCAGCTCGGCTGCGACACCAAGCATGATACCGTAACCCGTGTCGCTACCACCAGCGGCGGCAGAGAACTCGTTGAACTTCGCAACACCCGACAGCTGAACGTCCCAGCCGGCGTTTGCGTAGTTGATGTTGGCAACGACCGACGGAACGTCGTTGTCGCCGAAGCCACCATTGAAGCCGCTGGCAGGAAGCGTGCTGAGACCACCACCAGCAGACGTGGTGACACCAGCAGTCGACTGCTCGTAGGCCTGGTCTTCGAGAGCGACCGACACGGTCACGCCGTTACCAACCGAGTGCGTGTAGCGGATCTGGTTGATACGGATCGTGTGAGCGACCGGCGACCAGTCACTGCCGTTCGGGTCCGAAGCGCCGTGCAGGTACGTCGACCAGGTCTTACCAAAGACCCAGTTGCCGAGCTGCGCGAAGGCGTGACGCAGAAGGAACGAACCGCTCGAGTTCGTGTTGCCGTCGGTTGCCTGCATCTCGATGAACGCACGGACGGTGCCGTGGTCGGTCGAGCGGCGGGCGTCGAAGTTCAGACGGCCCTGGGCGTACATGCCGATTTCGTCGGTGCCCGTGGTGCCTTCGATGTCACCACCAGCAACGAGAGTGGCATCGCTGTTCTGTGCCCAAGTGACCAAGCGGGCGAAGCCGCCGACCTTGAAGCAGATGTCCGTGCCCGGCAGCTCAATGAAGCCGGTGATGTCGCAACGGTAGACCGGCTCACGACCCATCGGGGCGTCAGCGGCCTGTGCCCCGGTCGCCGCGATCGCTGCCGCAGCCGTGCCGAGAAGAAGGCTCTTAAACTTGTTCATCCTGACCTCCAGTCAAAAACGAATAAGGGACCAGGTTTCTTCGCTTCCGAGCATCGCGGCGAGCCGCTTGTGCTTTAGAAAGGAAGGGTTTCCCCAATTCCCCGTGAATTAGCCCGCTAGAGTTTGCCCCCGAAAGAACTGCCTCTGGTCAGGCGTTCACGACAGTCCGGGTCCCCGGTGTCGCTGAAGCCAACATACCGATGCGCACTGCCCGTTCAACAGGCAAATCGGCTCCGGCCCCTTTCGCGCCCCCCTTTTCCGGGGGGTGTGTCTTTTCGACAACGTTGTGACCGGTCTGCATCGGCTGAAAACAGCATATTCAACACATTATTTACCTTTTAGCGTGCTTTCAGCCCCTAAAGACAACCTTCTCTTAACCATTGCGGCCCGTATGAGGGGGCTTGCCGCCACGCTTGCAACGCCGATTCCCGTCTTGCCGGACCGATTCCCCTGCCTCAAACGACTCGCCACCTGGAAGAATCTGTTTGCACCGGAATCAGAAACTGGAATCGGCGCGCATACACCCTCCCCAAACCGCATGCGCCAAACAGTCATTATATATAGGCGCATATGAGGCCGCCCGGTGGCGCGCGGAATGCCGTCGCGATTCCGTACCGCGCCCAACGCAAAATCACCCCGCGTATTGCCGGGATGAATTGACGGCGCGGACTGTGAATGTGTGGCCAAAAAAGCGCGCCCGGCTCATCAAAGCATTCAAAAAGCAAACCGGGGGCTTGCCATGGCGGCTGCTTCAGGGTCACATCGCCCTCGCGTTGGTTAACAAGGCTCGAATGCCGGACACCAGCAAATAGCGATACGATCGGCCCCAGGCCTTCCGGGGCTCTGGCCAAGAGTTGCAACAAGAGCAAACCGGAAACAGCAGCCTTGCAAACCGAACCAAGCCCAACGCAAACGGCCCCGCACGCCGCCGGCGCAGTCAGCGCCGATACGCACGGCAATCTCCTGACAATCCGGGATTTGCGCATTTCCTTCGATCTGCAGGGCGAACCGCTGGAAGTCGTCAAGGGCGCGAGCCTGCGCATCAAGCCGGGCTCGGTCGTCGCGCTGGTCGGTGAATCCGGCTCCGGAAAGTCCGTCATCTCGCAGACCATCATGGGCATCCTGCCGCGCAACGGCAGCATCACCAGTGGCGAGATCGCGTTTTCGGACCCCGCGAAAGATGGCGCGGTTACCGATATCGCCACCCTGCCCCAGTCCAGCGACATGATGCGCCGGATTCGCGGCGGGCGAATCTCGATCATCTTCCAGGAGCCGATGACCTCGCTGTCACCGGTGCACACCATTGGCAACCAGATCGAGGAAGCACTCGTTCTGCACACGCCGACGCGCGGCCGCGCGGCACGCGAGGAAACCGAACAGATGCTGGGCCGGGTCGGTTTCCCCAATCCGCAGCGCGCCTACGACATGTACCCGTTCGAGCTTTCCGGCGGATTGCGCCAGCGCGCAATGATCGCCATGGCGCTGATCTGCCGCCCCGCGCTTCTGATCGCCGATGAGCCTTCAACCGCCCTCGACGTGACGGTTCAGGCGCAGGTTCTCGCCCTGCTCAAGGATCTGCAGGCCGAATTCGGCATGGCGATGCTGCTGATCACCCACGATCTCGGCGTTGTCGCCAATATGGCCGACGAGGTCGTCGTCATCTATCACGGCGAGATCATGGAGGCAGGCCCCGTCAAGGAGATATTCGGCAAGCCGCAGCATCCCTATCTTAAAGCCCTGCTGGCGGCCGTGCCGCATTTCGACATGCAGCCGGGTGAACGGCTGGTATCGCTGCGTTCGGCGGCGCCCGCCAAAGCCGGAAACGGCAAGTCCAAAAAGGCAAAACCCGAAACAGCCGCCGCCGATGATCTGCCGATCCTGAAAGTCGACAGCCTGGTAAAGTCGTTTCAGATCAAGAAGGGCAGCTTTTTCTCTTCCGACAGTCAGGAAGCCGTGCGCGTCGTCGATAATGTCAGCTTCGAAATCCGCCGCGGCGAATGCCTCGGGCTTGTTGGTGAAAGCGGCTGCGGCAAGACAACGGTCAGCAAGCTGATCACCCGTGCCCTGACGCCGGATTCAGGCCGTGTCACCTTCAGCGCGAAGCCGGGAGAAGCGATCGACCTGACATCTCTGGACGCGGGTAAGCTGAAAGCCGCCCGTTCCGATATCCAGATGATATTCCAGGACCCCTTCGGCTCTCTCAACCCGCGCATGACCGTGCTGGAAATCCTGCGTGAACCGCTGGCGATTCACGGCATGGGCAACCACGCGGCACAGCTTGAGCGCGTCACCGAGCTGATGCGCCAGGTCGGTCTCGATCCGCGCTATCTCAGCCGCTACCCGCATTCGTTCTCTGGCGGACAGCGCCAGCGCATCGGCATTGCCCGCGCCTTGGCACTGGATCCGAGCTTGATCATCTGCGATGAACCGGTGTCAGCTCTGGACGTCAGCGTTCAGGCGCAAATTCTAAATCTTCTTAAGGATTTACAGTCGGAACTTAATCTGACTTATCTATTCATTTCGCACAATCTGGCGGTGGTCGACTACATGGCAGACCGGATCGCCGTGATGTGGAAGGGCCGGCTCGTCGAGGTCGCGCAGCGCTCTACCCTGTTCCGCAATCCGCGCCACCCCTACACCCGCGCCCTGCTTGAGGCGGTTCCCTACCCCGATCTGGAGCGTCAGCTCGATTTCGAGAAGATGCGGCTGCGGCCGGGATCGGATACGGCCAACTGGGACGAGAAATTCCGTCCGTCGCAGGACGGCGGACAGGCCGGTGCCATGGAACTGCTCGAGGTTGAACCCGGCCATCGCGTGCTGGTCCGCAGCGGCACGCCGGCCTCGGAGGTCATCTGATGTTTGCCCTGTTCCGGTCAACACTCGCCAAACCAGCCGCAAGACTTGCTTTCCTGGCCTTTCTGGCAACGCCCGCGATTGCCGCGCCCGACCTGGCGCAAATGGAAGCGCCGATGCTGGCCGAAAAGGTCGCGGCCGGCGAACTTCCCCCGCTGGAGCGCAGATTGCCGGCAATGCCCAAGGTTGTGGACATGTCCGGTTCCTCGCGTGAGGCCGGCGCCTATGGCGGCACCTGGAACATGCTGATGAAGGACCAGAAAGACATCCGCATGATGACGATCTTCAGCTACGCGCGGCTGGTCGGCTTCAATACGGATTTCGATCTGGAACCCGACATTCTCGCATCGATCGAGATTGAGGACGACCGCGTCTTCACGATGCACCTGCGCCCCGGCCACCGGTGGTCGGACGGCCACCCCTTTACGTCCGAGGATTTCCGCTACTGGTACGAGGACGTTGCCCTCAACGAGGAGCTTTCAAGCGGCGGTTTCCCGCCCGAAATGCGCCCCCATGGCGAAGGTCCGTCGTTCGAGGTGATCGACGAAACCACGGTGCGCTACACCTGGGCCAATCCCAACCCGCTGTTCCTGCCCGCGCTGGCGGGGCCGCGCCCGCTCGAGATCATGATGCCGGCGCACTACCTCAAGCAGTTCCACGCCCGCTATCAGGATCCCGACAAGCTGGCGAAGATGGTTGAGGAGGAAGGCGTCAAGGATTGGGATTCGCTGCACCGGCGCATGGCGCGCAGCTACCGGCCCGAGAACCCCGCCCTGCCGACGCTCATGCCATGGCGCAACATGACCGAACCGCCGGCGGAGCGTTTCGTGTTCGAACGAAATCCCTATTTTCACCGCGTTGACGAGCATGGCCGCCAGTTGCCTTATATCGACACGGTGACGCTTTCGATGGGCTCATCGAGCCTGATCCCGGCCAAGACGGGAACCGGCGAAAGCAACCTTCAGGCCCGCTATATCCGTTTCGACGACTACACCTTCCTGAAGGCTTCGGAAAAAGAGAAGGATTACAAGGTCCTTCTTTGGGAGACCGGCCAGGGCTCTAAGATCGCCCTTTATCCCAATCTCAATTACGAAGATCCGGTCTGGCGCGATGTTTTCCGCGACGCGCGGTTCCGCCGCGCACTTTCGCTGGCCATCAACCGCGAAGAGATCAACCAGGCGATCTACTATGGCCTCGCGCGCGTCAGCGCCAACACGGTTCTGCCCGAAAGCAAGCTTTACAAGCCTGAATACGCCAATGCCTGGACCAGCTTCGACCTGAAACAGGCCAACGCCCTGCTCGACGACATGGGTCTCGACAAGCGCGACGGCGACGGCGTGCGCCTGCTGCCGGACGGACGGCGCGCCGAGATCATTGTCGCATCGGCCGGCGAGAGCACCGAGGAATCCGATGTTCTCCAGCTCATTCACGACACCTGGCTGGCAGCCGGCATCAAGATTTACCCGCGCTCCTCGCAGCGCGACATTTTCCGCCGCCGCGTTTTCGCCGGACAAACGATGATTTCGGTGTGGCCGGGCTACGACAATGCCCTGCCGACCGCCGATTTCAGTCCCAACGAACTGGCGCCGACTTCACAGCAGCAGTTGCAATGGCCGGCATGGGGACTGAACACGGAATCGAGCGGCGAGAACGGAATCGCGCCGGAACTGCCATCCGCACAGCGCCTGCTTGAGCTTTATAACCAGTGGCTGAAAGCCGGCACCATGAACGGAAAGCGGGCGATCTGGCACGAAATGCTGCAAATCCATGCCGACGAAGTCTTTTCCATCGGCATCGTCAACGGCACGCTTCAGCCTATCGTCGTCTCCGATCACATGCACAACGTTCCGGAAAAAGGCCTCTACACCTACGATCCGGGTGCTTATTTCGGCATATACCAGCCTGACACCTTCTGGCTCGACCAGACGTCTTCCAACCCTTCGTAAGAGCTGCGTCAGTCCATGTTGAGCTACATCTTCCGCCGCATACTGATCATGATCCCGACGCTGCTCATCACGAGTGCGCTGGTATTCACGATCATCGAACTGCCGCCCGGCGATTACTTTGAAAGCTATGTCGCCGAATTGCAGGCACAGGGCGAGAAGGTCGACGAGGAACGGCTCAACTTCCTGCGCGAGGAGTACGGCTTCGACAAGCCGCCGATCGTCCGCTACTTCCAGTGGCTCGGCGGCTGGTTTGTTGGTGATTTCGGCTATTCCTTCGCCTACGAACTGCCCGTTGCGGACGTTGTCGGCGACCGCCTGTTCCTGACGATACTGGTGTCCTTCGTGACGATCATCTTCACGTGGATCATCGCGTTCCCGATAGGAATTTACTCGGCGACCCACCAGTACAGCTGGGGTGATTACGGGCTGACATTCCTAGGTCTGCTGGGGCTTGCGACACCGAACTTCTTGCTGGCGCTGATCATGATGTATCTCGCCAACCGCTGGTTCGGGACCTCCATCGGCCACCTCATGGCGCCGGAATTCCTCGACCAGCCCATGAGCTGGGCGAAAGCGCAATCGATTGCGGGCCACCTCGTGATCCCCGTCATCGTCATTGGCACAGCCGGCACGGCGGGCATGATCCGGCGTTTGAGGGCGAACCTGCTTGACGAGTTGCAGAAGCAATACGTCACCACCGCCCGCGCCAAGGGCCTGCACCCCTTCAAAGCGCTGATGAAGTATCCTTTGCGCATGGCGCTGAACTTCTTCATTTCCGACATCGGCTCGATCCTGCCGACCATCATTTCAGGCGCCGAGATCGTCGCAATCGTGCTGTCGCTGGAAACAACCGGACCGTTGCTGATCAACGCGCTTCAGAGCCAGGACATGTACCTTGCCGGCTCGTTCCTGATGTTTCTTGCGCTTCTAACCGTGATTGGCGTGCTGATCTCCGACATTGCGCTGGCTATACTTGATCCGCGCATCCGTCTTGCGGGAGGCAGCACCAAATGAGCATGGAGCTTACTCCACCCGCGTCGAAACCGCTGCCGCATTTCGTCAACGATGCGCCTTTCGACCCGCAAACCATCGAAGCCCTGACGCCGGCCCAGGAGCGCATCTACCTCGCCTCGCAATGGCGGCTAATGTGGTGGAAATTCAAGCGCCACAAGGTTGCCGTCTGGTGTGGCATTTTCCTGCTCGCCCTGTTCTTTGTGGCGGTCTTTGCCGAGTTCTTCGCGCCCTACAATCTGGATTCGCGCCACATCAACCGCATCTATCACCCGCCGCAGAGCATCCATCTTTTCCATGAGGGCAGCTTCATCGGGCCGTATGTCTACGACACCGACTACAAGCTCAACATGGACAACCTGAAGCGCGAATACACGGTGCTGACCGACAAACCCCTGCAACTGCGGTTCTTCTGCAAGGGCGAGCCTTACGAGATGTGGGGCTTCATCCCGATGGAGCATCACATCCTCTGCCCTCCGGAGGGCGAAAACGCCTTCCTTCTCGGCACGGACAGGCTCGGGCGCGACATGCTCTCGCGCATTGTCTATGGCGCGCGCATCTCGCTTTCCATCGGCCTGATCGGCGTTACCATCAGCTTTACACTCGGCATCATCATAGGCGGTCTTGCCGGCTATTACGGCGGCTGGATCGACATGGTCGTCCAGCGCATCATCGAGGTGATCCAGTCGATTCCCTCGATCCCGCTATGGCTGGCCCTTGCCGCGATCATGCCGGTGACCTGGAGCCCGCTGCTGGTCTATTTCGCGATTACCGTGATCCTTGGCCTGCTCGACTGGACGGGGCTTGCGCGTGCCGTGCGCTCGAAGCTGCTGGCGCTGCGCGAGGAAGACTACGTTCTGGCCGCACAGCTCATGGGCGCCAACACATCGCGCATCATCGCCCGCCACCTGGTGCCGGGTTTCATCAGCCACCTGATCGCGACCGCGACGATTTCCATTCCCACCATGATCCTGGGCGAAACCGCACTCAGCTTCCTTGGGCTGGGTCTGCGCCCGCCGGTCACCTCATGGGGCGTGCTGCTGACGGAGGCGCAAAACATCAACGTGGTCGCGCTTTATCCCTGGCTCATGCTGCCGGTGGTGCCCGTCATCCTGGTCATCCTGGCCTACAACTTCCTGGGCGACGGGTTGCGGGATGCCGCGGATCCCTACAAATAAGCGCCCGAACGGCACGGATGCCGCCTTTGCGGGCATGCGACTTTCGTGTGCAACCGCAAGGTCAACTCAACCGCGACAGCCGCTTTTCTTCGTGCTAGGACTTAGCCGAACGGGGGTTCAAACTGGGGATCCGGCCAGACGGGAGCATTGTGGTTCGCGGCGTTTGAGGCTTTGCGCCAATCCGCGAATTACGCGCTGCATGTCATCGGACTGTATGTCCAGGCGAGCCAATTGCGGGAAAAGCGTATCGAAAGAGGCCCGGTCATGACCCGCCGCGGACACGCACGTGTGCTGATGTACAGCCACGATACATTCGGTCTGGGCCATCTCCGGCGCTGCCGGTCGATTGCCCATGCGCTCGTGGAACGCTTCAACGGCATTCTCGTGCTGATTATTTCCGGCTCTCCGATCGCCGGCGCGTTCGATTTCCGCGCCCGCGTCGACTTCGTCAAGATTCCAAGCGTCATCAAGCTGCACAACGGCGATTACACCTCGCTCGACGAGCATATCGATCTCGCCGACACGCTGGAAATGCGCCGCGCCGTGATCCATCACACCGCCGCCTCCTTCGATCCCGACCTGATGATCGTCGACAAGGAACCGATGGGTCTGCGCGGCGAACTGGAAACGACGCTGCGCATGCTGCGCGGCCGTGGCACCACCTTGATCGCGGGCCTTCGCGAGGTCATGGACGCTCCGGAGGAAATGAAACGCGAATGGGACCGCACCGACATGGTGCACAAGATGACCGACCTCTACAGCCATATCTGGGTTTATGGCCCCGAGGACTTCTGGAATCCGTTGACCGGTCTCGATGTCCCTCCGGCTCTGGCGCGCAGGCTCACCTATACCGGCTATCTGGACCGCACCGGCAAGGCGACACCGACCATTCACGGCCAGAACATTCCGGAAAACTATATCCTCGTGACCGCCGGTGGCGGTGGCGACGGCGCCCCGCTGATGCATCAGGTCTTGGCCGCGCGTGAAGCCGCCGGCTCTCTCGAACAGCCACTGTTGATGCTGCTCGGACCCTTCATGAAATCCGGAGAGCGCGAAGCCCTGCACAAGCGCGCCGCGAACCTGCCCGGAATCACGATCATCGATTTCGACAACCGCGCCGAGACCCTGCTGGCGAACGCAACCGGCATCGTCAGTATGTGCGGCTACAACACCTTCTGCGAAATCCTGTCCTACGATCGCCCCGCCCTGATCGTGCCGCGCACGAAACCGCGCCGCGAGCAGGAAATCCGAGCCCGCCGCGCGGCTGAACTCGGCATCGTCGACATGCTCCTGCCGGAAGAGGCCGCCGACCCGCTCAAGCTTGCCGATGCGCTTCGCCGCCTGCCCTCGCGCAACAGGCCCTCACAGGCAGCCCAGCCGTTGAAGCTCGATGGCCTCGACACCATCTGCGATCTCGTCGGCGATCATTTTTCGCGGTTGAGCCGGCAGGATCTTTCCCTCGTCGGAGCGGGCATCTGAAACCCTCTGCAAGACAGCACCAGCCCGGCAAGACACGCGCGGACACGCCCCTTGCCATCGTCCTGAAAGGCTACCCCCGCCTTTCGGAGACCTTCATCGCGCAGGAAATTCTTGCGCTCCAGCGCGCCGGATTCGATCTGCGCATCGTTTCCCTGCGCAGGCCGACCGACGGCGCCATACATCCCATCCATCGGCAGATCACCGCCCCCGTCGCCTATCTGCCCGAATATCTGCATGAAGAACCGATGCGCGTCCTGCGCGCAGCGCTGAAAGCCTCGAAATTGCCGGGCTTCGGGAAAGCGCTCACGGCATTCCTGCGTGACCTGCGGCGCGATTTCACCCGCAACCGCGCCCGCCGCTTCGGACAGGCCTGTGTGCTCGCCACCGAGACCGGCGCCGAAGCGGGCTGGCTGCATGCCCATTTCATCCATACACCCGCAAGCGTGACACGCTATGCAAGCCTGATGAGCGGTTTGCCGTGGAGTTGTTCGGCCCACGCCAAGGACATCTGGACATCGCCGGACTGGGACCTGATGGAGAAGCTGGCCGAAACACGCTGGAGCGTGACCTGCACCGCATCCGGTCATGCCCATCTCCAGTCGCTCAGCAGCGACCCGGCACGCGTCCACCTCAGCTACCACGGTGTCGATCTTGAGCGTTTCCAAAGCCCGCCGCGCCATGCGCGCAAATCGGACAGGCCCGTCACCGTGCTTGCCGTCGGCCGGGCGGTGGTGAAGAAAGGCTTCGACCTGCTGCTTGACGCGCTCGCGGCGCTCCCCGAAAGCGCCGATTGGCGCTTCGTGCACATAGGCGGCGGCGAAAAACTCTCTGAGCTGAAAGCACAGGCCGACCGCCTTGGCATATCGGACCGGATTTCATGGCTTGACGCACAGCCGCAGGAAAAGGTGCTCGAAGCCTATCGCGAAGCCGACATCTTCGCCCTTCCCTGCCGTATTGCCGCCGATGGCGACCGCGACGGTTTACCGAATGTCCTGATGGAGGCCCAAAGCCAGCGCCTTGCCTGTGTGTCGACAGATATTTCCGGCGTCGGAGAGCTGATCATCGATGGCAAAACCGGCTTGCTGTGCCCACCCGAAAATGTGCCAGCACTCACCACGGCACTGACCCGCCTGATCGTCGATCCGGACTTGCGCGAGAAACTGGCCACAGCCGGTGAAAAACGGGTCCGCAGCGTCTTCAACCATGAGAAGACCTCGGCGGAACTGATCGCCCTGTTCGATGCATCCCTGACCGGCGCAGCCAATCGCGCGGCAGCGGCGGAATGACCACCTCGCTCCTGTTCTATGTGCAACACCTGCTCGGCATCGGGCATGTCTATCGCGCGCGCCGGATTTGCGATGCCCTACACGACGCCGGCTTCGGCCTGACGCTGGTCACCGGCGGGCTTCCGGTCAAAATCCTCGCGGAAGCCCCCTTCCCGGTGGTTCAACTGCCGCCGCTGCGCACATCGGGCACGGATTTCGCCGGTCTTGTCGATGACAACGGCAAGCCGGCCGGCGAGGACTACATGACCCGCCGCCGCGAAATGCTTCTCGGGTTTGCAGCGGATATCCAGCCGGACATCGTGATCACCGAGGCCTACCCCTTTGGCCGCCGTCAGATGCGGCACGAACTCATGCCTTTCATTCGTTTCCTGAAGGACCGGGGGGATGCGAAGCTCTTCGCTTCGATCCGCGACATCCTGCAGGAAAACCGCAAACCCGGCCGCGATGCGGAAACGGTGAACCTGCTGAACACGCTCTATGATGGCGTGCTCGTTCACGGCGACCCGCACATCGCGAAACTGGCCGACACCTTTCCGCTTGCGGCGGAGATTGCCATACCCGTCCACCACACAGGCATGGTCGCCCCCCCCGCACCGCCCACCGCGCCAGTGTCAAACGAGGTGCTGGTCAGCGCCGGCGGCGGGGCTGTCGGGGAAGCGCTGCTGACAGCCGCGGCATCAGCGGCGAATGACGGGCGCCTGTCGCACCTGAAGTTCGTGCTCTCCACCGGCCCGAACCTCCCCGGACAAGCCCGCGAACGGCTTCGGCGGCTTCTGCCCGCCAATGCCGAAACCGTCCCCTTCATCGAAAATCTGCCGCAACGCCTCGCCGGTTGCGCTCTTTCAGTTTCGCAAGCCGGCTACAATACCGTCGCGGATATTCTGGTTGCCGGCACAAGGGCCGTGCTCGTCCCCTTCGCAACGGACGGAGAAACCGAACAGACGGTTCGTTCGCTCGCGCTGGAAAAACTGGGCCGGACCGTTCATCTGGCCGAATCCGGCCTGACGCCCGCCAATCTTGCCGGCAAAATGCTGCAAGCCCTGTCCGTCACTCCGGATAAGACCGGGATCGACCTGGACGGCGCACGGACAACGGCAAGCATCCTGAAAAGCCTGTAATAAACTGGAAAGTTTTAACGCCAGCCATTGCCCTTTCATACGGGCCGTTGCATCTTTCGAGATAGGCGAGCCGGAATTGAGCTTTGGCCTCCGGGGGGCAATACCGAGACCATGAGCGATCATCCGTTGATACCGGATGCGATGGAACCATCGCTTGCGCGATACATCTGGCGCCATACCAAGGCACAACAGGTCTGGATTCTGGCCATCGTCCTGCTGTCGATGCCGACGTATTTCCTGGCGCTCGATCTCCCCAAACGCATCGTCAACGGCCCTATCCAGGGGCGCGGTTTCGAGACCCCCGACGCCACCCAGACCTTCATGACGGTCAACGTCCCCTACACGGACATCGTCCTGTACGACGGCGTTGAACTGACGCGTCTGGGCGCCCTTGCCCTGCTGTGTGGAATGTTCCTGGCGCTGGTTTGCGTCAACGGCCTCTTCAAATTCTACATCAACACCTACAAGGGCCGGCTTGGCGAACGCATGCTCCGCCGGTTGCGCTACGAACTGGTGGACAGGGTCCTGCGGTTCCCGATCCCGCAGTTCCGGAAGATGAAAGCGTCCGAAGTCTCAACCATGGTGAAGGACGAGGTGGAGCCGCTTGGCGGTTTCATTGGCGACGCATTCGTTCTGCCGGTCTTTCTGGGCGGCCAGGCCATCACCGCTCTTGGCTTCATCATCGTGCAGAACTTCTGGCTCGGCGCTTTGGCCGCCGGCATCGTGTTCGTTCAGGCGGTCTTCATTCCCCGCCTGCGCCGCATCCTGATCAAGCTTGCCAAACAGCGCCAATTGAGCGCGCGGCAACTGTCGGGCCGCGTCGGCGAAATCGTCGAAGGCATTACGGCGGTCCGCACCAACGACACCTCCAACTGGGAGAGATCGGAACTGACATCGCGGCTGGGAAAGATTTTCCTGATCCGCTACGAGTACTACCAGAAGAAGTTTTTCATCAAATTCATCAATAACTTCCTCGCCCAGTTCACGCCTTTCCTGTTCTATTCGATCGGTGGTTATCTCGCGATCCGCGGCAGCCTCGACATCGGTCAGCTCGTTGCCGTCATCGCCGCCTACAAGGACCTGCCATCGCCGGTGAAGGAACTCATCGACTGGGACCAGCAGCGCGTCGATGTCCAGGTCAAATACAGCCAGGTGACCGAGCAGTTCGGTGTCGACAACATGGTCGACGCCAAACTCCAGATGCCGGAGACCGGAAAGGTCGAGCCGCTGACTGGCCGCATCGAGGTGTCCAACCTTTCGGTCATGGACGATTCCGGCGCAAAGCTGATCGAGACGGCAAACTACTCGGGCGCGATCACCGAGAGGGTTGCGATCGTTGGCGGCGTCAACTCCGGTGCGGAAACATTCATCGATGTGCTGGCAAGGCTTGTGCCGACAACTGGCGGCTCGATCCAGATCGGTGGCCGCCAGTTGGGTTACATGCCCGAATCCGTCACTGGGCGGCGCATCGGCTATGCCGCCTCGGACGGCTTCCTGCCCCAATCCAGTCTTGAAGACAGCATCACCTATCCATTGCGCCACGCCCCGCTTCGCCCGAGAGAGGACCTGACCGCCGAGGACGAACAGAGGCTTGAGCTGGAACGCGGCGAAACGAAGCTCTCCGGCAACACGATGCTCGAATACTCCGACGACTGGATCGACTATGACGCCGCCCGCGTCTCGAACGAAGAAGAGCTGACGGACTACATCCTGAAACTGCTCAAGTTCGTCGAGCTCGACAATGATGTGCATGACCTAGGCCTGCTGGCCATCGTGGATTCGCAGGAATTTCCGGAGCTTGCCGATTCGATCCTGGAGGCGCGCCGCAAGATGCGCGACAAACTCGAGGAAAGCGGCATGTCCGCTCACGTCGAATCCTTCGATCCCGACCGGTACAACAACGAAGCAACCATCGGGGAAAACCTGTTCTTCGGCCGCCCGGTTGGCCGGGAATTCGCCGACGCGGCAGCCTACAATCACCCTTACGCCAACCGGATTCTGAAGGAGACCGGCCTCGACGCGAAGCTCTACGCAATGGGTATCGAGATCGCCAGCACCATGCACGAGCTGTTCGCCGACCTGTCACCCGATGACCCGCTGTTCGACCAGTTCTCGTTCTTCAAGCCCGAGGAAATGGCGAACTACCACGGCGCCCTGTCACGGCACAGCGAAACAGTCTTCGATGCCGCCCCCGGCGATATCCGTGCGATGTTCATGAAGCTGCCGTTCTCGTACTCCGAACCCAAGCACCGGTTCGGCCTGATGACGGAAGAACTGCGCAAGGCTATCGTCGATGCCCGGCACGCATTCCGCGACAACTATCCAGAAGACCTAGAAGGCGCGATCGCCTTCTACGACCCCGATGCCTACAACAACGCGTCGTCGGTGGAGGACAATGTCATCTTCGGTCGTATCGCCAGCGGTATCGCCGAAGCGCCCGAACGCATTCGCGCGCTGGTTCTGGAAACCCTCGCCGGAATGGGACTGGACGACACGATCCGCCGCGCCGGCCTCTATTTCGATATCGGAACCGGCGGCAAGCGCCTGTCGCAAGCGCAACGCCAGAAAATCGGCCTCGTCCGCGCCCTGCTGAAGCATCCCGACCTGATGCTCATGAACCGTGCGCTGGGCGGACTTGACCCGCGCACGCAGAAAATCCTGGTCGAACGGATACTGAAGGATGCCGCGGGCAGCGATGGCAACCCGCCCTACGGATTGCTCTGGGTGGTGTCGCAGCCGCAACTTGCGGAACTTTTCGACCGCGTGCTCGTATTCAAGGATGGATCCCTGGTCGAAGACGGCAAGCCCGATGAACTGAAAGCCAGAGGCGGGCATTTCGCCAAGATTTTGGCCTGAACCTTGAAGATGGTGCTGAAACTAACCAAGTCACATTACAAAAGGGAAATTGGCTTGATGAGGTGGAAACCCGATATTTTGACAATCTGCACGCCAGAGCGGTGCAGCAAGGGGGAAGACAATGTCGTCGATCATGGATGAAGTCGACCTGCTGCGCCGTGTGCCGCTGTTCTCGCAGATCGACACCACCAAGCTGAAACTGCTTGCGCTTGCATCCGAGCGGCTGCGCTACGCCCCCGGCCAGGTTGTCATGCGCCAGGGCGACACGGGCGATGCGGCCTTTGTCATCATCAACGGCGAAGCCGAAGTGGTGATTCAGAAAGGCCAGGAAGAACAGGTCGTCGCCCATCTGGGCCGAAACGACATTGTCGGCGAAATCGCCATTCTCTGCGATGTTCCGCGAACAGCGACCATACGCGCCGCCGGCGATCTCGATGTCCTGAAAATCACCAAGGACCGCTTTGTCCGCCTGCTCTCGGACTTCCCCGCGGTCTCCGTCGGCGTCATGCGTGTGCTTGCCGACCGTCTTGCCCGCACGACACAGGAACTCTATTCCGCCCAGGCAGAACTCGCCGCCAAGGGATAATCCCGGCCAGCTTCACGAACGA
Organism: Rhodobiaceae bacterium; assembly: GCA_020441995.1. GTDB lineage: Bacteria > Pseudomonadota > Alphaproteobacteria > Rhizobiales > Tepidamorphaceae > JACKJK01. The sequence goes on from JAGRLC010000020.1 coordinate 31,966, forward strand.
CTGATCGGGCGTGACCCCGGTTTATTTGTCAAAACCGCGTTTCCGGTACGATATCGGCGTCAGGCTCATAGAGCGAAGGAAACGCACCCGCGATGAACCAGTCGCTCGAAGTCCGCGAAAGCAAACCGGGCAAGACGCCTGGGACGCAGGCCGGCGGAGCCATAGCAAATCCCGTTCAATCGCTGCTCAAGCGGTCCGATTCTGACGGTCTGCCCACGCGGGTGCTCAGCGCCATCGCCGCCCATGACACCGCCAGCGAAGTGCTCGTCCGCCTGCTGCAACTCGTTGTGGTTTTCGTCTTCGGCGCGCTCTACGCCGTATCTCCAAAAACCGATGCGGGAACAGCCTTTTCTCCGGTTCCCTATGTTTTGGCCGCTTATGCCGTCTTCACGGTCGCCGGGCTCTTCCTGGCAACCAGAATGCGGCTGCCGGATCTCGTCGTCTATCTGATGACCTTCATCGATATGGCGCTTCTGATGGCCATGATCTGGAGCTTCCATATCCAGTACCAGCAGCCGCCCTCCTTCTATCTGAAGGCGCCTACGCTGCTTTACGTCTTCATCTTCATCGCCCTGCGCGCCCTTCGTTTCGAGGCCCGCTTCGTCGTTGCCGCCGGGCTTGCCGCGATGCTCGGCTGGCTGGCGCTGGTGGGCTATGCCGTGATCATCGGCGCCGACCACATGATGGTCACGCGCAATTACATCACATACATGACGACGAACTCGATCCTGATCGGCGCCGAGTTCGACAAGATCATCGCCATTCTCTCGGTGACGCTCATCCTGGCGCTTGCGGTACGCCGGGGGCGCGGCCTGCTGATAGAGGCCGTGCGCGAGCAAATGGCCGCCCGCGCACTGTCCCGCTTCTTCGATCCCGATGTCGCGGGGAGAATTCGCGCGGCCGAGAAAGAGATCAGGGCGGGCGAAGGCGTCACCCGCGATGCCGCGATCCTGAACATAGATATTCGCGGCTTCACAACACTTGCAGCCCAAATGGAGCCGGGCGACGTGGTCGCGATCCTGTCCGCTTACCAGGACCGGCTTGTACCCATCATCCAGAAGAACGGCGGCACCATCGACAAGTTCATGGGCGACGGCATCATGGCGAGCTTTGGTGCGCTTTTACCGACTGAAACATCCGCTGCCGACGCAATGCGCGCCGTCGATGCGATCATAGGGGAACTGGATGCATGGCGGGAAGAAGATGACCTGCCTACAGGCTTCGACCCCGCCAAGATCAACATGGCCGTTGCCTCCGGTCAGGTTGTCTTCGGTGCCGTCGGCAGCGACGACAGGCTCGAACTCACCGTGATCGGAAGCGCGGTGAACCTCTCCGCAAAGATGGAGAAATACAACAAGGAACTCGGCTCACGCGCGCTCGCGACCGCCAACGTGGTGAAAGCGGCCCGCGAACAGGGATACGTCCCGCCGAAACAACGAGAGACCCTGTCTGTCACCATCACCGGAACCGATATCGAAACACCGGTCGTCAGGCTCTACTGAGACTTTTCCGCCAGATAACCCCGCATATCGAGCCATTCAACAGCGGGATGAGCGGACAGCAGCGCCATCAAACCATCGAGCGCGCTCCACGCGGTTTCGTCATGCACCAGATGGTGAGTTAGAATTCCCAGCGGCGCGGCATTGCCGATCTCGAGGCGCTGTTTCAGCAATTGCGCGAATTCGACATCGAGATCATCCGCCGCGCGCCCTGTCCGCGCTTTCCAGTCCATGATGTCAAGATGCGTGGAAACGGGCGCGAGTCCCGCCTGCGCGGCCTCCCCCGCCGCGCCGAAAGTGGAAATCGCTCTGTAGCCGCAATCGGCCAGCAGGGCATGAAACACTTCCGCCATCCGGTTCCACGGCGGCACGAACAGCGGCAACGCGCCATGGCCGAATAAACCGCGCATACGATCCAGGCCGGCACGCAAATCCTGCTCCACATCGCCCTGCTCACGTGTTGCGCCGAACTCGCTGCTCTTCGTGCCGGCCGGCGAATGGTTGATGTGGGCAAGACCGTGCGTTGCCACGCTCGCCTGCGGCGCGCGCTCCAGACTGCAGGCAAGCGTCGGGGTTGCGTATTGCGGGATGACGGCAAGCGTCAGCGCCATGCCGCGTCCGCAAACCGTTTCGAGGAGCCGGTCCAACTGATGCGTCGGCGTGACCGCATCGTCATCGCGCAGCCAGACGGACATCGTCCGGCCGGTTTCCGCCACCTGATCGAGCACGGCGCGAGACAGGGGAAATCCCGCCGGCTGCATCGACACAGGCTTGGAAGCCTCGATCGTATCGAATGCCTGATTGAACCGCCGCGCGGCAACCGCGATGGTCCGCTCGCCATGGACAAAGCGGCGGGCCGCCTGCCCCATGCTCAGACGTTGCTGCGGGTCATTCGCCAGGATCCGGAGCGCCTGCGCAAAGGCTTGCGGGTCTTCGGCGGTCAGCAGACCGGTTTCTCCCGCCCGGATCACCGCATGCTGCGGACCCCGGTCGAGCGCCGCCACGGGCAACCCGGCCGCCTGCGCCTCGAGATAGACGAGCCCGTAGGCTTCGTTGAAACCGGGCCACAGCAGCGCATCGGACCGTGCGTAGGCGTCCACAACGCCTTGGCGGTCCAGTTCTCCCGCAAACGTCACCCGCGCCCCGAACGGCGCGAACAGGGCTTCGACGGATGAACGCTCCGGCCCGTCTCCGGCAATCTCCAGCGCCCAGTCAAAATCGTCGCAAAGAGAAAGCGCATCCGCAATCAACCGGTAACTGTCGAGCTTGGCGCGCGCCCGCATCATCGCAACGGTCACGAAGCGGATCGGATCATTGTCCGGTGAATGCGGCTGGCCGGCATCCGCGAAGTCACTGGCATCAATGAACGGCGCCATCTCCACAAGCCTGCCCTCGCCGAGAAGCTCAGCCAGCCCCTGCCGGTCGGTATCGGTCATGAAAAAGTTCAGCCGAGCGCGGCGCATGCCGAACTCGGCGGAAGCGGTCCAGTCGGCCCAGCCGTCGGACCTGCGTTTGCGCGCGAAAGAGGATTCGATCCCGCAATAGGGAATGGCGAGCCCCTGCGCAGCCTCCGGCCCGATCAGGTCGGGCGCCTTGTAGTAATTGTGATAGGTCAGCCACAGGTCGGGCCGCCAGGCGCCCTCGCCCGACCAGTCCTCAAGGATGCGCGCGGTTTCCGCCGCTGCATCGCGCTTCAGTTCCGCGAGCCTCGCGGGGTCGGGATCGGAGGCATGGGCGCGCAATTGCGAGGCAAGCCGCACGTCGTGACCGCCGGCCCTGAGCGCGGCCATGATCTGCCGGGCCATCTGCCGGTCGCCGGACTGAACCGGATGGTCAGGCGATTTCAGCGGCGCATAGAAGGCGACGCGCATCGCCTCAGGCCTCGTCCACACGCCGCATGACGCAATCCATCTCGATCATGCGCAACGACTTGCGGTCGCGCTTGACCGGAAACAGTCCGGTCACGGCAAAGCCCGCATCCTCGAAGGTTTTCAGCGCCTCGCGATAGTTCGGCACGCCCGCGTAAATCTGCTGGAACGCGACTTCCGACTGAAGCCCGGCAACGGACCCGAGAACCCTCTCCGCACCGGCGAAAACCTCAAGATCAAACCCTTGCGTATCCATCTTGAGATAGATGCGCGGCGCGTCCATATCCGCGATCAGACCGGGCAGATCGGCATCGAGCCGGACCACCTCGATCTGTTCTTCGACCGCCTCGCGGTCCTGCTCGGTGAAGCGGCGCTTGCCGAAGTCCGAAAATGCGCGCAGCGAGGACCAGCTTGTGTCCGGGCTCATGCGGATCGTCGCGGAGCCCTTTTCGGAGCCGAGCGCAAACCGCCGTGCGGTCCAGGCATCATCGCCGCGCGCCGCCGTTTCCAACTGCCCGAAAACGCTCTCCAGAGGCTCATAGGAGATGATCCGGCCCGTATAGCCGTTTTGCCTGAGAAGCCGCCCGTACTGCCCCGCATTGGCGCCGGCATCAACAACGACATTCACACCCAGACGCGGGAAAAGCTCGGCGAGGTGGGTCTCGATCCGGGCCTGCCGTTCGTGACGGAAGACGTCGTAGCCAAGCATGTGGCCGATGGTGCGTGCGATGCTCATGGCGCCCGATAGCACAGTTCACGTGTCATGCGCACCAGCGTTGCCGCGCCATCGCTTGCCGAAGCTTCGGGAATTGCCGATGATGCGCGCAAAAGCCCGGAGGAAACATGTCCCGCCCCGTTCTTTTCACGCGTGAGCGTGACTGGCATCCGCCGCAATATCATCCCGGCTACAAATCAACCGTTCTGCGGTCGCCGAGGCGAAACCTGATCAGCCTCGAACAGGGCGAAGGCGAACTGACCGGCCCGGTCTTCGGTCACAGCAGCCTGGACGCGTTGGACAACGACCTGATCCGCAACTATGCGACCGATGGCGACGCCATCGGCGAGCGCATTGTGATCCACGGCCAGGTTCTGGACCAGAACGCAAAACCGCAGCCTGGAATCCTGCTGGAGATATGGCAGGCCAATGCGGGAGGCCGGTACCGCCATGTGGTGGACGGTTATATCGCCCCGCTCGATCCGAACTTCGGCGGCTGCGGGCGCTGCATCACCGACGAGAACGGCCGCTATCATTTCCGCACCATCAGGCCCGGCCCCTACCCCTGGCGCAACAATGGCTGCCAGTGGCGCCCGGCACATATCCATCTCTCGATCTTCGGCCACGCCTTCGCACAGCGTCTGGTGACACAGCTCTATTTCGAGGGCGACCCGCTGATCCCGCTATGTCCGATCGTCAACACCATCGCCGATCCGAAGGCCATCGATATGCTGACCGCCCGTCTCGACATGGAAAACCAGACGGTCTTCGACAGTCTTACCTACCGGTTCGACATGGTTCTGCGCGGCCAACGCTCTACCTTTTTCGAAAACCGTCCGGAGGGAAATTGAGATGGTGGTTGAATACCTCAAGGAAACCCCATCCCAGACGGCGGGTCCATATGTGCATATCGGCATGGCGCCGGCGGTCGCGGGGCTGAAGGTCAGAACGCAGGACAAGCCGTGGGTCACCGGGTTGAAGGGTGAGACGATCTTCATCGAGGGCACGGTCTATGACGGTGATGGCGAGCCGGTCCGCGACGCGGTGCTGGAGATCTGGCAGGCGGATGGCAAAGGCACGTTCGACAAAGGCCAGGCCGGTTTCGCCCGCGCCTCATGCGATCTCAAGACCGGGCTCTACCGCTTCGAGACCGTGAAACCCGGCGGCTTCGCCTGGCGCGACGGACGCATGCAGGCACCTCATATAACCGTCTATATCTTCGCCCGCGGCATCAACCTGCACCTGCATACGCGGCTCTATTTTTCCGACGAGGAGAAGGCGAATTCGGAAGACCCGGTGCTGAAGATGGTGCCCTCGCAGGCCGCGCGCGACAGTCTCGTCGCCTGCGTCGATCCCGACGCCAAGGAAAAAACCTATCATTTCGACATCGTGCTGCAGGGCGAGCGCGAAACCGCCTTCTTCGATGTCTGACCACAGGAATTGCAATGCTCGACAAACCGGCAACCGCCCCGCAGGACAATGCGAACACGCCTGAAAACGGCGTGGCGCTGGCGGGTATCCTCTTTTCCAAGGGCAACAACCCGGACGCGGTGTTCCGCGCGGTTGCAGACGCCTTTGCCGAACGCGGCATCCCGCTCGCCGGCCTCGTTCAGGAAACCCAGGCCGACGTGCCGCCGGACTGCTGCCCGCCGATGCTGGTACGCGATGTCGCCGGCAAGCGGCAGATGATCATCTCCGAGGACAGGGGCAAGGAATCGCAAGGTTGTCGCCTCGACTGGGGCGCATTGGCATCCGCCACCGAGCAAGCCGAAACTGCCCTGCGAAGCGGTGCACGCCTGCTGCTGGTCAACCGTTTCGGCAAGGCGGAAAGCGCAGGCCAGGGCCTGCGCAGCGCCATCGAACTGGCGATTGCCGAAGGCATCCCCGTCCTCGCCGGCATTCGCGAGGACTACGCGAAAGACTGGGAAACCTTCCATGGCGGACTGGCAACCGCCCTGCCCGCTGACACGGACACAGTTCTGGCCTGGCTGGACGAAAACACACCTTCCTGAGCTTTCCCGCATCCCGGCACATGACAAGCCGCCCGGCTGCATGCATGATTGGCTTGTGCGGTGCGGCAAACCGTATCGCCTGACAATAAAAACCAGGGGTGCATCGTGAAGGTCATCGTGCTTGGCGCCGGCGTGCTCGGCGTGACCACCGCCTACTATCTCGCCAAACAGGGCGCCGAGGTCGAGGTGCTCGACCGTCAGGCCGGCCCCGGAATGGAAACGAGCTTCGCCAATGCCGGCGAACTCTCCTACGGCATGACCTCGCCATGGGCTGCGCCCGGCATCCCGATGAAGGCGGTGAAGTGGCTCTTCATGCGCCACCGGCCGCTGTTTATCTGGCCGCTGATCAGTCCGACCATGTGGGCTTGGGGCATCCGCATGCTTAGCAACTGCAATGCGGACTCCTACAAGATCAACAAGGGCCGCATGGTCCGCATCTCCAACTACAGCCGCGACCAGCTCACCGACCTGATGCGCGATGTGAAGCTTGACTTCGACCAGCGCGAGCGCGGCACGCTGCAACTGTTCCGCACCGAAAAGCAGGTGAAGTCCTCAAAGGCGGATCAGGAGGTGTTGGCGGAATACGATTCCCCCTTCGAGGTGCTCGACAAGGACGCCTGCATTGCGGCTGAACCAGCGCTGGCCCTTGTGAAAAAGAAATTCGTCGGCGGCCTGCGCCTCACCGCCGACCGCACCGGCGACTGCCGCATGTTCACGCTTGCTCTGGCCGACAAGGCGGCCGAACTCGGCGTCAAATTCCGCTACGGTGTCACCATCGACAAATTCACCACCGAGAACGGCCACATCACCGGCGTGCATACGGATATGGGACAGGAAACCGCAGACAAATACGTCTGCTGCCTCGGCCCCTATGCGCCGGTCCTGCTCAAAACGATTGGCATCCGCCTGCCGATCTACCCCATCAAGGGCTATTCAATCACCCTGCCCGTCACCGATCCCGACGCCGCGCCGCAATCGACCATCATGGACGAGACCCACAAGGTTGCGATCACCCGGCTTGGCGACCGCATCCGTGTGGCGGGACAGGCGGAAATCATCGGCTACAACAAGCGCCTCGGCGCGCACGCGACCGACACCGTACGCTACGTGGTCTCGGACCTGTTCCCCAAAGGCGGCGATGTCTCCAGGGCCGAAGGCTGGACGGGCCTGCGCCCGATGACGCCGGACGGAACGCCGGTGATCGGCCCGACGCGCTTCGACAACCTGTTCCTCAATACAGGCCACGGCACGCTCGGCTGGACCATGGCCTGCGGCTCGGGCCGCGCCGTTGCCGATGCGGTGCTGGGCAAGGAGCCGGAGATTTCCTTCGATGGTCTGACGGCTGCACGCTACGGCCAGTGAGCTGCGCCGCGCGGGCAAGAAAAACCGTCAAATCGAATCCGTCTGACCGCTTGATTTGGCAAACGAAACTTTGCATTGTCCGCCCGCACCGTATACCGGTGATTTGCGGGTGACGTGGCCGAGCGGCTGAAGGCGGCGGTTTGCTAAACCGTTATACGGGGATAACCCGTATCGAGGGTTCGAATCCCTCCGTCACCGCCACTATCCGTCTCACGGCTGTTCCTCGCGTCGCCCAAGCCTAAACGACCGGGCTGGCCAAAGGCACCATGAATTTGCAATCTGTCAGCGTGGAATTCTCACGCAGGCGGCACCCCGATGCAGGCAAAACTCAAGACACTGTACGAAGACGATACGGACACGGCGCACCGCTTCCGCTACGGGCTGCTGGCCTTCGACCTCGGCACCATCGTCTTCGTCATCGTCACCTCGTTTTTCCCCCATACCCGGCTGGTGGAAGCGATCGACATGGTCTTGGGCGTCGTGATCCTTGCCGACTTTCTTGCCCGTCTGGCCATAGCCAGGAAAAAGAGCCGGATGTTCCTGAGCCCGGCGACCTGGGCCGACATTGCGGCCATTTTTTCCTTTCTCGCGCCCATTACCGGCGAAGCCGTCGGGTTCCTGCGTATCCTCAGGACGCTGCGCCTGCTCCATACCTATCAGCTACTGGCGCGGCTGCGGCAGGACTTCGGTTACTTCCGCCGCCACGAAGACATCATCCTCGCAACCATCAACCTGCTGGTCTTCCTGTTCGTCACGACGGGCCTCATCTATGCGCTTCAGCACGGCGTGAACCCGGAAATCCGCAACTACGCCGACGCCCTCTATTTCACGGTGACGACTCTGACCACAACCGGGTTCGGCGACATCACGCTGACCGGCACGGTCGGGCGCCTGCTGTCGGTCGGTGTGATGATCTTCGGAGTGACCTTGTTCCTGCGCCTGGCGCAGGTTCTGTTCCGGCCCGCGAAAGTGCGCCAGGAATGCCAGAAATGCGGCCTGACCCTGCATGACGCCGATGCGGTTCATTGCAAGCATTGCGGCGCAACCATCCGCATCAAAACCGAGGGAAATGTTTAAATCCGACAATCACGCGCCACATCAATTCTATAATAAACATTATTTATTTACTGCACATGTTAATGTAATAATTTTGCAATAATCGCATTATTATAAGTACCGTGAAATAATATGAAAAATACCAATTTGCTTAAGTGATATACGAAGAAACTATCCGGTCAGACAAATACATGATAAGGTGCGTTGACACGCTATCACGACCGCAAATACCCTACTGATTCGAAGCGTTAGAGCTGCGTACATGCCAATGGTTATTGACTCAGCGGCAAATTGAATGGATTGCGCGCTTGCGTGACGGTTGCGCCCGATTTGTCCTGAATCTCCACGAGCCGGAGATCGCATGCCGACCATACTCGTTATCGACGATGAACCGGGTGTTCGTAGGGCAATCGGAACCATCCTCAGGATGGAAGGTTTTAACGTCAGCCTGGCAGAGGACGGGCGTGCCGGGCTTAATCTGGCAAGACAGTTGAACCCCGATGCCATCGTCGTGGATATATTCATGCCCGAGATGGATGGCCTGGGCACCATCCGGCACGTTCAGGATATTTGCCCCGGCATTCCGATCATTGCCGTATCCGGCCATGGCGCGCCGCAGAAGCGCGATTGCAGTCCCGACTTCCTGTCCATGGCCATCAGGCTCGGCGCAACACGCGCCCTCTACAAACCCTTCTCGGCAGATGAGCTTGTCAGCACCATCCACGCCGCAATGCGCGAAACAGCAGCGTCACCTCCGGTCAAACGCATCGCGCAGGACTGTCCCGACGAAGAGAGCATTGGCGAAGACGAGCCCGCCCTTCGGCCAGCAATCAAATCCTAGGCTCTCGAACTCATCAGAACATGAGCTTACCGGCGCGCCTGTGCCAGTGGCTGCTGCCGGGCCTTGCGGTCAACGCGGCATGCCTCGAGGCGCAACTGGTTCAGGACGAACGTCCGATCAGCAGACACTGAGCAATCCTGAAAAAGCCACCCGCCGCGGGGGAACCAAACAGCATCCAGCTAATTCTAGAACATAAGGGGTGGGTTGTTACGTAAAGGACGACGGACATGAAGCACCACTTCCTCATCGATTTTCCATCGATAACCGGTGCGTTTCTTATGGGCGGCCTGCAATGGTACCTGGCTGTCGCAATCGGCTTTCTGGCCGCGCTCTACACATTTGAGCGAGATATCGAGGATGCCTACAGCCCGATGCGCGCGTATGGCGATCCTGAAGACGCGAATTTCGACGCCCTGCCCGCATTCGCCGGCGAACGCTCCGGCAAGAACAGAAAGCTCCAGCCATGAAATGGAAAGACGTGTCCGCCAATTGGGCCGCATTCACGCCACTCATCCAGCAAAACTGGCCGCATTTCAGCGAAGCGGAGCTGGACTCCATAAATGGTGATCGCGCCCGATTGATCTCACACCTGGCCGAACGCGACGGTTCGGACCGCAAAAGTGCCGAGATGGAAGTCGCCCGCTTTATCGAAGGCGTGATCCCCGCCGATGTCTACGCATCGGAAACGCACGACAACAAGTCGATTTCCGACAGCGAAGGCTATATCGCCCCCGGCGAAGACGTGTACAGCGACGACGCTTTATTCGCCGACGGCAAATCCTCTGCCGGCAGCCGGTAGCTCAGCGCTCAGTGAACGCTGAGCCACTCGCGAGCCGCGCGCTGGGCTGCCGCGATCTGGTCGGCGCTCATCTCTTCCGACAGTTCGCGCCGGTGAAATACCGCACGGGCGTCACCGCGCATCGCGGCGATGTTGAACCACTTGTGGGCTTCCACATAGTCCGGTTCTGCGCCACGTCCGTTGGCATGCATAAGGCCAAGACGGAAGTACATTTCGCCGTCGGCCTGTCCTGTGATGATCGCGGCATCCGCGCAGATATGTTCGATACGAGCCATTGTTCTTGAACTCCCTGTGTCCTCTTCGCTCAGCCTTCGCATTTTCCCCTTGAAGGCCGGGTTGGTCCCCATGTCCCGCGCTTCATCTGAAGCATCGCGGCGACGGACCAAGAGTGACGCTGGAGCCTTGAATCCGGCGTTAAACAGCAGACTTAACGTAAACCTGCCAAAACTTGAATCAATCCTGAATTCAGATTCCGCTAATATTGGAAATGACTGAAATAATACGGCTTTTTGAACAGAATGAATCGAAAGCTAATATTTGCGTTTACGCTTTGCTGACTCTGCCGCGACGAACAAGACATTGAGAGCGATAAAAGAGTCCCGCCAGTCGCTATGCGATCTCGACCTCGGCCATCGTCTCGAAACACATCCTGTCGCAAAGCGACTGAACGCCGATCGTTGCGCGCCCGCCAATGCCGACGGGTTGGCCGAAGACCTCCGCTATGACATCCGTACAGCCGCTCGAGACCAGATGCACATCGTTGAAATCGGGCTCGCAGGCCACGAAGCACAAACAACGGATCAGCCCTTTGACGCGATCGAGGTCGCCAAGCGCAAGCTTCATCCCGGCGATCATGTTGATCCCGGTGATGCGGGCCGCTTCATAGCCCTGCTCAACCGTAACCTCGCTGGGCACACGCCCGGGATGGATCACCTTGCCGTCGCGAACTGGCGTATGGCCTGAAAGGTACAAGACATTCCCGGCGATATGGTGGGACTTCATATTGCCGTAGGTTTGGCCGTAATAGGCGCCACCGGCAAGGTCGGGCAGTTCGATCCCCAGCTTTTCAAGACGTGTCTCGATCTTCATCGCATCAAACCTGACGTTTCCGAACGCCTGCCAAGCGCAGGCGGTTGATCTATTTTTCGAGCAGATGCTCGTAGCGGGCATCCGTCAGCGTCTTCAGGAAAGCCACCAGCGCATCCACCTTCTCGTCATCGAGCGCCGGGCCATCGGTCAGCTCTTTTTCGGAAATGGTCTCGGGAACCTGCGGCGCACGGAAGGTTTCGCCGGTTTCAGGATTGATCCGCCGCTTCGCCGACTTCGTGTTGTACTGGTTGTAGAACAGGATCACCGTCCGCAGGTCCTCGAACACGCCGTTATGCATGTAAGGACCGGTCACGGCGACATTGCGCAGCGTCGGCGTGCGGTATTTGCCGCGCTCCTTCGCATCGCCGTCAACGTGCGGGTTGGCGGAAAGCCCATCATCGACCGTGCCGACCGCAACGCCGTTCTGCGCGCGCAAGGCCACATTCTCCGGCACGCCGATGTTGTGATAGCTGTAATCGGTGAAGGTCTCGCGCGGATCGATCGCGCTTTTGCCGAGCTGGTGGCACTGGTTGCAGTTGGTGAACTGCTGCGAGAAGAACAGCACACGGCCAAGCTCCTCCTGCTCGGTCAGCTTGGTCTCGCCACGCAGGAACCGGTCGTATTTGGAATCGAACGGGCTGAACGTGTCGGTGCGCTCGAAGGCGGCAATCGCCTGCGTCATCGCCGCGTAGCCCTGTTCCGGATCGTCCAGAACGCCGTCTTCGAACAACCTTGGAAAAACCGCCTTGTAAACCGGATCCTCGCGCAGCCGCGCAACGACCGCCGCCTTGTCGGGCATACCCATCTCGGCCGGGTTCAGCGGCGGCCCGCCGGCCTGATCCTCCAGCCGCGACGCGCGCCCGTCCAGAAACTGCCCGCCAGCCCATTTGCCCTCGGGCGTGCGGTGGAACTCCGGCGTGAACGCGGCATAGGTGGCGGTGGGTGCGTTACGGTCGCCCAATGACGTGCCGTCGTCGCCAAGAGACGCCATGCCGCGCGGATCGGAGAAGCCGAAATCAGGATTATGGCAGGTGGCGCAGGCCTGCGTTCGGTTCGCGGACAGATTGACGTCGAAAAACAGCCGCTCCCCGAGCGCCTCAAGGGTTTCAACCTGCTCCGGCGAACCCGCCATGCCCTGCGACATGGTCCAGCCTCCCGCGCTCACGATGCCGGCAATCAGGAACGACAGAACGGGAAGATACGGGCGCATGGAGAAATCCGGGGTCTGGTTTCGGTCTTTCGTGTGAACTTAAGACTGCACATAGCCCGGATATATGACCTGGATCAATTGTTGACTTGAAAGGTCTTGTTACTGGCGGCGGCTTTTTCCAAAACCGCCGCCAGAATGAAATCTAGCCCGCGCGCTGGCCGAACAGTACGGACTGCGCCTTGTTGTCGGTGGCGATATTGGAGCGGCGATCCTTCGCCAGCGTCAGCCCTTTTTCGACAGCTGGCCGCGCAGTCATCGTGTCGAGCCAGCGCTTCACGTTCGGGAACTCCGCAATATCCATCTTCTGGCGCTCCCACAGCGTTGCCCAGCCGACAATTGCCATGTCGGCGATGGAATATTCGTCGGCGACGAACTCGCGTCCCTCAAGGCGCTTGTTGAGCACGCCATAGAGCCGGTGCGTCTCGTCGGTGTAGCGCTTCTTGGCATATGGCAGGTCTTCGGGGGCATAGAGGTTGAAGTGGTGGTTCTGGCCCAGCATCGGCCCGAAACCGCCCATCTGCCACATCAGCCATTCCTCGACCGCGACGCGCTTTCGCTCGTCCGAAGGATAGAATTTCCCCGTCTTGCGGCCGAGATATTGCAGGATCGCGCCGGATTCGAAGACGGAAACCGGTTTTCCGTCCGGTCCGTCCGGATCGACAATCGCCGGCATGCGGTTGTTCGGCGCAATCTTCAGGAAGTCCGGCTTGAACTGGTCTCCAGCGCCGATGTTGACGAGGTGAAGGTCATACGGCAGCCCGCATTCCTCCAGCATGATGGCAACTTTCCAGCCGTTCGGCGTGGGCCAGTAATGCAATTCGATTGGCTTCTGCGTCATGTGCAATCGCTTCTGTAATTCGCGTGATTGGGAATCTGTAATTTAGGCAGCTATGGACAACATAGGGCTGTGGTTTGCCGCGGCAAACACCGCTCACGCCGTCGTGACGCATGGCCGGACTGCATCACAGGAAATCCAGCTCATGCGGGATGCGCCCGAAAGCGATCTTGCCGCCGGCATAGCCGCCGGGGAGTTCCAGCGCTTCCCCGATGTGCAGGCTGTTGCCGCCATAGCGGGCCTGCAACTGGTCCTTGATATCGCTGACCCGTTCCCAGCGTTCCGCAGAAACATCCGGCAAATCGGCAAACAGCTCGCCCTGGCGCTGGGACAGCAGGCTGAGGCCATGCAGCGTGACGCTGACACTCTTGGTCTTGCCCGGCGGCGCATTCGCGCGCCAGACCGCAAAGGCGGTATCGAGCGCCCGAATAAACGTGTGATCGTCGCGAGCCGCCGCAAAGGCATGCGTCACGGCAAGCCCGGCGCCGCCATGCGGGCGCACCGAAACCGTCAGGCTTGAAGCCAGATAGCCTTCCCGGCGCAGGCGCCGCGCCGCCTTGACCAGCAGGACACGGGCGCAGACCAGCATCCGCTCGGGCGTGCGCCAGTCCGGCGGCAGCACGCGCCCGTGCCCGAACATGCGTTTCTGCGTCACCGGCTGCTCGATCGCGTAGCCATGCAGTGCCGCGACGAAACGCTCGCCCTGCACCCCGCCCCATAGCTTGCGCGCATGTTTCGGCGCCAAAGCCCACAGCCCGGGAAAGTCGCGCACGCCGGCATCGTGCAGGCGCTGCTCCATGCCCTTGGAGATACCGGGAATGTCGCGCAAAGGCAGATGCGCCAGAGCCTCCGGCAGATCCCCGGGCAACAGAACGCGCAGCCCATTGGGCTTGTCCATCTCGGCGGCGATCTTGGCCAGAAGCTCGTTCGCCGCGACGCCGATGGAAAGGCTCAGGCAGGGCGCAAAGGTCGCCGCGAAATCCCGTTTGATCTCTTCGCCCAGGTCGCGCGCCCGCGCCGCCTCATTGGCCATCAGCCGCGCAACCGCCTCGTCAATGGAGCGTACGGCGAGCACCTCCACATGCGCTTCCAGACATTTGCGGATGCGATGATGCAGGGCGACATAGGCATCCGGCCGCGCCACCCGCAGCACGATGCCGGGGCACGCGGCTTCAGCCTCGTCGCGCCGCATGATGCCGCGCACGCCCGCCCGCTTGGCCTCGACGCTTGCCGCAATCAGCGCGGTGTTGGGCGAATCGACCGGCAGCACCCCCACGGGCCGTCCCCGCAAGGCCGGCTCCAGGTACTGCTCGGCGGAGGCAAAGAAGCTGTCGAAATCGACGTAAAGCCGTTCCGGCCATAGCGGGCGGCGCATCGGGGAGCCCTCATCACGCAAAACCAATGATGAGAACAAAATAGGAACATATAAGGTGCGGCGTCAAGCATTGCCGTTACAGGTAAAGCTTGAAGCCCTCGTGGCTGGCGGTGAAACCGAGGCTCTCGTAGAAGCGATGGGATTGGGTGCGCGACTTGTTCATGGTCAGTTGCACCATGCCGGCGCCGAGCCGCCGCGCCTCACCGACTGCCCAGCCGATCATCTTCCGGCCCAGCCCCTTGCCGCGATGGGTGGATGCGATACGCACCTGCTCGATCTCGACCCGCAGCATGCCTTTCAGCGCAAGGCCCGGAATGACGATCAGCAGGAAAGTACCGACCGGCTCACCGCCGAGTTCCGCAATTTTCAAAGACACATTGTCTGAAGCTGCGATCCTGTCGAAAGCGGCGTCATAGATGCCGCGCCCGGCCTCGCTCGCATCCTCGCGCGTCTTGCCGAGATCGTCATCGACCAGCATGTCCAGAATGGCGGGAATATCTTCCCGCGCCGCCTCGCGGACTGTCAGCGCGCCGCTCACTCGACCCCGAGCTTGGATTTGACCAGTTCGTTGACCGCCTGCGGGTTGGCCTTGCCCTGGCTCGCCTTCATCACCTGCCCGACAAACCAGCCGGCCAGAGTCGGCTTGGCCTTGGCCTGCTCCACCTTGTCGGGATTGGCGGCGATGATCTCGTCGACGATGGCCTCAATGGCGCCGGTGTCGGTCACCTGCTTCATGCCGCGCTCTTCGACGATCTTCTCCGGGTCGCCGCCTTCGGTCCAGACGATCTCGTAGAGGTCCTTGGCGATCTTGCCGGAGATGTCGCTCGACGCGATCATCTTGACGATGGCCGCATTGGCCTTCGCCGAAACCGGAGCGGTGGCGAGCGTCAGGCCTTCCTTGTTGACGCGGCCGAGATGCTCGTTGATCAGCCAGTTCGCGGATGCTTTTGCGTCCGCGCCTTCGGCAATCATCTTCTCGAACTCGTCGGCCCGCTCGCGTTCGGCGACCAGCACGCTGGCGTCATAGGGAGTCAGCCCGAAGCTGCTGATGAAGCGATGCCGCTTGTCGTCCGGCAACTCCGGCAGAGAGGCGCGGATGTTCTCGACGAAGGCATCGTCGAACTCCAGCGGCAGCAGGTCGGGGTCGGGGAAGTAGCGGTAGTCGTGCGCCTCTTCCTTCGACCGCATAGAGCGCGTCTTGCCGGACTTCGCATCGAACAGCCGCGTCTCCTGATCGACCGTGCCGCCATCTTCGAGCAGATCGATCTGGCGGCGGGCCTCATATTCGATGGCCTGCCCCATGAAGCGGATCGAATTGACGT